>NZ_JAIQUM010000003.1 GCF_020075705.1 Metabacillus rhizolycopersici | reverse complement strand
TATATAGAGTATTATAATACCAAGCGTATAAAGCAAAAGTTGGCAGGCATGAGTCCTGTTCAATATCGGATTCATACCAGCCAATTAGCTGCTTAATATAAAACTCTAACTTTTAGGGGTCACCTCACAACTCTGTTCGGGGTTTTTCACTTCCTTAGGCGCCGAGCGAAAACAAGAAAAGGGCGCTCTCACATTCAATTAATCCCACCATTTAAAGAACTTGAGCCAGCCTTCTTTCTTCTCCTTGTGAACATTGGCTCCATCCTCATTTACGTCTGGTACGTGTTCTGAACAATATTCTGTTGGCTCAGTGCCCTCGATATAATAAGTGAGTCTTTTGGTTGGACACTCCTCAGTAGCCAGCTTTCCACTAGCAGGATTAATATACACACCTGTGACTCCGTCTGGAGGTCGAAATGATTTTACAGATTGATCCTCCAATGCCTTTTCCATGAACTGAGCCCAAATTGTTTTTGCATAGCTTTTCTCTTGAACGAGTTCAATTTTTTTCCCTTTATCATATCCCGTCCATACACCAGCAACTAGTTGTGGAGAAAAACCAATCATCCAGCTGTCAGTAGATGTTGTCCCTGACTTTCCAGCATAGTCTCTTGTTAAGGAGTCAGCAATGGAATGACCTGTAACAGATGTGTAATCATTTAACTTTGTATCAAACATACCTGTCATCATATGAGTTGTCACAAAAGCAGCTTGCTCATTTAAGACTTGTTTATTATTCTTGTCTGCTTGATAAATGACTTCCCCGTTTCGATCCTCAACCTTCGTTACAAAGGTAGGTTCGATTTTATTTCCATTATTTTCAAGCATTCCGTATGCATTGACAATATCAATTAATCGGACGGGTGATGTACCTAATGCTGCTGAAGGGACTTCTTTGATTTTCGTTTGAAGACCAAATTGCTCACCAGCTTTCACCAACATCTCCATTCCGAGAAAGATATGAGTTTTCACAGCGTAGATGTTATCAGACAGAGCGATGGCCTGGAGCATTGTAATAAAGTCATTCGCATAATAATCGTTATAGTTGCTAGGTTTATAGGTTGCCATCCCATCATCATATGCAAAGGACGTTGGTTCACTCATCATTTCAGTTGATGGGGTAAATCCATTGTTGATTGCCTCATAATATAATAAAGGCTTTATCGTTGAACCTGGCTGCCTTTTCGCTTGTGTTGCGCGATTGAAGGGACTTTTTCCGTAATCTCGCCCACCAATCAATGCCTTAACATACCCTGTTTTTGGATCAATTGCTACAAAACCAGCTTGAATTTCCGATTTGTCCTCGATTGAATTCTCGACAATGTCCTCTGCAATCTTTTGCATGCTTGCATCCAATGTCGTATAAATTTTTAACCCTTTAGTTTGAATTGTTTGCTCATCGATCTGTAATTTATCAACTAAAGAACTCATCATAGCATCTTGAAAATAAGGTGCTATACTCTTTTGGGCTTCTTCAGCCCTTGTGAGATAAACAAGGTTTTCATGAACGGCCTGATTTAGCTGCTTCGTGGTGATATACCCATTCTCTTCCATTGTTTTCAAAATGAGTTTTTGTCTTTCTTTTGCCTTTTCTTGATTGGCATAGGGAGAATAAAGGGTAGGACCTTTCGGAATGCCTGCAAGCATCGCCGCTTCTGCTAATGAGAGCTGCCTCGCGCTCTTTCCAAAGTAATAGTTAGCCGCAGCCTCGATTCCATAAACGCCATGTCCATAATAAATCGTATTTAAATAACCCTCTAGAATTTCATCCTTACTATAATTCTGTTCTAATCGTATCGTATAGAGAGCTTCCGTTGCTTTCCGTTGCCATGTTTTTTCATGCTGTAAAAATAGATTACGAGCATATTGCTGGGTAATCGTACTAGCTCCCTGTACCTTTGACATCGCCTTTAAATCAGCTAAAGCGGCTCCTGCAATCCTTTTATAATCAAAACCATGATGGTCATAGAAACTACGGTCCTCAATGGCGATCGTTGCTTGCAGGACAGAGTCAGAAATATCATCAAGGCTTACCCAATAGCGTTTTTGACCATTGTGTAATTCTCCTATCTTTGCCCCATCACTTGCATAAATAATCGTTGATTGTGGCACTGTTAAAGAAGGAGGCCCTTGCCATTTTGCATACAAAACAATACTAAGAACGATGCTCGAAAAAAGGATTAATAATAGTAGACTAATAAACGTGATAGCACGTATTGTTTTTAACGTTATCCGAATTCGTTTAGGTGTAATAATATCCATCCTGCGCACCTCCGTTCTAGATAAGAATCTGTACATGGACACTGTTAGCCATTATAAGTTATTTTTAAGCTTTTTAAACATTTTGATAAAAAGTCTTGAAATTCATCTTGCAATTTGTCTAGATTCATCTATACTTTTTTTAGGTTTCTTAATATGAAAGCAAAATCGCTCAGGTCAGCCTAAAAGATACATAAGGTGCTTACCCAAAGTCTTAAGAATTTATTATTTCATTTTCCGGATGTTCAAAGGACTCGCCGGTTAAAATAAGAAAACAAGTTACATACACAAATTCTTCGCTTTTAGGTTTTTACCTGTAAGTAATTGGGATAAATAGAAAGTAGAGAGCGATACGCTGAAAGGATGATAATCATGAGTGAATTATGGTACACAGAAAAACAAACAAAGAATTTTGGGATTACGTTAAAAATTAAACAAACGTTACATACAGAGCAAACAGATTTTCAATATTTAGAAATGGTTGAAACAGAAGAATTCGGTAATATGCTTTTCCTTGATGGAATGGTGATGACTTCTCAAAAGGATGAATTTGTTTATCATGAAATGGTAGCTCACGTTCCTTTATTTACTCATCCTAACCCTGAAAACGTTCTTGTTGTAGGTGGTGGAGATGGCGGTGTTATCCGTGAAGTGTTGAAGCATCCTCAAGTGAAGAAAGCAACACTTGTTGATATCGATGGCAAGGTTATCGAGTATTCAAAAAAATTCCTTCCTGAAATTGCAGGAAAGCTTGACGATCCACGCGTTGAAGTAAAAGTTGGGGACGGCTTCATGCACATTGCAGAAAGCGAAAATGAATATGACGTTATTATGGTAGATTCTACTGAACCAATGGGACCTGCTGTTAACCTATTCACAAAAGGCTTCTATGCTGGTATTTCAAAAGCGCTTAAAGAAGACGGTATTTTCGTAGCTCAAACAGATAACCCATGGTTCACACCAGAGCTAATCACAAATGTTCAACGTGATGTAAAAGAAATCTTCCCAATCACACGTCTTTACACTGCGAACATTCCAACATACCCAAGTGGCTTATGGACATTCACAATCGGATCAAAAAGATATGATCCAATTGAAGTTAGCGAAGACCGCTTCCATGAAATTGAAACGAAATATTACACGAAAGAATTGCACAAAGCTAGCTTTGTTTTACCGAAGTTTGTTAGTGATTTAATTAAATAATACGAAAAGCGGAAGCGCCTTGCTCAGACCCGACAAGCATAAGGCGAGCCGTAATAGAAGGCGCACTTTGCCTTCAATTACGGATTGACTTATGACTCGAGGGTCTAGGTGCTGAAGCTAGACACAACGAAAAGCGGAAGCGCCTTGCTCAGACCCGACAAGCATAAGACGAGCCGTAATAGAAGGCGTACTTTGCCTTCAATTACGGATTGACTTATGACTCGAGGGTCTAGGCGCTGAAGCTAGACACAACGAAAAGCGGAAGCGCCTTGCTCAGACCCGACAAGCATAAGACGAGCCGTAATAGAAGGCGTACTTTGCCTTCAATTACGGATTGACTTATGACTCGAGGAGCTAGGTGCTGAAGCTAGACACGAAAACTAATTCAAAACCACATAATTTCTAGTAAATCAAAAAATACTGTTCAAAGTGAGGGGATATGCCTCTCACTTTTTTTTAGGAGGAAACGATCATGAAATTTGATGAAGCCTATTCAGGAAATGTATTTATCAAAAGTCACCCTAATTATGAAGAAAGTGAAGCGGTCATTTACGGGATGCCAATGGACTGGACAGTTAGCTACAGACCAGGCTCACGCTTTGGCCCAGCGCGGATTCGTGAAGTATCAATTGGACTTGAGGAATACAGCGCATATTTAGATCGTGAACTAGATGAAGTAAAGTATTACGATGCTGGTGATATTCCATTGCCATTCGGTAATCCGCAAAGAAGCATTGATATGATTGAGGAATACATTGACCAATTACTAGCTGATGATAAATATCCTCTAGGAATGGGTGGCGAACATTTAGTATCATGGCCGGTTATGAAAGCTATGTACAAAAAATACCCTGACTTAGCTATTATCCATATGGATGCACACACAGATTTACGTGATGAATATGAAGGTGAACCATTATCACATTCAACTCCGATTAAAAAAATTGCTGATTTAATCGGACCAACAAATGTCTACTCATTTGGCATTCGTTCTGGAATGAAAGAAGAGTTCCAATGGGCAAAAGAAGTTGGCATGCACATCGCTAAATTTGATGTCCTTGAACCATTAAAGGAAGTTTTACCAAAGCTTGCGGGTCGTCCTGTTTACGTAACGATTGATATCGACGTTCTAGATCCAGCACATGCACCAGGTACAGGAACAGTTGATGCAGGAGGAATTACATCTAAAGAGCTTCTAGCATCGATTCATGAAATTGCAAAATCGGATGTCCGCGTAGTCGGTTCTGATTTAGTAGAGGTTGCACCAATTTATGATTCTTCTGAGCAAACAGCTAACACAGCTAGTAAGATTTTAAGAGAAATGATCTTAGGCTGGGTACAGAAGAAAGGGTAATAATCGTAACAGTGAGGAGTCTGACAATATAAAGGTGTCAGGCTCTTTTTTGTTGTTTAGGAAATTATAAAATTCTTGTACTGTGGATAAGTGCACGACAGCAAGCGTAAGCGCCTAGCCCCTCGAGGTCATAAGCCACTTTTGAATTGAAGGCAAAGTACGCCTTCTATTCAAAAGCGTCTTATGCTATGCCTGAGGCTGATCAAGGCGCTTCCGCTTTTGTTCTGTGAACGGAGCTTAACCTTAAATTTTGTAACATCCTAGTTATATCTGTAACAAAGCTTGGGTTTGTAGAAAGGTGTCAATAGGAGAAAAAGAATATGTTTTCGCATTGGTAACCAAATTATTACAATGGTAGTGATTATTTTACTATTTTTAGATAGGTTTATCATGTTCTACTAAAAGATTAATAGAGGGAGTTAATAAAGGAGTAGTGGATAAGTCAATTCTCCTATTACCAAGAATGGAAAAATAAATTGCTAAATCTTGCCTGTAATATTACAAAAAAATGCATGTTACGATAGATGCGAATTAAGTGAACAATCAAGGAGGATGGAAGCAAATGAAGAAAAAAGTGATAGTGTCAGTAGTTGCGGGAATCGCTCTATTAATGGCAAATCCGATCGCAAATCAAGCAGACGCAGCTTCAAATAATACGAAAACAGAGGCAAAAGTATATTATTATTCAGGGAATAGTAATTCAGATCAAATTAATCAACTAGTAAAGATAAATCTACAAAACTACCAAGTAAAGCAATCAACAAGTCAGCCAGTTCAAATTAAGATAGTTAAAAAGGCAACACCGGTAGCATCCCAGCAACAAAAAAGTCAACCAGTTCAAGCGAAGGTAGTTAAAAAAGCAACACCAGTAACATCCCAACAACCAGCTGTCAAGCAACCTCAAGCTTCTCAACAACCGAATCAAACAAACCAGTCTGCATATAAACTAAGTGCATACGAACAAAAAGTAGTAGATTTAACAAATCAGCAACGAGTAAAAAATGGACTACCAGCACTTAAAGTTGATCTTTCATTAAGTAAGGTTGCTCGTGAGAAATCATCGGACATGCAAAAAAACAATTATTTCTCACATACTAGTCCAAGTTATGGATCTCCATTTGATATGATGAAGAAATTTGGCATCACATATAAAACAGCAGGAGAAAACATTGCAAAAGGTCAACGTTCACCAGAAGAGGTCGTTAACGCTTGGATGAATAGTGCTGGTCATCGTCAGAATATTTTAAGTTCAAGCTTTACTCATATTGGTGTTGGTCATGTAGCAAATGGAAACTACTGGACTCAACAATTTATCGGGAAATAACGACTAGCATCAACTAGATTCCACTTCGAGGAAAAAACATACTGTATATATTTGAGGACGAAACCACATAGGTTTCGTCCTTTTGTACTTGTGTTTAGATTCTACTGGTCAATGAAATTGTAAAATTTGATGGTAAGCGTATTGAGAATCCTTAAGAGATTGGCTATTTATCGAAAGCTAACCTTTTTCTGGAACCCCCTTTATTAGTGAGCACTTTGGCTCCTTTTCCATTGCTTCGGGCTTCTAGCCCATCAAAAAACAACAATCATTTAGAAAACAGCCTTTTGAAAAGTATACCCTCTGATAAATGTTGTTTTAAAAAACGTATCATTATTTCTTTGGGAAAATTCAACAATTAGGTCAATTATCATACTTTATTGAGGAGTAGAAAAAAGGAGGATTTTCTGTGAACAGTGAAAATTGTAATTGTCCTCGGTGTAGGAAAAATAAAAACCAAGAAATTGAACATAAATGCGAGAAACATAAATGCGAGAAACATAAATGCATTTGTGAGAAAGGTCCAAGAGGACCGCGTGGATTTCAAGGACGACCAGGACCACAGGGACCAGCAGGATCCCGAGGTCCAAAGGGAGAACCAGGGTCACAGGGACCACGGGGACCAGCAGGATCACAAGGACCACAGGGAGAACCAGGGTCACAAGGACCACAGGGACCAGCAGGGTCACAAGGACCACAGGGAGAACCCGGATCACAAGGACCACAGGGAGAAGCGGGGTCACAAGGACCACAGGGAGAACCAGGGTCACAAGGTCCAAAAGGAGAACCAGGGTCACAAGGTCCAAAAGGAGAAGCGGGATCACAAGGTCCAAAAGGAGAACCCGGATCACAAGGTCCAAAGGGAGAAGCGGGATCAAAAGGTCCAAAGGGAGAACCCGGATCAAAAGGTCCAAAAGGAGAACCAGGGTCAAAAGGTCCAAAGGGAGAACCCGGATCACAAGGTCCAAAGGGAGAACCCGGATCACAAGGACCAAAAGGAGAACCCGGATCACAAGGTCCAAAAGGAGAACCCGGATCACAAGGTCCAAAAGGAGAAGCGGGATCACAAGGTCCAAAGGGAGAACCCGGATTACAAGGTCCAAAAGGAGAACCCGGATTACAAGGTCCAAAAGGAGAACCCGGATCACAAGGTCCAAAGGGAGAACCAGGGTCACAAGGTCCAAAAGGAGAACCCGGATCACAAGGTCCAAAGGGAGAACCAGGGTCACAAGGTCCAAAAGGAGAACCCGGATCACAAGGTCCAAAGGGAGAACCAGGGTCACGAGGTCCAAAAGGAGAACCCGGATCACAAGGTCCAAAGGGAGAACCAGGGTCACAAGGTCCAAAAGGAGACAGAGGACCTCAGGGGAAGCGAGGACCTTCAGGAGGTATTTTGGCATTCGGATCTTTGTACACAGATGTAAAATTACATCCTATTATTGAAGGGGAAAATCTTGAATTCGACTCCATGGGACCAGCGGTAGGCGCTGCTCTAGATATTACCGCAAATTCTATTACGTTATTAACCGCTGGTGTATATGAAATAACAGCAAATGTTACCGTTAGACTAAGTCCGGGGAACGAATCAGTCATTTTCGGAATTTACAATGGAGATAATTTTATTTCAGGTTCTAGGTTCCAAGCTAGTGTTGGTAAGATAACGACAGTCACTCTAACAATAGGAAAAATAGTTCAAAGCCATGTAAGTGAAGGAGATGTAATTAGTATTAGAGCGATAGAAAGCAACGGTTGCCCAGAATATTTAGAATCCTCATTAACCGTAAAATGTATTTTATAGATGGTTTTAGTCGATTCATCTTATTATTAGAGTAGAAATTCTAGACTTTTCCTCATAATATTCTTAAAGAAAAGAAATAGGTTGAAAAACAGAGTGTATAAGTTTTGCTTTTTGGATGAACATGAATGTAAATAAACACTGATAAAAGAGGCTCAGTCAAATTAGCTGTTATACAATCGCATTTGAGTGAGTCTCTTTGTAGCCTTTTGTTTTAGAGAGATCATAAATAATTAATTTGCCTGTGTTTGCTGTTTTTTATTTTAAAGTGAATGTTGGTAAGCTGAGGAACAAACAACCCCATATTCCCCCTTGCGAAGTTGCAAATCGTTCCTTATACTATTAAAGTTAAGTAGGTAGATGAAAAGGGAGTGTCTATATGTCAAAAAGCACACCTATTAAAATCCACGTTTTATCGGAAATCCAAAGTCAGCATGACAAAGAAATAGAAACCATTGAAGTAACGACAACCGGAGAATATTTTCTAAAAGGGAAGACGATTTACGTACGCTATGAAGAAAAGCATGAGCTTGGCTTTGTCAAAACAACTGTCAAAATAGCTGAAAATGACGTCGTTGTTATGCGCTCAGGAGCTGTGACAATGAAGCAACGTTTTAGGCTCGGAACGCTAACCCTAACAGATTACTCGACCCCTTTTGGAAAACTTCAGTTAGAAACACATACAGAATCGTTATCATTTGATCAACATGAGCTTGAAGGTAAGCTCATTATTTTATATGATTTGAAAATAGATGAAAATGAAACGCATGTACATAAACTAATGATTACATATAAGGAGGAGCAAAAATGAATATCGTCCAACAAGTGAAAGAACAGTTAAAAGATGAAATCAAAGCCGCTGTCGTCAAAGCAGGTCTTGCAGAAGAAACGCAAATTCCCGACGTTCTTTTAGAACTTCCAAAAGAAAAAGCACACGGAGATTATTCGACGAATATGGCGATGCAGCTTGCGCGTGTGGCAAAAAAGGCACCTCGTATGATCGCTGATGAGATTGTTGCCAACATTGATAAAGAAAAAGGATCAATCGATAAAATCGAAATCGCTGGCCCAGGCTTTATTAATTTTTACATGAACAATAGCTATCTAGCGGAGCTAATCCCGTCTATTATTAAAGCTGGATCTAGCTACGGTGAATCAACCATCGGTAACAACGAAAAGGTGCAAGTTGAATTTGTTTCAGCAAATCCAACAGGCGACCTTCATTTAGGTCATGCTCGTGGTGCAGCAGTAGGCGATTCCTTATGCAAAGTTTTAGCAAAAGCAGGCTATGATGTGTCACGTGAATATTACATCAATGACGCTGGAAATCAAATTAACAACTTAGCGAACTCAATTGAAGCTCGTTATCTACAAGCTCTAGGTAAAGATGCTGAAATGCCTGAAGATGGTTATCACGGTGAGGATATCGTTGGAATTGGGAAAAAACTTGCTGAAGAGTATGGTGACAAATTCGTTGAGCAAAATCGTGACGAGCGTTTAAGCTTCTTTAGAGAATATGGCTTGAAGTACGAAATGGGCAAGTTGAAAGCTGACCTTGAAGAGTTCCGCGTTTCTTTTGATGTATGGTACTCTGAGACATCACTTTACCATAATGGGAAAATTGATGAGGCGCTTGCGAAATTAACGGAAAAAGGTCATATCTACGAAGAAGAAGGAGCAACTTGGTTCCGCTCAACAACGTTTGGTGATGACAAAGACCGTGTATTGATCAAAAATGATGGCTCTTATACGTATTTAACTCCTGATATTGCTTACCACAAGGACAAGCTTGACCGTGGATTTACGAAGCTGATCAATGTGTGGGGAGCTGATCATCATGGCTACATTCCACGTATGAAAGCAGCGATTGAAGCGCTTGGCTATGGTAAGGAAACACTAGAAGTCGAAATCATTCAACTTGTTCACCTGTATAAAAATGGTGAAAAGATGAAAATGAGTAAGCGTACTGGAAAAGCTGTCACAATGAGAGACTTAATCGAAGAGGTTGGTCTTGATGCGGTTCGCTATTTCTTTGCGATGAGAAGTGCGGATACACATATGGATTTTGATCTTGATCTTGCTGTATCGACATCAAATGAAAACCCTGTTTACTATGCTCAATATGCACACGCACGTATTTGTAGTATGCTTCGTCAAGGTGAAGAGCAAGGAATCACATATGAAGAAAACTTAAAACTAGATGAAATTGTTTCTGAAAAAGAATTTGATCTATTGAAAAAACTAGGCGAATTCCCACAAGCAGTTTCAGAAGCTGCCCAAAAGCGAATTCCACATCGTATTACAAACTATATCTACGATTTAGCAGCAGCACTACACAGCTTCTACAACGCTGAAAAGGTGCTAGATCCTGAAAATACAGAAAAAAGCCGTGCAAGACTTGGCTTAATGAAAGCAACACAAACAACATTGCAAAACGCATTGACATTAATCGGTGTTTCAGCACCTGAAAAAATGTAAAGGAAAAAACTCAGATGAGAGCTTCATCTGAGTTTTTTTGTATATTTGTTTAATTACAAATAAAGCCGTTTAATTTACAATAAAGTTGTTAAAAATGCTAGCCATAATGCTGAAGGGAGGTCCGAATTTTTTCAGACATCCCTTCGCTTTATCCCACCTTAACGGGCAGTAAAACTCCCACTTCAAGATTCAGGAGAAGCAAAGAAGATAAGAGGGAGATAACTGCCCGTAAAGATCCGATAAGTTTCGCTAACCATCAGTGGGGGATGAGGAGAACCCCCACTGATGGAAGTCTCACTTTATAATGCCTGGGCTGTTTCAGTGTTGTTTGCCTCTGATTCATGGGCAGGTTGATAATCGGCGTGTTTATCATTAACGAAGAACAATGCGATCATACCGAATACAGCGGCAATTCCAATGGCGATAAAGTTAAATTGTGGTTGTAGGTTCATTGTCAGTAACATCGCCACATAAGTCGGAGCCACAATGGAGCCGAGGCGACCAAAGGCCATTGTACTTCCAAGTGCTGCCGATCGAATCTCGACAGGATAATACGCAGCAACAAATGCATTTGACATATTTTGTAGACCAACTGTTGCAGCACCGATGAGAAAAATGAAAAAGTACGCTAAATAGAGATTCGTAGAAAAGCCAATGAGTGTTAAAGAAATAGCACCAACTAAATAAAGTGGAATTAACACATTTTTAAATCCTACTTTTTGAATGATATTACTAAGTATGACTGTGCCAACAATCGAACCGATTTGTAACACGGCAACAAACATTAAGCTTGAAGATAAGGTATAACCAGCCTGTAGCATCAATGTAGGTAACCAAGTATTAAGTGAATACATTAAAATGAATGTACAGAAGCATGCTAACCAAAACATCATCGTTGTAACAGCGAATTTTTTTGTGAAAAGAGCACTAACGGGTGATTTTTGTGCTTGTGCTTTCTTTTTATAAGTAAAATCAAGTGTTGTAGCAGCGCTTGGTTGAACTTTATTAACAATCATCACAATCTGGTCGTGTTGTTTGTGAGTAAGCAAGTAATCAAGTGATTCTGGAATCGCTTTTAACATGAATGGAATAAAAAGTAAAGAAATACCGCCAATCCAGTAAACTGGTTGCCATCCGAAATCAGGCAGTAACGCTTGACCGATGAAGGAAGCACCCATCGCCCCAACTGAATATCCACAAAAAATAAATGAAATGATAGCAGCACGATATTTTAATGGTGCATATTCAGAAATAAGTGAAGCGATATTCGGCATAACCCCACCAAACCCAAAGCCGGCAATTACGCGACAGATAGTAAAGATGATTGCATTCGGTGCAAAACCTGAAAGCATTGTAAAAAGACTAAACATCAGTGTCGTTAAAATAATAATATTCTTACGACCAAAACGATCCGAATATAGACCGAACAGTACTGCACCAGTAGCTGTACCAATGGTTGTATAGCTACCGATGGAACCGGCTATCATATCTGAAATCCCCCATGATTCTTTTAAGAAGGGAATTGTAGCCCCATAGATCACGACATCATATCCTTCAAACATCAGGATGATAAATAACCAAAAAACTAGCAGAATGTGGAACGGTTTTAATTTGCTTTGCTCAAAGAAAGAAATAGGATTCATAGCGCACCTCCATAAAATGTTGAATAAAATTACGATGTATAATGACTCATTGGTATAACCGTTTGTTTATGAGAGTAAGTGTAGCACGGAGAAAATCATAGAGTGTAACATATATAATCTGTAGCTCGATATAGTTTAAAGCTATAGCAAGAGATAGAATTTATATCTTAGGTTATAAGTGATTCCCTATTATATACTTATCTTACATTAAATGTAGAAGAGAATCGCCTTTTCAGAAAGAAGGAAAATGTTTATGGAAAAAACTTTAGTTAAAGCTCCATTTAGAGCTGATCATGTAGGGAGCTTACTTCGCTCTGAAAGTATTAAAAAAGCAAAAAGAGACTTTCAAGAAGGTAGTATAACAGCTGAACAATTGCGGGAAGTGGAAAATCAAGAAATTAAACGCATTGTTGATAAACAAATTGAGGTTGGACTGCAGTCTGTAACGGACGGTGAATTTCGCCGTAGTTGGTGGCATCTTGATTTTATGTGGGGATTAGATGGTGTAGAAAAAGCAGCTACTGAAGTTGGACTTGCTTTTCAGGGAATTGAGACACGCAAGGAAACAGCACGTGTCACAGGTAAAATCGATTTTTCAACACATCCTTTTTTAGAGGATTACAAATATTTGAAATCATTAGTTCCTGAAGGCGTGATTGCAAGACAAACATTACCTTCAGCGGTACAATTTCTATACGAAATTACAAAACCGCATAATATTGACTATACAAAAAAACATTATCCAAACAAAGGAGATTTATATAATGATATTGTTCATGCATATAAAAAGGCATTCAATGCATTTTACGGGGCAGGCTGCCGTAACATTCAAATGGATGAGGTTGTTTGGGCCGTGCTTTGTGATAAAAACTATCGTGAAAACGCAGCAAAAGAAGAGATTGATTTAGATGTATTGGCAAAAGAATATGTCGAATTAAATAATCGTATTCTTGCTGATAAACCAGAAGATTTAATTGTCACAACACATGTTTGTCGAGGCAATTATCGTTCGACATGGCATTATTCTGGTGGATATGATCCTGTTTCAGAGGAATTATTCCGAAATGAAAATGTAGATGCTTATTACCTTGAATTTGATTCTGAGCGAGCAGGTGGTTTTGAACCACTTCAATATCTTTCCGGAGACAAGCAGGTTGTCTTAGGTCTTGTTACCTCCAAAAGTCCAGAGTTAGAAAATGAAGAGGCTGTGATTGCACGTATTAAAGAGGCAGCTCAATATGTACCACTAGACCGTCTTTGCTTAAGCCCGCAATGTGGATTCTCTTCAACAGAAGAGGGAAATGAATTAACCGAGGAAGACCAATGGAAAAAGCTAGAATTGATTAAAAAAATCTCAGAAAAGGTTTGGGGAGAATAATCAATCGTCTTTATGAACTTCACGACTTAGATTACTTACCATTGTCTTAATAAGAGGGGCTCTCAAATGAGTAAGTAGTTCAGTTTTTGTGAAGGAAATCAGAAATAACATAACAAATAGAGTGCTGAATCGCATAGGTTTTAGCACTCTATTTTTTTGTCGTATCAGTGTTTATAAGCATTTTAAACTTAGGCTGTTTTAGTAAACTTTGTTGTTTTTAAACTTACTTGATTTCTAATTTAACTTTTCGAAATGATGTATCGTCCATAATCATGATTTATTGTCAGAACTTGAGATTTTTTGTCCAAGCTCAAGGTTTTATTGTCTGGTTTTGAATTTTATTGTCCGAAATAACCAAGGTATCGACCAACCTTCAATTTTCGACATATTTTTCGTCCCGCTCTATAACTGCTGTTAATCTTTTTATGTTTAAAAACAACAATCTTTTAGAAAAGAGCCTAAACTTAAATCAATACCCAATATCACGCTGCTAAAAGGTTTGCTATTGGGTATGTTCATTCTTCTGTAAATTGAAAGGTAATTCAGGGTTTTGGTAAAATATGTTATATTGAATATAAGAGTTTATGTAGAAATGTTCTTACACTAATCACGCAGTAGAGTTAAACAAAAATAGTGACATAGATGAAAAAACAATCAATTTTAAGGAGTAGTTACTATTCTTGAGATGGAGGTGATGCAGTGAGTAAATCCTTTTGGATTCCGTTATGTGCATCATTTGGAATGATGATATTGCTATATATAATAGGTTTTATAGCTAATATCGATGTTCTTATATTTAAAGTTTCACTCTCGTATACTGAGATTTCTCTACTACCAATTGTAGTTGGGATATTAGTGGGGTTTATTAGTGAGTGGATTCTCAAATTGAAGCCTCAACAATAGGATGACTACATTCCTATTGTGCAAACGGGTGCTTGAAGAAGGCAAAAACGAAACAATAAAACGCTTGGATTTTTGAGTCCAAGCGTTTTGATATGAAATTTAACATTTTCTCCACGTTATCTGAATTACTTACCAAATGAGTGACCCTTCTTTTTTTCTGAGCATTTCATATAAAAATGATTGGACAGAATAGCACACCCCTAATCTGGATCAATCAAATCCTCTACAAAAAGTGTGATACAAGTGATGCCACAGCCTCTTTACAGCGGTGTAAAAAGGAGCGCTTTCGATAAAAATCATAGGTTAGCAATTCAGACGTATGAAAATCCTCAGCAATTTGTTCCTTTACATACCGAACAAAATTCTGATCATAAATTAAGCAAGTCATTTCATCGTTTACATATAAGCTTCGTTTATCAAAATTTGCCGTCCCAATATCACATGCATGGTCATCAATGACAATGACCTTAGCGTGATAAAATCCGTGATAATAACGATAGATCTCACAACCAGCTAACAGTAATTTTCCAAAGTAAGGAAATGCTGCTTGCTTTACTAATGGATGATCTGCTTTCATTGGAACCATAATTTTTACCATTACTCCCTTTGCTAAAGCATCTAATAACTCATATAAAATCTCTTTACCTGGGATAAAATAGGGGGAGCAGATGATGATTTCCTGTTTTGCGTCTCTAATAAGTTCCTTAAAGTGATTGTCTAAGTGCTCCCCATACGTGGAAATAAACATTTGAGTACTTTTTCCTGCCTGTTGTTCCGGAAAGAATTGTCGATCCTCAAGATGATTTTCTGCTGTTGCCTCATACCAATCCTTTAAAAATTGCTGCTGCAAATCCGAAACACCTTCACCAGTTATTTTTAAATGATAATCTCGCCAAAAACCGAATTTGGGATCATGACCGATGTATTCCTTTCCAATATTAAAGCCACCTAAGTAACCAATCTCACCATCAATCACGGTGATCTTCCGATGATTTCTCGCTTGAAGTGTATAAAAAAGATATGGAAAGCGTGGTGAGTGTGCACGCGCAAATTTGACTCCCTTTTCCCTTAACTTTTTAATCTTTTGTTTATCTAACTCAATACTCCCAATATAATCGAGCAAAAGGCGAACCTTTATCCCCTGACTTGCCTTTTCGCCTAGTAAAGAAAGAAATTCATTGCTTATCTGATCATTTTGGACGATGTAAAACAGCACATGAATGCTCTGTGTACTATTTCTAATACTTTCAAATAAATCTTGAAAAAGATTTTCCCCGTCTGTAAAAAGTTCAATATCACTTTTCTTAGGAAGAAATGGCGTATAATTTGATGTTGAAAGATGATTTTTTCTCCCTAAATGATAGTCAATTGTAAACCAGCAAATAAGTGCCACTATGATAATGCCGATGATCATGAATATAGTCATAACTAATCCTCCTAGCAGCATGTTAAAGAGATGGTAAGGGGTACAGTTACTATTTTTCGTAGTTTTGACAATTAAAGTTATTTTTATCCCGCATTAACTGGCAGTAATTCCCTACCTCTAAAGCTACTGATGAATCGAAGCAGTGGAGGTGTGGAATAACTGCCAGTAAAAGCCCGATAAGTCTCGCTTTATCCCGCATTACGTGCGTAAAAGTTAAGGTTAGCCTCACAAAAATTCACAAAATGATCCGTGAACATTCAAGTCTAAAAACTGTTGACTGAATGACCATTCATTACTATCATAGAAATATAATTTAAATTCAGAAAATTCAAATTTTAATAAAAATGAAAAGATAGACGTATGAATTAGTAAGTGCCTTTTACAAATGAGAAATTGGAGGGAGAGAAATGAATGCCTTATTATGGCTGAATTTGCTTGCCTTTTCGACTGTGACCGCTTACTCAATTCATTTATTTGTCTATTTAATTCGAACGAGAATGGCGTACATTAAGCTCGGAAAAAAGGTTCAGTTTGATAGCGAAGTAAAGGAAAGACTTCGTAAAATTTGGGTAAATGTTTTTGGACAGAAGAAGCTTTTAAAGGATAAAAAAAGCGGCATAATCCATGTCATGTTTTTCTATGGCTTTATTCTTGTTCAATTTGGTGCGATTGATTTTATTATAAAAGGACTCGTACCCGGTGCTCATTTACCCCTCGGTTTATTATATCCAGTATTTACCCTTTTTCAAGAAATTGTTACGTTTATGATTTTAGTAGCAGTCGTTTGGGCGTTCCATCGCCGTTATGTTGAAAAGCTTGTCCGCCTAAAACGAGGGGTTAAATCAGGATTAGTCTTGATTTTTATCGGAGGCCTTATGCTATCAGTCCTTCTTGGCAACGGAGCGGGAATCATCTGGCACGGTCATGAGTTAACCTGGTCTGAGCCAATCGCATCCTCCCTGGCATACATCCTTCGTTTTGTAGGAGAAACAGGTTCGATTGCCATCTTCTATGTAGCATGGTGGATTCATTTATTATGTTTATTAACATTTTTAGTGTATGTGCCACAGTCGAAGCACGCCCATTTAATTGCAGGACCAGCAAATGTGTATTTTAACCGTCTTTCGAATCCAGGAAAGCTTGAAAAAATTGATTTTGAAGACGAAACACAAGAAACATTTGGTGTAGGGAAAATAGAAGATTTCACGCAGCCGCAATTAATTGATCTGTATGCATGTGTAGAATGTGGGCGATGTACAAATATGTGTCCTGCTACTGGGACAGGAAAAATCCTCTCTCCAATGGACCTAATTTTAAAACTACGTGATCATTTAACGAATACAGGTGCTGCCGTAACAGCGAAACAGCCTTGGGTACCAGCTGTCGCATTTAGCAATACAAAAGGAAATAAAATTGCCATGATGTCAGCGGGTGCTGGGACAAAGGAGTCGGCAGCAACTGCTATTGATTACAATCCATCTTTAATTGGAGAAATCATCACAGAAGAAGAAATCTGGGCATGTACAACCTGTCGTAACTGTGAAGATCAATGTCCGGTGATGAATGAGCATGTTGATAAAATTATTGATCTGCGCCGCTATCTTGTGCTAACTGAAGGGAAATTGGACACAGATGCGCAGCGTGCGATGACGAATATTGAACGGCAAGGAAATCCGTGGGGACTAAATCGGAAAGAGCGTGAAGCATGGCGTGAAGCGGGCACAGATGTTGTTGTGCCTACAGTAAGGGAGATGAGCAAGGCTTTAGAGGAGTTTGAATACTTATTCTGGGTTGGCTCAATGGGCTCATATGACAACCGCAGTCAAAAAATCGCTCTCTCCTTTGCCAAGCTTTTAAATGAAGCGGAAGTTACCTTTGCGATTTTAGGTAACAAGGAAAAGAACTCAGGTGATACACCACGCCGTCTCGGAAATGAATTTTTATTCCAAGACCTTGCAACGAAGAATATCGATGAGTTCGTGAAAAGTGGTGTGAAAAAGATTGTCACCATTGATCCACATGCGTATAACATCTTTAAAAATGAATACCCTGATTTCGGTTTAGAAGCTGAAGTGTATCACCATACAGAGCTGCTTGCAAAGTTAGTTGAGGAAGGCAGATTAACGCCACAGCATCCAGTAAATGAAACCATTACCTTCCACGATTCCTGTTATCTAGGAAGGTACAATGAAGTATATGATGCACCTCGGATGATTTTAAAGGCGATTCCTGGTACGAGGCTTGTTGAGATGGAACGAAATCGTGAAACAGGGATGTGCTGTGGGGCAGGAGGCGGTTTAATGTGGATGGAAGAAGACACTGGTAGCCGGATTAATGTAACAAGAACAGAACAAGCGCTAGCTGTCCGTCCTTCTGTCATTAGCTCAGGCTGTCCATACTGCTTAACGATGCTTAGCGATGGTACGAAAGCGAAGGAAGTTGAGGACCAAGTAAGCACATACGATGTAGCAGAACTGCTTGAAAAATCAATTTTGGGCAATGTGAATCACATATGAAGTGCTTCTACTAGTAGCTAAAATCATCTAATTTAGAATGGGGATGATTTTTAAAAAAAGTTAACATAAGTCTGTCCCCGTTATCTTCAAACAAAAAGGCTGTTTTCGCAAACTTTGTTGCTATTGACATATAGAGTGCCATCAATAGTGACCGATTAGGCTCCATTAGTCTGGATTTGGACACGTAACCACTTTGGTTCTTTTTTCTTGAATCGGGCTTCTAACCCATCAAAAACAACAATCATTTAGAAAACAGCCAACAAAAAAGAGTTTGCATCCTAACTAAGGATAGGCACTTACGTGATTTTCAAATCATAGGATGCATAGAGGGGATGATTCCTCTTTGCATTCTCTTCAAATTGAGTGAGCGTTCAATTATAATGTAAGCGCTATCTTAATTGTTTTGAAATACTATTTCAAAAAAAGGGGAGAAGAAGAATGATCAAAACGGCGATATTAAGCGGGGTAAGAACACCGGTTGGCAAATTGTTAGGAGCATTATCACAATTAACAGCAGCAGAGCTCGGTGGAGTGGCGATAAAAGAAGCTTTGTTTCGCGCAAATGTCGATAGTGAACAAGTTCAGGAGGTTATTTTAGGTAATGTCCTCCAAGGTGGGCAAGGACAAATCCCTTCACGCCAAGCTGCGCGTCATGCAGGTCTTCCCTGGGAGGTGAAAACAGAGACGATAAATAAAGTCTGTGCATCAGGGTTAAGAAGTGTCACGCTCGCCGATCAAATTATTCGTGCAGGTGATGAGGAAGTGATCGTAGCAGGTGGGATGGAATCGATGAGTCATGCACCATACCTCTTACCAAAGGTACGTTTCGGATTGAACATGAATAATGATACTATCAAAGACTTAATGATCCATGATGGGCTCACGTGTAGTTTCACGGGGGTACACATGGGCATATATGGCAACCAGGCATCAGCTGAATTAAAGATCACTCGTGCACAACAAGATGAATGGGCATTAAGAAGCCACCAGCTTGCCGTCAAAGCGCAAGAAACTGGCTTACTGCGTGAAGAAATTGTTCCAGTAGCTGTTCCGCAAAAGAAAGGTGATCCAATCCTTATCGAAAGGGACGAAGCACCACGTAAAGATACCTCACTTGAACAACTTTCAAAATTAACCCCTATATTTGACCACGATGGAACAGTGACAGCAGGCAATGCACCTGGCGTTAATGATGGGGCTTGCGCACTTGTGCTCATGAGGCTTGACCGTGCACAGAAGGAAGGAAGAAAACCATTAGCGACAATCATCGGTCATACAGCTGTTGCGCTAGAAGCAAAGGATTTCCCGAAAACACCTGGCCTCGTCATTAATGAGCTTCTACAAAAAACAGGCAAAACTATCAACGACATTGATTTGTTCGAGATTAATGAAGCGTTCGCAACAGTCGCATTAGCAACGAACCAAATTGCAAATCTTTCCCCAGAAAAAGTGAATGTAAATGGAGGCGCAATTGCGTTAGGTCATCCGATTGGCGCGAGCGGAGCAAGAATTATTATTACATTACTTCATGAATTAAAACGAAGAGGTGGAGGAATTGGGATTGCAGCCATTTGTAGTGGTGGGGGCCAAGGTGACGCGATTATGATCGAAGTGTAACCGTCGAAATGACAAGGGGGGATGAGGATGGATATTCAAAAGATTATGGTCATCGGTTCTGGGCAAATGGGTGCAGGAATTGCCCAAGTGTGTGCACAAGCTAATTTCACTGTCATTCTCCACGATTTAAAAGAAGAATTTTTAAATAGAGGTTACCAATCTATTGAAAAACAATTGCAAAAGCAACTTGAAAAGGGTCGAATATCACGACAAGAAAAGGACGAAACACTTCAAAGAATTACCACCTCATTAGATCTTTCAAACGCAAGTTCAAGTGACATGGTCATTGAAGCAGTAGTTGAAAAAATGGACGTGAAAACAGCGTTATTTCAGGAGCTTGATCGATTAGCAAACGAACAGGCCATTTTAGCAACGAACACATCTTCCTTACCAATCACGGAAATTGCTGCCGCCACGAAACAGCCAGAAAGAGTTATCGGGATGCACTTTATGAATCCTGTTCCCGTTATGGCATTAGTCGAAATTATTCGGGGATTAGCAACTGCTGATGAGGTCTATGAGCAAACACGAGATCTCGCAAAAAGGTTAAAAAAAGTACCTGTCGAAGTAAATGATTTTCCAGGCTTCGTCTCAAACCGAATTTTAATGCCGATGATCAATGAAGCAATCTATACCGTTTACGAAGGGGTTGCTTCACCAGAGGCAATTGATGAAGTCATGAAGCTAGGAATGAACCATCCAATGGGGCCGCTGGCGTTAGCTGACTTTATTGGCCTAGATACGTGCCTATTGATTATGGAAACACTTCAAGCAGGCTTCGGGGATGACAAATATCGTCCATGTCCATTGCTTCGTAAATACGTAAAGGCTGGATGGCTAGGAAGAAAAACGGGTAGAGGATTTTACAGCTATTAGAATGGTGAAAAGGAGAGAGGGTATAAGACTTGGATGTAGCGCGAGACAACATTAGCCTCTGGGAATCTGTCTAGAAGTGAAAAAACGATGTTCCGGCCGCCTCGTGCTTTTAAAAAATATCAGAATTTATAAGTTTTGGCCTCGAGAATTGTCCAGCGCAAGGCGCCATCGGCTCGAGGTCACAAGCCAATCCGCTCAAAAGGTTAAAGAGCAACCTTTCAGCCGGCTCGTCTTGTGCTTGTCGCCGATAAGCGGGCGCCTTGCGCTTTTCTAAAAAGATAAGAGTATAAATTTTTGACTTAGTTTTCGTGTCTAGCTCCAGCGCCTAGCCCCTCGAGGTCATAAGCCACTCAGGAATTGAAGGCAAAGAGCACCTTCTATTCCTGAGCGTCTTATGCTTGTCGGGGCTGAACAAGGCGCTTGCGCTTTTCTAAAAAAGGAGTGGCATCTGGTGAATTTACATTTTACGGAAGAACAACGAATGATGCTTAAGAAAGTTCGGGAATTTGCAAAGTCAGAAGTGGAGCCGTTTGTTGAAAAAATGGAAAAGGGAATATTTCCAAGAGTGCTTCTGCAAAAAATGGGTGCGCTTGGTCTGATGGGCATCCCTATTCCTGAACGATATGAAGGGGCTGGTAAGGACTTTACCTCCTATATCATAGCAATCCACGAGATATCGAAAATAAGCGCGACGCTTGGCGTTATTTTATCTGTTCATACATCGGTTGGAACCTTACCAATTTTAACGTTTGGTACAGAACCACAAAAGAAAAAATATGTAACGAAGCTCGCCAAGGGTGAGAAGCTGGGGGCATTTTGCTTAACAGAACCAAGCTCTGGCTCAGATGCTGCTAGTATGAAAACACGTGCAGTGAAGAAGGATGATTACTATCTTTTAAATGGTTCAAAGATATTTATAACAAATGGCGGGGAAGCGGATACGTATATCGTGTTTGCGAAAACAGGGAGCACTGAGATATCGGCGTTTATTGTTGATAACAATACACCTGGATTGATTATTGGAAAAGATGAACGCAAAATGGGTCTAAATGGTTCTAGAACAGTACAGCTCTTATTTGAGGATGCGAAAGTACCGATTGAAAATCTTTTAGGTGAAGAAGGGAAAGGCTTTAAAATTGCAATGGCAAATCTCGATGGTGGGAGAATCGGGATCGCGGCCCAGGCGTTAGGAATTGCAGAAGCAGCATTAGAACAGGCGACATCCTTTATAAAAGCGGAGCGTCAGGTTGAAAAGCCGACAGCGAGCGGGCAAGTCATGCAGTTAAAGCTTGCAGATATGGCGACAAATGTGAACGTAGCAGAACTATTAGTCTATCAAGCAGCTTACCGAAAAGAACATAATCTTCCTTGTGGCAAGCAAGCGGCAATGGCAAAGCTATTTGCATCAAAAATAGCGATGGAGGTAACGACAGAAGCTGTTCAAATATTCGGAGGCTTAGGGTTTACAAAGGATTTCCCCGTAGAAAGATATTTTCGCGATGCAAAGGTTTGTGAAATTTACGAAGGCACAAGTGAAATACAGCGAATTGTCATCAGCAAGCACTTACTAAAAGAAAAGTAAAAATCGGGGGACGACAACATGGACTTCAAGCTATCTGAGGAGCATGAAATGATCAGAAAGACCGTACGCGACTTTGCTAAAAAGGAGGTAGAACCAACAGCAGCTGAGCGCGATGATCAAGAACGATTTGACCTTAGTATCTTTGAAAAAATGGCCGATTTAGGATTAACGGGCATCCCTTGGGGCGAAGAATATGGTGGGATCGGCAGCGATTATCTATCCTATTGTTTAGCGATTGAAGAACTTTCAAGAGTATGTGCAGCAACAGGTGTTACCCTTTCTGCTCATACATCTTTAGCGGGATGGCCATTACACAAGTTCGGAACAGAAGAACAAAAGCAAAAATACTTAAAACCAATGGCATTAGGAGAGAAGATCGGTGCATATGGATTAACCGAGTCAGGCTCTGGATCTGATGCAGCAGCGATGAAAACAACGGCTACATTAGTAGGGGAAAACTATCACCTTAATGGATCGAAACTATTTATCACAAACGGTGGAATAGCTGATATTTACATTGTCTTTGCGAAGACTGATCCATCAAGTAAGCATTTAGGAACAACCGCTTTTATTATCGAAAAAGATTTCGAGGGATTTTCAATTGGGAAAAAGGAAAGGAAACTAGGCATACGTTCTTCGCCTACAACAGAGATCGTGTTTCAAGATTGTAAAGTGCCACAAGAAAATGTCCTAGGTAAAATTGGTGAAGGCTTTAAAATTGCAATGATGACATTAGATGGTGGGAGAAATGGTATTGCCGCACAAGCTGTCGGTATTGCGCAAGGAGCACTAGATGCGGCAGTTGCTTATGCGAAAGCGCGTGAACAGTTCGGGAAACCAATTGCCGCCCAACAAGGGATTAGTTTTAAACTTGCTAATATGGCAACAAGCATCGAAGCAGCCCGCCTGTTAACCTATCAAGCGGCATGGCTCGAATCTGAAGGCCTACCATACGGGAAGGCATCAGCTATGTCTAAGTTATTCGCTGGTGATACTGCGATGAAAGTGACGACGGAAGCTGTTCAAGTATTTGGCGGTTATGGCTACACAAAGGATTATCCAGTAGAACGTTATATGAGAGATGCAAAAATCACGCAAATCTATGAAGGTACACAGGAAATTCAACGCCTGGTACTAGCGCGGATGCTCACAAAATGAAGATGGCGAATTCAGATCACGTTAAGAAAAGCGCAAGCACCTTGATCAGCCTCGGGCAAATAAGACGCTTGCGTTGGACATGAAAACTAAGTCAAAAATTTATACCTATCCTTTGAAAGAGGGACGAAATAGAGTGTATGCCTACAAGCCTCACTTCAAGTTAGGGAGGGAATTAGCAAACTATATACGTAGGTAATGCAACGAATCTAGTTTTGAATAAAGGGGAAGCGGGTTCTGTCCCCTTACCTACAAGATAGGTGGGGAGTAGATGAAAAAGAGTAAGGTGCTTGCATCTGTAAAAGATGAGAGATTAATCGAAAAGCGAAGAGGTCAGATGGTAAAAGGAGCGGTAACCCTTTTTAAAGAGAAAGGTTTTCATCAGACAACGACAAGGGAAATTGCCCGCGCAGCAGGCTTTAGCATCGGGACATTATATGAATACATTCGTCAAAAGGAGGATGTGCTGTACTTGGTCTGCGATACAATTTATGACCAAGTTCATATGAGGCTCGAACAAGATATCGATATAAAGCTAGGGACAATCGAAAGCTTAAAGCAAGCGATCAAAAGCTATTTCAAAGTCATGTGCGATATGCAAGATGAAGTCCTAATCATGTATCAAGAAACGAAATCCTTATCAAAAGAAGCCCTTCCGTATGTGCTGAAAAAAGAGACAAATTTGGCAACTATTTTTAAGGAGATTATTGAAAGCTGTGTTGAAAGTGGAGAATTAACATTATCAGAGCAAGAGTGTGAGTTAATTGCCCATAACATCGTTGTTCAAGGACAAATGTGGGCGTTCAGGAGGTGGGAACTTCAAAAAATCTATACGCATGATCAATATATTGAACTTCAAACCAAAATTATCTTACAAGGCATCTACAAAAAATAGAAGCACCTTGAGAACCTTAGGCTAGTGATTCACTAAATCTAGAAATGTGGCTTGATGTCATTATAAACCAAAGCATTCCATTCGTTTTGTAACGGCATCAAGTCGATTGATATCTCATTCCTCGAGAAATAAGAGAATGCAAAGAACTTACTTAAAGCAAGCGATTAATCAACCTTTTAGAAGCACTAGCAACCTGTATAATCAAGACGAAAAGAGTTGTGAATATCATCCGCAAAAGTGCAAATGTACTTTTGTGTATATTTTATGTAATATATGTGGCATAAACTGCTAGAATTTGTTTATAATGAATGGTATGATTTGCAAGCATATTTAGAATCGTTTTTATATGATTAAATTCTTGTCATGTAGATGAGCGCTTGACAGAAAGCCGAGTGCTTAGTCCTTCTAAAATTGTGAGGAAAGAACACTTTATTGGCCAATGCACTTACGCTTTTATACATAGCATGAAAGATTATAATTAGTTACTTGATTAAATAGATGATTGACCTTGAAAGGAAGTGCCTTAACTTGAGTTTAAAGCAATTAACAGAAGAACAAATCAAAGAAATGGCAATGGTAGAAGTTGCCTATGAACTTTTCGTAGAGGGCAAAAAGCCGTATGTTTTTAGTGAATTAGTAGAAGAAATAGCAACTCTACTTGGTTTATCGAAACAACAAGTAGAAGATAAAATTGCTCAATTTTATACAGATATTAATATTGATGGCCGCTTCATTTGTGTTGGCGAAAACATGTGGGGGTTACGTACTTGGTACCCATATGAGCAAATCGAAGAAGAAATTGTCCCAGCAGTTAAGCCGAAGAAGAAAAAGGCGAAAAAAGCGAAAGATGATGATTTCGATGAAATCGATGAATTTGATGATTTCGATGAGGCTGAGGAAGAAGACGATTTAGAAGAAGATGACTTCGATGATGTGGACGATGAGTTAGAAGACGACGACTTTGATGACGACGATGATGATGATCTCCTCGAAGACGATGAAGAATTCGATTTAGATGAGGAAGACGATGAAGATGACGATCTAGATGATGAAGAGGAAGAAAAATAAGATTAAATCGTCTTGACTTTCTTTTTTTAACTAGGTAGAATCTATTTTGGGCTCTAAAAAAGCAATCGTTTGTATATATTATACATTTCCTGCTCCCTTTCAACTTATTTGGAAGGGAGCTTTCTTTTTTTAAAAAAAGATAAGATAAGTTTTTTGATCGTAGTTTTGGTGTCTAGCGCAAGCGGACTAGCCCCTCGGGGTCATAAGTCACACATGAATTGAAGGCAAAGAACGCCTTCTATTCATGTGCGTCTTATGCCATGCCTGAGGCTGAACAAGGCGCTTGCGCTTTTCTTAGTGTAGAAAGTGGTAATGACTGACTGAGTTTGAGTGTCTAGCTTTGGCAAGGCGCTTGCGCTTTTCTTTATTCCACTTTTTCTTCATTTTAGATAGTGGTTGTAATACGCTATACGTCTTTTGTACACAATAAAAACAAACAAGCTTCTTGAGGGGGAAGACAGACAATGACAAAGTATATATTCGTAACAGGTGGAGTTGTTTCTTCATTAGGAAAGGGAATTACAGCTGCTTCGCTCGGTAGATTATTAAAAAACCGTGGCATGAGTGTGACAATTCAAAAGTTTGATCCGTATATCAACGTGGATCCAGGAACGATGAGTCCATATCAACATGGTGAAGTATATGTAACTGGTGATGGCGCAGAGACAGATCTAGACTTAGGTCACTATGAGCGTTTTATCGACATCAACCTAACAAAATATAACAACGTGACGACTGGTAAAATTTACTCAACAGTCTTAAAGAAAGAGCGTCGCGGTGATTATCTTGGAGGAACTGTACAAGTTATTCCTCATATCACAAATGAAATTAAAGATCGTGTGTACCGTGCAGGAAAAGAAACAGGTGCTGACGTCGTGATTACGGAGATTGGCGGAACGGTTGGGGATATCGAATCATTACCATTCTTAGAAGCAATTCGTCAAATCAAAAGTGATATCGGCCGTGATAATGTCATGTATATTCACTGTACACTTGTTCCTTATATTAAAGCTGCTGGTGAAATGAAAACAAAGCCGACACAGCATAGTGTGAAGGAACTTCGTAGCTTAGGAATTCAACCAAACGTAATCGTTGTTCGTACAGAAATGCCAATTTCTCAAGATATGAAAGATAAAATTGCGTTGTTCTGTGACATCGATACCAACTCTGTCATCGAGTGCCGTGATGCTGATACACTTTACTCTATTCCTTTAGCATTACAAGATCAAAACTTAGATTCAATTGTATGTAAGCATTTAAAACTTGATTGCAATCCAGCAGATATGACAGAGTGGAAACAGCTTGTGGAACGAGTAACAAATCTCTCAAAAACAACAAAAATCGCCCTTGTTGGTAAATATGTTGAGCTACAAGATGCATATATTTCTGTTGTTGAAGCACTTCGTCATGCAGGCTATGCTGTCGACTCAGACATCGACATCAAATGGGTAAATGCAGAAACATTAACAGCTGAAAACTTGACGGAAGAGCTTGGAAGTGTTGATGGAATTCTTGTACCTGGAGGCTTCGGTGACCGTGGTGTAGAAGGAAAAATCCTTGCGACACAATATGCTCGTGAAAACAAAGTTCCATTCCTAGGAATTTGTTTAGGTATGCAAGTTGCGTCAATTGAGTTTGCGCGAAATGTGTTAGGATTAAAAGGCGCTAATTCTTCTGAAATTGATCCAAGCACGCAATATCCTATTATTGATTTACTTCCTGAGCAAAAAGACATTGAGGATCTAGGTGGAACATTACGCTTAGGCTTGTCTCCAAGTAAGCTTCAACACGAATCACTTGCATATGAAGCATACAAGGAAGAAGTAATTTATGAGCGTCACCGTCATCGTTATGAATTCAACAATGAATACCGTCAAGCAATGGAACAAGCAGGCTTTGTCTTCTCTGGAACTACACCTGACGGACGCCTAGTTGAAATCATTGAAATTAAAGAGCACCCTTGGTTTGTGGCATCACAATTCCACCCAGAATTCACGTCTAGACCAACTAGACCACAACCATTATTCCGTGACTTTGTGCGCGCTTCGTTAACAGCATCAGAAAATAATTAATCATACAAGCTAGCTTATCTTTGGATAAAAGGTAAGTTAGCTTTTTTTGTGCTTTTTAGGAAGTTGTGGTGGAGTTGTATTTTGTCGAATGATAGATTGTGTTGAAAAGTTGATAGATTATTCCCGAAAGTTGATAGATTTTTGCTGAAAGTTGATAGATTATCCGAAAAATTGATGGGCTTCCCTTAAAAAGACATAATAAAAAAGCAATTAGTCAGCGCTAATTGCTCATAGTTTCAAGATAAGAAAGTATAAGTTTTTTAATCGTAGTTTTGGTGTCTAGCGCAAGCGGACTAGCCCCTCGGGGTCATAAGCCACACATGAATTGAAGGCAAAGAACGCCTTCTATTCATGTGCGTCTTATGCCATGCCTGAGGCTGAACAAGGCGCTTGCGCTTTTCTTAATCTTCATCCTCATATTCATTCATAATTTCCTTAATTGTGAAGCTAATCGCATAATACACGTAGAGGGATGTCATTAATGCTGGATAGCCGTATCGTTCACCTTTATCATCTGGAATCAATGGTTGACGAAGTTTGGCATCAACGTGTAGATCTGTTATTGTTTCCAATCCTTCATCTGTATTTTTAATCAAGGCTGAGACGCCGACGGTTTGAATACCTTGCTCTGAAAGACCTTTGGCAATTGAAATTGCTTCCTCGTCTGTCGAACGATAGGTAAAAAGTAGGGCGCGATCCCGTGATGATAGTTTTTTGACTTGTCCATCGCTATCGAGGAGCGGCACAGCACGCATTAAAGGTTCAGAACTTGATAAAGCCTCTAAAACGACACCGTTAAGCTCATTGAAGCCATATATGTAAATGGACCCTTCGCCAATTAACGCCTGAGCTAGAAGTCTTGCACTGTCCTCTATATTCATTTCTTCCTGATCTAAAATTCGATTAAAGTGCCCGGTTAATTGGGTTGTAAATATTTTCATCATTGAATAGATAGATCTCCTTCCACATTTAACATTTATAAGGTATTATAACGAAAAGTAATACAATCTGAAAGAAACACTGTCTCTGCACTTAATTTTCAAAATCTAATTAAATAAGTAAGCGTTTTACTGTATAATAGATAGAAATATGTAAAAATAAAGAAAAAATTGTTGGCAAATGGATGCAGGGAATTGTGGTTTAGGACAGAATAACATAGAATATATAGTATAAATGTCCTTCATGCACAATCAATCCATTTCATTTAACTAGTCTTTTTTTAAAGATAAGAAAGTATAAGTTTTTGTACTTAGTTTTGATGTCTAGCTCCAGTGCCTAGCCCCTCTAGGGTCTACAGCCAATCAGGAATTGAAGGTAAAAAACACCTTCTATTCCTGATTGTCTTATTTGCCTGAGGCTAAACAAGGAGCTTGCGCTTTTCTAAGTAAGGATAAATTGGGTAAGTGGATTGCGTCTCCTTACCTAAATACAAAAATAAATCTGAGGTGTAGTCATGTTAAAGGAAAAAATATTAATAGTGGACGATCAGTACGGAATTCGCATTTTATTAAATGAAGTTTTTCAAAAAGAGGGATACCAAACATTTCAAGCTGCTAGTGGATTTCAAGCGTTGGAAATTGTTGAAAATCATTCTCCTGATTTAGTCTTATTAGATATGAAAATTCCTGGTATGGATGGAATCGAAATTTTAAAAAGAATGAAAGTGATTGATCAAGATATCCGTGTGATCATCATGACTGCATATGGTGAATTAGATATGATCCAAGAAGCAAAGGATTTAGGTGCGCTTATTCATTTTGCAAAACCTTTTGATATCGATGAAATTCGTGAAGCTGTAAAAAAGTACTTACCTCTTAAGGCAAATTAAATTGACAAGGAATTGTCCAAATTTTTGTCGAATTGTTGCCGTTTCCCGCATATATTGGTATGCTATAAAATGTGAAAAGTGATCATGTGGACTTTACATATTTCTGAATATTCCGGTCAAGCTAGGAATGATATACTTTTCTGTATCAGAAAATTAGGTTTATTTAGGAGGAATTTTGCGATGGCATTAGTTTCAATGACAGAAATGTTGAAAAAAGCAAAAGACGAAGGATATGCAGTAGGTCAATTCAATATCAATAACCTTGAGTTTTTCCAAGCAATCCTACAAGCTGCTGAAGAAGAAAAATCACCAGTAATTCTTGGTGTTTCTGAAGGTGCTGCACGCTACGTTGGTGGATTCAAAACTGTAGTGAAAATTACTGAAGGTCTAATCGAAGACTACAAAATTTCTGTACCAGTAGCAATTCACCTTGACCATGGTTCAAGCTATGACAAATGTAAAGAAGCGATCGATGCTGGATTTACATCTGTTATGATCGATGCTTCACACCACCCATTTGAAGAGAACATTGAAGAAACAACTAAAGTTGTTGAATATGCTCATTCAAAAGGTGTTTCTGTTGAAGCTGAGCTAGGAACTGTTGGCGGACAAGAAGATGATGTAGTTGCAGAAGGCGTTATCTATGCAGATCCTCAAGAGTGTAAAGTACTTGTAGATCGCACTGGTATCGACTGTTTAGCACCAGCACTTGGATCTGTACACGGACCATACAAAGGTGAGCCAAACTTAGGATACAAAGAAATGGAAGAAATCGCTAACCTAACAAACATGCCATTAGTACTTCACGGTGGTACTGGTATCCCTACAAAAGATATCCAAAAAGCAATCTCTTTCGGAACTGCGAAAATCAACGTTAACACTGAGAACCAAATTGCATCTGCAAAAACAGTTCGTGAAGTGTTAGCTGCAAAACCAGAAGAATATGATCCACGTAAATACATGGGACCTGCTCGTGACGCTATTAAAGCAACTGTTATCGGCAAAATGCGCGAATTCGGTTCTTCAAACAAAGCTTAATTTAAGCTAAAATCTAGCCGCCTTTTTACGGGCGGTTATATTTCAACTAAAACAGAAAGCGTTATCATTCCCTCCTAACCTAGCTGACTGCATGTAATAAAATAATAGAAAACGGGCCAGCATTTTGCTAGCCTGTTTCGACTTACCACAAAAAAATTCAGGTCTGAATGATGACAAAGAAACTGTTACTCTGATTTGAATAACTTTTCCCAATACTTCCACCCTGAAACAATTAATTTTTGTAGTAAAACATTGTTGTCCTGTTTAATAGATGGTTTAATAATAGGGGAGATTATTTTTAAAGCTACAAGACAGCGGGGGACCTCACCTAATGTAGTTAGACAGCCACATCTTCTATTCATGTGCGTTTTAAGTGTTACCTGAGGCAAACCAAGGTTCTTGCGCTTCACTTAGTATAGTGGAAAATGAAAAAGTAACTTATTGTATTGATGTATTTACTAGAGCATATAAGGAAATAAAAGATATAAACAGCTTGTATTCTCATTTTGTAATTGGAGTGATTTGTTGACATAGATATTATTTTTCGGAAAACATGATGGTAAAAAATGTGGATAAGCACTTAAGCGCAAGTGTCTTTGCCTTAGTTCGCATAGGCCGTGTAAGTGCAGTTTTGTGGTGATTGACGTCGCTGGGGCATATGAATGAAAGGTGTAAATGCCTTCTATTCATTTCATGAGCGTCGTATTTGCCGAGGGCTTGCACTTTAGGATCGGGATAGATACATACATGTGCTAAAAAGCTCATCCTCCATCTACTTTCCGCAATGTCAACTTCCAAAGAAGGGAGACTATCATGGACAAATTAAAAGTTGCTGGTGGAGATTTACTTAAAGGTACAGTTAATATTAGCGGTGCGAAAAATAGTGCAGTCGCACTGATACCTGCGACAATATTAGCTGAATCACCAGTCACAATCGAAGGATTACCTAACATTTCCGATGTCAATATACTTGGGGATTTATTGGAGGAAATTGGTGGTAAGGTAGAATTGAAAAATAACGAAATGATTGTTGACCCCTCAGCGATGATTTCAATGCCTTTACCGAATGGAAAGGTTAAAAAGCTGCGTGCATCATATTATTTAATGGGTGCAATGTTAGGCAGATTTAAAAAAGCTGTAATTGGACTACCAGGTGGTTGCTATCTAGGACCTCGACCGATTGATCAGCATATTAAAGGGTTCGAAGCATTAGGTGCTCAAGTCACGAATGAACAAGGTGCTATCTATTTGCGTGCAGATAAATTGAAGGGCGCGCGTATTTACCTAGATGTTGTCAGTGTAGGTGCAACAATAAATATCATGCTTGCCGCTGTATTAGCAGAGGGTAGAACAATCATTGAAAATGCTGCAAAGGAACCAGAGATTATTGATGTCGCAACGTTGCTTTCGAGTATGGGAGCAAAAATTAAAGGGGCAGGTACAGACGTCATTAAAATTGATGGTGTTGAAAAACTTCATGGCTGCCGTCATTCAATCATTCCTGACCGAATCGAAGCTGGAACATATATCATTATCGGAGCAGCGATGGGAAAAGAAGTGATGATTAATAACGTCATTCCACTTCATCTGGAATCGCTCATCGCGAAATTAAGAGAGATGGGGCTTCATATTGAATCGAGCAACGATCAAATCTTAATTGTTGGTGGTCAAAAGGAACTAAAGTCAGTTGATATTAAAACGTTAGTTTACCCAGGATTTCCAACAGATCTTCAACAGCCGTTTACCTCATTATTAACAAAAGCTTCTGGTACAAGTGTAGTCACGGATACCATTTATTCTGCTAGATTTAAGCATATAGATGAATTGAGAAGAATGGGCGCTAACATAAAGGTTGAAGGTCGTTCAGCAATTGTGTCTGGTCCAACAAAACTCCAAGGGGCGAAAGTGAAAGCGAGTGATTTACGAGCAGGAGCAGCACTTGTGTGTGCGGGCCTTATGGCAGATGGGATAACTGAGATAACTGGTCTAGAGCACATCGACAGAGGATATAGTCAACTAGTCGAAAAACTAACAGGTCTTGGTGCTACGATTTGGCGTGAAAAATTATCAGAAAAAGAAATTGAACAAATGCAAAATTCTTAGATAGAAAATAATCATGCTCTTTCCTCTAACCTTCAATCACTCATTTTTGAAGAAAAGATAAGATAAAGTGCATGATTATTTTTCATATATATATGATGAATTCAGTAGGATAATGTAACCCACCATTTTTCAAAGGGAGAGCAAATGCAAAGGGGAGAAGCGACATGGAAAGAAGTTTGTCAATGGAATTGGTAAGGGTAACCGAAGCCGCTGCGTTAGCTTCAGCTCGTTGGATGGGGAGAGGGAAGAAGGATGAGGCTGATGGGGCAGCAACATCTGCAATGCGTGATGTGTTTGATACAATTCCAATGAAAGGCACGGTCGTCATTGGAGAAGGGGAAATGGATGAAGCGCCAATGCTTTATATTGGCGAAAAGCTTGGCACAGGGTATGGACCTCGGGTTGATGTAGCGGTTGATCCATTAGAGGGGACAAATATTGTTGCTTCTGGTGGTTGGAATGCACTTTCTGTTATTGCCATCGGAGATCATGGAAATATGCTTCATGCTCCAGATATGTATATGGACAAAATTGCCGTAGGGCCTGAAGCAGTAGGGTGTATCGATATTGAAGCCCCGATAATTGATAATTTAAAGGCAGTTGCAAAGGCAAAAAACAAAGATATTGAAGATGTTGTTGCGACGATATTAAATCGAAAAAAACATGAGCATATTATCCAGCAACTTCGTGAAGCTGGAGCAAGAATTAAAGTGATTAATGACGGTGATGTAGCTGGAGCCATTAATACAGCTTTCGATCATACCGGCGTTGACATCTTATTCGGTTCTGGTGGTGCACCTGAAGGCGTTTTAGCCGCAGTGGCGTTAAAATGTTTAGGTGGGGAAATCCAAGGGAAATTACTTCCGCAAAACGAACAAGAGCTTGCGCGTTGCATCAAAATGGGCCTTGATGTTGATAAAATCCTCTTAATGGATGACCTAGTAAAAGGAGATGACGCGATCTTTGCGGCGACAGGTGTAACAGATGGTGAGCTTTTAAGAGGAGTCCAATTTAAAGGTACGACAGCCAAGACCTATTCAATCGTCATGCGTGCAAAGTCCGGAACTGTCCGCTTTATTGATGGTACCCATAGCTTGAAGAAAAAACCAAATTTAGTCATCAAATAAAGTAAGAGTTAGTTATTATCCCCACCCTATGCATCTTTACTTGAAAGATAAGAAAGTATAAGTTTTTTGTACGTAGTTTGGTGTCTAGCGCAAGCGGCCTAGCCCCTCTTGGGTCTAAGCCTGAGGCTGATCAAGGCGCTTGCGCTTTTCTTCACCAAATGCCGAAAAGTGGGGGTAGTACTGCCTGTTAATGCATGATAGAATAGGTAAACTACAATAGAGAGAAGACAGGTCAACATCCTGCTTCATCTTTGCCGAGCTCCTCGCAGGAAATAACTTCTATTTATGAGTAAATATGTGACGTCTGGAGCTGGCAAAGATGCTTACGCTTTCTTTTAATACCCTCAATTTCCTGCAAGTTTTCCAAAAGTGATTGATTAAATTTATAAAATAGGGTAAAAATAAAGAGTGCTGTGTTGAATAAATTACTGCAAAATCTACTTCAAGCTCACCTTCATTTTTCTTCTTTATCCTTAATGTACTAGTTTTTTCTTCATAAGTGCAATTGACACGAAATCTTCTAATGAAAATATTGCTACCAAAACTAGTTTTCATTACCAGTAAAAATGAATTTGAAAATCGATAGATGGAAAAGTAATAATATAAAATTGAAAATAAAAAGAGTGGTGTTTTTTATGAATCAAGTTTCAATCTCTTCTTTAGAACATATGAAACTAAAAGAATTGTACGAGCTTGCCCGTCATTATAAAGTATCTTATTACAGCAAGTTAACGAAAAAAGAATTAATTTTTGCCATATTAAAAGCAAATGCAGAACAAGAAGATTTACTATTCATGGAAGGTGTCCTAGAAATCATTCAGTCTGAAGGCTTCGGCTTTTTAAGACCGATAAACTATTCACCGAGCTCAGAGGATATTTATATTTCTGCATCCCAAATTAGACGTTTTGATTTACGAAATGGGGACAAAGTATCTGGTAAAGTACGTCCACCAAAAGAAAATGAACGCTATTATGGCTTGCTTCATGTAGAAGCCGTAAATGGTGAAGATCCTGAAACGGCTAAGGAACGTGTTCACTTTCCTGCATTAACTCCTCTCTATCCAGATAGACAAATTTTTCTAGAAACTAAGCCAAATTATTTATCGACGAGAATAATGGATCTCATTGCACCTGTTGGTTTTGGCCAACGTGGATTAATTGTTGCTCCTCCTAAAGCAGGGAAAACAATGCTTTTAAAGGAAATTGCTAATAGCGTAACAGCAAACAATCCCGATGCAGAACTCATCGTCTTATTAATAGATGAGCGCCCAGAGGAAGTAACGGATATCGAACGTTCGGTAGCTGGAGACGTTGTCAGCTCAACGTTTGATGAGGTTCCTGAAAATCATATCAAAGTTGCAGAGCTTGTCCTTGAGCGTGCGATGCGTCTCGTTGAACATAAAAAAGATGTCATTATTTTAATGGATAGCATTACCCGTCTAGCGCGTGCCTATAACTTAGTTATTCCACCAAGCGGACGTACATTATCTGGTGGTATCGATCCAGCGGCCTTCCATCGCCCGAAACGCTTCTTTGGTGCTGCGCGTAACATTGAGGAAGGTGGAAGCTTAACGATTCTTGCGACAGCATTAGTTGATACAGGCTCCCGAATGGATGACGTCATTTATGAGGAGTTCAAAGGTACGGGTAACTTGGAGTTACACCTCGACCGCTCACTCGCAGAAAAACGTATCTTCCCAGCGATCGACATTCGCAGATCAGGAACAAGAAAAGAAGAGCTACTTATTCCAAAAGATCATCTCGATAAACTATGGGCAATTCGCAAATCAATGACCGATTCTCCAGACTTCGTCGAAAGGTTCTTGAAAAAACTACGTCAAACCAAATCAAATGAAGAATTCTTTAGCATGCTCGATGCTGAAATGAAAACTGCTAGAAATAGATAAGGTAAGTGCGTAGATATTGTGGCTAACTAAGGCATGGAAATGAAGTTTTAGAACAAGATTCCGTTTCTAGCGCAAGCGTCCTAGCTCCTCGAGTCATAAGCCAAGCCATAATTAAAGGCAAAGAACGCCTTCTATTATGGCTCGCCTTATGCTTGTCGGAGCTGACCAAGGCGCTTCCGCTTTTCTGATTGTCTAGCTGCAGCGCCTAGCCCCTCGAGTCATAAGCCAATCCGGAATTGAAGGCAAAGAACACCTTCTATTCCGGCTCGTCTTATGCTTGTCGGGGCTGGACAAGGCGCTTCCGCTTTTCTAGTAGGATAAGAAAGTATAAATTTTTTGACTTAGTTTTGGTGTCCAGCTGCAGCGCCTAGCTCCTCGAGTCATAAGCCAAGCCATAATTGAAGGCAAAGAACGCCTTCTATTATGGCTCGTCTTATGCTTGTCGGAGCTGACCAAGGCGCTTCCGCATTTCTAGTAGGATAAGAAAGTATAAATTTTTTGATTTAGTTTTGGTGTCTAGCTGCAGCGCCTAGCCCTTCGAGTCATAAGACGAGGCAGAATTGAAGGCAAAGAACGCCTTCTATTCTGCCTCGTCTTATGACTGTCGGGGCTGAGCAAGGCGCTTCCGCTTTTCGGTATTAGTAATATTTAACTTCAGCTTGCTTTTGAACCTAGCACTTGTTATAATTTCCTCATGTGCTTTTCTAGTGTAATTTCGTCAATCGGACGAATTGAATCTAGATATTTAACTCTGTTTCGGATATGATTCAGGGCGGAAGGAGATGAAACGAATGAAAACAGGAATTCATCCAAACTTTAATAAGGTTATGGTGAAATGCGCTTGTGGTAACGAATTCGAAACTGGCTCTGTAGTAAAAGAGATCAAAGTTGAGGTTTGTTCTGAGTGCCATCCATTCTACACAGGACGTCAAAAATTTGCAGATGCAGGTGGACGTGTAGATAAATTCAACAAAAAATACGGCATTAAGCAACAGCAACAGTAATAAAGAATTTACAACAGGCAGGACGAAACTGATCTTGCCTGTTTTTTCACGCCAACTTTTGACTTTTATCGGCCTCTCTTGGGTCTAAGTCACTTTTGAATTGAAAGCAAATTACGCCTTCTATTCAAAAGCGTCTTATTTGCCTGAGGCTGAACAAGGCGCTTGCGCTTTTCTGATTGTCTAGCTGCAGCGCCTAGCTCCTCGAGTCATAAGCCAAGCAGGAATTGAAGGTAAAGAACACCTTCTATTCCTGCTCGTCTTATGCTTGTCGGAGCTGAACAAGGCGCTTGCGCTTTTCTTATTGTCATCACCATGAAGACACATGTTTATATAGATATTTAGGATGAAAAGGTACCAATGAAACGGGTACGGTCAATCGACTCTGGGAGCATTGACGACGAAGGGAAGGGGACCGTTTTAATGTATGTAATGAAGCAAAGTGGATGGCTCGAAATGATCTGTGGCAGCATGTTTTCGGGCAAATCAGAAGAACTCATTCGTAGAGTTCGCCGTGCACAATTTGCAAAACAGGAAGTAAAGGTTTTTAAACCAGTAATTGATAACCGCTATAGTGAAGAAGAAGTTGTGTCACATAATGGTACATCAATTATCTGTAAACCAATTGCATCTTCAGTTGAAATACTAGAGCATATTTCAGAGAAAACCGATGTCATCGCAATTGACGAAGTACAGTTCTTTGACGATGACATCTGTGATGTGTTAACACTTTTAGCAAATCAAGGATATCGAGTGATTGTAGCAGGCCTGGATCAAGACTTTAGAGGCGAGCCATTTAGTGTCGTTCCAAAAATAATGGCAATTGCTGAATTAGTCACAAAGCTACAAGCGGTATGCTCTGTATGCGGATCACCTGCCAGTCGAACACAAAGACTAATTAATGGCAACCCAGCATCATATCACGATCCGATTATTCTCGTCGGAGCAGCAGAATCATATGAGTCAAGATGTCGCCATCATCACGAGGTACCAGGTTTTCCTGTGAAGGATTTTGTAAAAGAAAACAGCAAGACGAATCATTAAAGTGAAACACCGTGCTAACTAATGTTGGCATGGTGTTTTTGGTTTGAGAAAAATGAAATGGCGGATAAAAGTTCGATAATGGTTGGAAAAATCCCAATAATGGTCGATAAAATTCACCCAATGGAGGATAAATCCCCATCAATGGTAACAATCAGTAAGAACCGCGAAAAAAGCTCACCTGTAGGACCAATAAATCCAAAGTTAATCAAAAATTCCAATCCGCAAGCAACCTAAAAAGAGAAATCTACAATCAAAAACAACTCCCCCTAACAAAAAACGTTATCCCACAAAGACAGCTAAACCCCCCCGCCGCTCTTTTAATGAATCAAAGAGGCAAATATAGGGTAAACTGCCAGTAAAATCTTAATAAATCTCACTTTACGAAAGAAATTTGGGCAACTTGATTTGTGGAGGTAAGCAATCATGAATAATGAAGGGTTATCCTTGGGGCCGATGACCATTAATGGGCATCACATTAATGTCACAGTATACACAACGGAGGAGTTAACTGAAAATGAAAGGCAAGAAAGATTGAGAGAAATCCACCAGAAAATGATAAGTGCACTGCCAACCTATCAAATTGACGTAGATTTAGATGGAATATAATAGAGGGGACAATCCCCTCTATACCCACTACAAACTAAAAATTGAGCTGATTAAATTTTTTCTCCGTGACCTTTTCGAAGTCGCAGACGGTTCAGCTTGATCAAAGACTAAAGCCTTTTCCTTCCTTGCTTCGCGTTTCGGCTGAGCGTTCTCTAATTCTACTACTCTGGCCTCCAAAGTAGTAATCCTGTTAATTAATTCTTCTGTTTCTTGACGATGCTGTAAAAGCTGGTAGGATACAACATCATCCGCTTTGCTGCGAATAGTCCGCTCAAGCTCATTTATCCGTTCATTTAGAGTTTCAATTATGTTAGCATCTAGTGACGCGTTATTTTTGATCACACCTTTTCGACTGTTATTCTCTGTTTGTATATCCTGTTTGAGTAACTGCTGGTTTGTTTCGTTTTGTAATTGTTTTAAGCGATCCACGTCAACGTCAGAAAATTGATAATGACCGAGTTCATTTTTATCCAACTGCAGGTCCAATTGAGTAACCCATCTCATCACTGTTCTTCTCGAAACCCCAAGTAGCTTTGCAACAGCTGCTGCATTCATATCTTATCTCCTCCTATTCGTGATTTAGAAAATTCCAGAAGCAGACCGACTTGTAGACTTCATTTGTACCTTTTCGACCACTGGATTCTAGATACCTTCACGTTAGACAAAACAAGTTTTGATTCGGCAAAGAAAGTGGGGGTTTTACATATTACAAAATTGCTTTGTCGATACTTGATTCGGACTCATAGAGTGAAAAATCATAATCCGCCTTCATCCAGGCAGTTAAACGTCAAGAAAATAAGCTCCTCCATTAATCGGAAGTCTAAAATAACCAACATAGCGGAATAATAAGCTAAACTTTGTCAATTTGCTTTTGACGGCTTCCGTGACCTATACTATAATTATACTGTTATGCAGGAAAATTGAGGTGAACGAGTGTGTTAGATCGTCTACAATCGGTAGAAGACCGTTATGAAAAATTAAATCAGCTTTTGATGGATCCTGATATTATTAGTGATACGAAAAAGCTGCGTGAATATTCAAAAGAACAATCTGATTTACAAGAAACAGTTGAAGTATATCGTGAATATAAAGAAGTTCGCGGGCAAATTTCTGATACAAAGTCATTGCTTGACGAGAAGCTTGATGCTGATATGCGTGAAATGGCTAAGGAAGAGCTTTCTGAATTAGAGGACCGTGAAGAAGAATTAACTGGACGTCTTAAAATTCTCCTTGTACCAAAAGACCCGAACGATGATAAAAACGTTATTGTGGAAATCCGTGGAGCTGCTGGTGGAGATGAGGCTGCTTTATTCGCATCTGATTTATACCGTATGTATAGCCGTTTTGCCGAGGCGCAAGGTTGGAAAACAGAAGTGATGGAAGCGAACGTTACAGGTTCTGGTGGTTATAAAGAAATCATCTTTATGATCAATGGTAGAGGGGCATATTCAAAATTAAAATTTGAAAATGGTGCACATCGTGTACAACGTGTTCCTGAAACAGAATCAGGTGGTCGTATTCATACGTCTACTGCAACAGTCGCTGTTTTACCTGAGGCTGAAGAGGTAGAGGTAGAAATTCATGACAAGGATATCCGTGTAGATACCTTTGCATCAAGTGGTCCAGGAGGACAAAGTGTTAACACGACAATGTCAGCTGTACGGTTAACGCATTTACCTACAGGAACAGTTGTTTCTTGTCAGGATGAAAAATCTCAAATAAAAAACAAAGACAAAGCGATGAAAGTATTACGTGCACGTGTATATGATAAGTTCCAACGCGAAGTACAGGCTGAGTATGATCAAAACCGTAAGCTTGCAGTTGGTACAGGTGACCGTTCAGAGCGTATCCGAACATATAACTTCCCGCAAAACCGAGTAACGGACCATAGAATTGGATTAACAATTCAAAAGCTCGATCAAATTCTCGAAGGAAAGCTTGATGAAGTGATTGAAACACTAATCGTTGAAGATCAATCAAGCCGACTTCAAGCAGCGGAAGAATAAAACAAATGAAACATGTCTACGAAGCCCTCAACTGGGCTTCTTCTTTTTTAAGAGAAGCAGGTAGGGATGAAAATGCTGGAGAGCTTTTGTTGCGTCACCACCTAAAGATGGGAAGAGCAACATTGCTTTCAAATTTGAGATTGGTCCTCTCAGATGAGCAACAGCAAGCATTTAAGTCTCATGTCTTAAAACATGCGGAAGGGATTCCTGTTCAATACCTAATTGGCTATGAAGAGTTTTATGGTAGAAAATTCAACGTGAATGAAGAAGTACTCATTCCACGCCCTGAAACGGAAGAATTAGTCGAAGGAATCTTACAGCGAACTGTTCATCACTTTCATGGAAGTGAAAAGCTACAAGTAGTAGACGTTGGAACAGGGAGTGGCGCAATTGCGATTACACTCGCATTGGAAAACTCAAGGTTCGATGTCGCAGCAATTGATATTGCAGAGGAATCTCTCCGAATTGCCAAACAGAATGGCGAAGAATTAGGAGCACGAGTTAGGTGGCTACACGGTGATCTCCTTGCGCCAATTGCAATGGATTCCGAAATGAAGAAAATTGATATTTTAGTCTCGAACCCACCCTATATCCCTGATGAGGAAATTGAAACACTCTCGCCGGTCGTAAAAGATCATGAGCCGATGCGAGCGTTAGCGGGAGGAAAAGACGGGTTAGATTTCTATAGAAGGCTCATTCATGATATGCAGGCTTTATTAAACCCGACTGCATTGATTGCTTTTGAAATTGGTGCAGGTCAAGGTCAAGATGTGAAAAGCTTACTTGAACAGGCACTACCCCTCGCAAAGGTTGAAATTGTATTTGATATAAACGGGAAAGATCGAATGGTGTATGCGTTGGTAGGGGATAGTCCTCGCTAAAACAAGCACCACAAAAAATACTAAACTATTTTTTAAAAAGATAGTTTAAGAATCTCTCACGCTGACCATAATGTCTACCAAGGGAGGCGTGAGATAATGAAAAAACAATTAATCGCAATTATATATATATTCTTATTATTGGTAGGAGCTATTGCTAGTGTTTATAAGGAACCGGTGGATGCGAGTGCACAGGAGCAAGTGATGATTCCAGATGAAGCTATTCGATTACGAATTTTGGCTAATAGTGATTCTGAGGAAGATCAAGAGCTGAAAAGAATGGTTCGGGATGAAGTAAACAAAGAAATTACCGAATGGGTTGCAGAGTTAACTTCAGTTGAGGAGGCAAGACAATTAATTCAATCAAGACTTGCTGACATCGAAAAAATTGTTGAAACGGTTTTAGAGAGAGAAAATAAACCGCAAACCTACTCCGTTAATTTTGGGAATGTAAGCTTTCCAACAAAGCTTTACGGTGATTTCATTTACCCAGCTGGTAATTATGAGGCGATTTTAATCAGTCTTGGTGAAGCAAAGGGTGCCAATTGGTGGTGCGTCTTATTCCCACCGCTGTGTTTCCTCGATTTCTCAAATAGTGTTGCTGTACAGGCAGAGGAAAATCCTGAAGATGGAACAATGAATGACAGTGAGAAAACAAATGAAAAGCTTTCCTCACTTGTGATTGATGAAGAGGAAGAAAAAGAAGAAGTAGAAGTAAAATTCTTTTTAGTAGACTGGTTCCAAGGGTTGTTTTCGTAAAGTGGGGACAGTCCCACAACAATGACGCATAAAACTAGTTTTCACCTCATAGTGTTGAAGTAGGAAAAATAAATGGGGTGAGAGCATGTTTTATCAATTAAAAGTAGCGGAAAGTAAAGATCTCAGTAAACTAACCGCCTTTGTTGAAAAAGCTGGGGTCAATTCAGAAGGCTTTGAAGATCTTATAGATTATTTTGTCATCATGGAAAATGGTGAGCATGAGGTTGTCGCTTGTATAGGTATCGAGCCGATGGATGAGCATGGTTTATTGCGGTCACTCGTCGTGTCGGACAAGCTAAAACAGGCACATATTTTAACGCTTTTTCAAAGTATTCAAACAGTAGCAGAGCAAAAAGGAATGAAACAGCTATTTTTGGTTACAAATAAAGAAGCGTCTGTGCAGTTCCTCACATTAATGGGCTTTAAAGAGATTGCTCGGGCCTCGATTCCCGAACATTTGTTAACGTTGGAGCATATGCGGGTCTCTCTAGAAAAGACAGATGCAAAGATCATGGCAAAGTCTTCATAATGTGGATATGTACATAATGTTATCCACAAAAACCACAGTCTTATCCACAAATTGTGGATAAGACTTGTTTAATTGGGCGCAATCTTATATATTTTCTTAAGTAAACATCTACTTAAGGTAAGAATTACAGTAGAAATGAACGGTAAACAAGGGAGTTAAGACAAATGGACACAAAGCTTTGGACTGTGGATGATTTAACTGATTTATCCACTAGTTATTCACACTTTACACAGGCAGCGAATTTATTAAGGGAAAACGAAGTCGTTGCTTTTCCTACAGAAACAGTTTACGGCCTTGGAGCGAATGCTTGTTCAGATGAGGCGGTTCAAAAAATATATGAGGCAAAAGGAAGACCGAGTGATAATCCACTCATTGTCCACATCGCTTCAGTTAGCACGCTGGATAAGATTGTGAAGGATGTTCCGGAGTATGCCTACAAATTAATAAGCGAATTTTGGCCAGGTCCTTTGACACTTATTTTACCGAAAAAAGGCGATGAGTTATCCACACTTGTGACAGCAGGGCTTGATACCGTTGGTGTTAGGATGCCGGATCACCCACTCGCACTCGCTCTGATACGAGAAGCAGATGTACCAGTTGCTGCACCGAGTGCGAATAAGTCGGGGAAGCCTAGTCCTACTCATGCCTCACATGTATACCATGATTTGCACGGGAAAATTAGTGGTATTTTAGATGGTGGCGCTACCGGTGTCGGTGTAGAATCAACCGTACTAGATTGCACATCAGCTGTTCCAACGATTCTGCGTCCTGGTGGTGTAACGAAAGGACAGTTAGAAGCTGTAATCGGAGAAGTGACGATCGACCAAGCGTTGATCGAAGAGGGGCATGCCCCTAAAGCTCCAGGAATGAAATACACACATTATGCTCCGAATGCACCTGTTGTCATCGTTGATGGGACTATCAACTTTTTACAAAAGCTTATTGAGCAGCATCAAAGGGAAGGAAAAAAGGTCGGTGTGCTCACAACGTTTGAAAATGTCGCACAGCTCCATGCGCATAAGGTGATAGCCTGTGGAAGCCGAGCGGATTTGCAGACGGTTGCTGCACAACTTTATGATGTATTAAGAAAATTTGATGAATCAGATGTCGATCTGATCCTAAGTGAAAGTTTTCCACAGGTTGGTGTTGGTGAAGCGATTATGAATCGCCTACTCAAAGCAGCTGGAAATCAGGTTATTGTGGAGGGGAATTGAGCTAGAGCTGTGATGTTTTAATCAAGCTTCGTATCTGTTCTAATCCAAATCGAGCGCGCATAAAGTTAGTTTAGAAGGCGTGTCCGAGGAGGAGAATCATGAATATAGAAACGATGATAGGGGAGCTTCTTGCATTAATCATTATGGCATTGGCATTAGGAATGGATGCATTTTCTGTTGGACTAGGTATGGGGTTAATAAGATTAAAATTCAAGCAAATATTTTACATTGGTGTAACAATCGGTGTTTTTCATATATGGATGCCGCTAGTCGGTATGTTGATTGGGAGAGTATTAAGTGATAAGTTTGGGACGATTGCAACGCTTTTAGGTGGAGGACTACTCATTTTATTAGGTGTACAAATGGTCCTTTCTTCATTTAGTAAAGATGAAAAGCCATTGATTACGCCAGTCGGAATGGGTTTAATCGTTTTTGCTCTTAGTGTAAGCTTAGATAGCTTCTCTGTCGGATTAAGCTTAGGCATTTATGGTGCAAAAACATTTCTGACTGTTCTCATTTTCGGAATCGTCAGCATGATCTTAACCTGGTGTGGATTGCTGGTCGGCAAGCGAGTGCAAACGTGGTTAGGCTCATATAGTGAAGCGCTTGGTGGAAGTATTTTATTAGCGTTCGGTGTAAAATTAATTTTCCCCTTCTAAGCAAGAGGAAGGTACATAGAAGGTGATAAAGCAGGCCATAAAGTCTTGGTCTGCTTTATCATTTTAGGCGAGAATACCTCTTCTTCAAACAACCGGAAAGGGTGTTAAGGAGGGGTAGTTCAATTGTCAATAGTTCATAATTATTCAACAATACCGACTACTTTATGAATAAATTTTCAATTATAATGAAAGAAAGGAGTGGTGTAACATGACTAATGTCCTATTCGTATGTACGGGGAACACATGTCGAAGTCCTATGGCAGAAGCACTGCTAAAGCATAAGAAAAACACGAATCAAATTGAAGTGAGGTCCGCTGGAGTTTTTGCGATCGGTGGAAGTCTTGCATCGAATCATGCAGTTGAGGCATTAAGTGAAAAAGGAATACAATGTAGTCATCAATCCTCTAGCTTAAGTGAAGAGCTAGTTGAATGGGCGACCATTATTTTAACGATGACGAATAATCATAAGCAAACAGTCATTGAACTATATCCACATGCAGGTCGCAAAAGCTATACACTTGCTGAATATGTCGCTGAAGATGACAAGGAGAAAAGAGATATTATTGATCCGTTTGGAGGCACATTGCCGATGTATCGTCAAACGCTATCTGACCTAGAAGAATTCATCAACAGACTCATAAAAAAACTTGAAATCTAATTGTTTCTAAGCGAATGGACAAGCATCAGCGAGAATGCTTGAGGAAACATCAGCTGGCTCACAAGAAGTCGCATCAGCAATAAATGAATTAGGTCATAAATTAGCTCAAAGTGCGGAAGAACTAAGGAAAACAATTGCTCGTTTTGTTATATAAGCGATAGAATAGAGGAAACAAAGTAGTTTCAAATCAAACCTTTAGGAGGGTATTATGAAAGTAGCAGTTGCATCAGATCACGGCGGGATAAATATTCATAGAGAAATTATTGCGTTATTAAAAGAGTTAAATATTGAATTTGAGGACATGGGCTGCAATTGTGAGACATCTGTAGACTATCCAGACTATGCACTACCAGTAGCAGAAAGGGTCGCGAATGGTGAGTTTGATCGCGGAATCCTAATTTGTGGGACAGGTATTGGCATGAGCATAGCAGCAAATAAGGTTAAAGGCATTCGCTGTGCACTTGTTCATGATATGTTTAGTGCCCAAGCAACGCGCGAGCATAATGATAGCAATGTATTAGCAATGGGAGAACGTGTAATTGGTCCGGGACTTGCTAGAGAAATTGCGAAAATCTGGCTCACAACAGACTATTTAGGTGGACGCCACGCGAATCGAGTAGGAAAAATCGGTGAATATGAAAAAAATCATCTTTAAAAAGGAAGTCGTATAATCAATGACGAATCTTGAAAAATGGCAACAAGATCTCCAAACTCTGCTTGATGACTTTCAAACACAAGCGGACATTGAAAATGGCGATCTCATTGTAATTGGTTGTAGTACAAGTGAAGTAATTGGTGAAAAAATCGGGACGGCAGGTTCAGAAGACGTAGCGAAGATGATCTTTCACACGCTATTAGAACTTACGAGCACAACCGGTGCCCATCTTGCCTTTCAATGCTGCGAACATTTAAATCGTGCACTAGTTGTCGAAAAGGAAGTAGCAAAGGCAAAAGGATTTGAGGAAGTGACTGTCATTCCAGTAAGACAGGCTGGTGGCGCTATGGCTACCTATGCACATCAACACATGGAACATCCAACCGTCGTTGAATTTATAAAAGCGGATTCAGGAATCGACATTGGCGATACATTTATCGGCATGCACCTAAAACACGTAGCAGTACCATTGCGTAGTAAAATCAAGCAAATAGGTGGAGCTCACATCACAATGGCCAAAACACGCCCAAAATTAATCGGTGGCACAAGAGCCGTTTACGAAGCAACAACAGAAAACAATGCATGTCATTAAAACGGAAAGAATCAACTAGGAATGGTTGGTTCTTTTTTAGTGGGCAAAAATAGGTAACTAAATGGTTCAATCCCTAGAAAAGGGTCCTCACTTTCTAGGGATTAAACCGCTTTTCCCGATAATTGAACCCTATCCCATCAAAATTGAACCAAGCTCAGAATTCTACTCTCAAGTTCAAAGAAAAGAGCCACCCATACAAATGACCGAACTACTCATCCAAAGAATTGAACCATACTCCAGACAAATTCAATCAAATAATATAAACTTAAATAAAAAATACAAAATATTCTATTATTTACGGTTGACTTTAAGAGAAAAAGTAACGACAATAGGTTTAATAATTTTCTTAAAGGTTAAAGTAGAAAAGTATAGACATGATTAAATCCTTAAAATAAATAAACGAACATTTTGTCGATTTAATCTTAAAATATTCGCATTTACACCGACATATTGGGGAAATAAGTTGGGGAACCGAAAAATTTTTCAGAAAATCTATTACAATCCGGGTAGTATACGTGTACAATATAGGGGAAACTAGACGATGAAAAAGCTTTGTAATGTAAATACTAACTATCGGTTTTGAATGAAGGGAGATTTCAACTAAATGAAACATTTACCACAACAAGACGCAAAAATTTTTGAAGCTATTCAAAATGAACGTACTCGCCAAGAAACAAAAATTGAATTAATCGCTTCTGAGAACTTTGTAAGTGAAGCTGTAATGGAAGCGCAAGGTTCAGTTCTTACGAATAAATATGCTGAAGGTTACCCTGGTCGTCGTTATTATGGTGGCTGTGAGCATGTGGATGTAGTAGAGGATATTGCAAGAGACCGTGCGAAGGAGATTTTTGGAGCAGAATATGTTAACGTTCAGCCTCACTCTGGTGCACAAGCAAACATGGGTGTATATTTCACGATTTTAGAGCAAGGTGATACAGTTCTCGGAATGAATTTATCACACGGCGGTCACTTAACACATGGTAGCCCTGTTAACTTTAGTGGTGTTCAATACAACTTTATTGACTATGGTGTTGATGAAAAGACACATCTCATCGATTATAACGATGTATTAGAAAAAGCAAGAACACATAAGCCGAAGCTAATCGTTGCTGGTGCAAGTGCTTATCCAAGAGCAATTGACTTCAAAAAGTTCCGTGAAATCGCTGATGAAGTTGGCGCTTATTTCATGGTTGATATGGCTCATATTGCTGGTTTAGTTGCTGCTGGCTTACACGAAAACCCAGTGCCATATGCTGATTTCGTTACAACAACGACTCATAAAACACTTCGCGGACCACGTGGCGGAATGATTTTATGTAAAGAGGAATTTGGAAAGAAAATTGATAAATCGATCTTCCCTGGTCTTCAAGGCGGACCACTAATGCATGTCATTGCAGCAAAAGCAGTGTCATTCGGTGAAACACTTCAAGACGACTTTAAAACATATGCACAAAACATCATTGACAATGCAAAACGCTTAGCTGAAAAATTACAATCAGAGGGCTTGACGCTTGTATCTGGTGGTACTGACAATCACTTATTACTAGTTGACGTTCGTTCACTTCAATTAACAGGAAAAGTTGCTGAGCATGTCCTAGATGAAGTTGGTATTACAGTAAACAAAAACACGATTCCATTTGAAACAGAAAGTCCATTTGTAACAAGTGGTATCCGTATCGGAACAGCTGCTGTGACAAGCCGTGGCTTTAGTTTAGACGAAATGGATGAGATCGGTAGCATCATTGCATTCGCATTAAAAAATCACGAAGATCAAGCGAAGTTAGCTGAAGCAAAACAACGCGTTGAAAACTTAACAAGTAAATTCCCTTTATATCGTAACCTTTAATTCGAAACATAGAAGTGTCTTCGATAATAATAAAATAATCCATTTAAAGGACAGGTACCGACTTAAGCAACGTAAGTCAGTACCTGTTTTTTTAGTTTTATTTCAGCATTAGTCGCTATCAAAATGTAAAGGATAGATAAAGGGTGGATTTAAAGAATTAAAATCAAACTTGAAACTCCTCTTTTTTTTCTGTAGAATCTATTGAAGTGTCTAAGAAAAGGAGATGATTTGATGGGAAAAGTATATGTGTTTGATCATCCATTAATTCAACATAAACTTACATATATTCGTGATATTAATACAGGAACGAAGGAATTCCGCGAGCTTGTTGATGAGGTTGCAAGCTTAATGGCGTTTGAAATCACTAGAGACCTACCATTGACAGAGGTTAGTGTTGAAACACCAGTAACGACAGCGAAATCGAAGGTTCTTGCAGGGAAAAAGCTTGGAATCATTCCAATTTTGCGTGCGGGTTTAGGGATGGTAGACGGAATCTTAAAGCTAATCCCAGCTGCAAAAGTAGGACATGTTGGCCTATATCGTGATCCGAAAACATTATTGCCAGTTGAATACTACGTAAAGCTTCCTTCAGATATTGAAGAGCGTGAACTAATTGTCGTTGATCCTATGCTAGCAACTGGTGGATCAGCAATCGAAGCAATCAATAGTTTGAAAAAGCGCGGTGGGAAAAATATCAAATTCATGTGCCTAATTGCAGCTCCTGAAGGTGTAGAGCTCGTTAAGGAAGCACATCCGGATGTTGATATTTATATAGCGGCATTAGATGAAAAACTAAACGACCACGGCTATATTGTACCTGGCTTGGGCGACGCTGGCGACAGACTTTTCGGAACAAAATAATAGAAACAAAAAGGGAAAACTTCGTATGTGGAGGTTTTCCCTTTTTTGCCGTTTAGGAAACTAGAAAATTCTTGTACTGTGGATAAGTGCACGACATCCAGCTCCCTTCCCTTAAATAACACTCCAATTCAACCAGTCTCTACAAGGAAATCCACCGGCTTCCTCTCCTACCAATTTGTTACATGTTTTCGTAAACAAACGAACAAACTAAAAAGGAGGTGGAATCTGATGGAATTAAGAAAATGCTTCATTCTAGTACTAACCTTGCTAGTTGTAACAACCTTCCAGGCGAATGTTCATGGTGAAATCTATCCGAAGCGACCGCCACTCCCAGTGGAAACTCATCGCGAAAATCAAAAGATCATGGTTGTCGTTAAGAAGGAATCCTTTACTGACTTTAAAAAGAAGGTAAAGGAAAGTGCTGGATTAACAATTCATCAAACCTATCAAAATGTATTCCACGGCTTTTCGATTGAAGGTCCGGAAGAAAAGCTAAAAAAACTAACTAGTGATTCCGCGGTTCTACATTCAAGTCTGGTCGTATCCTACACGTCACATATAAAAGAGAGTGTTCCGTTTATTGGTGGAGAAGATGTAAGGGGACTTTTTGATCAGGGGAATCGTAGGTTAACTGGTAAAGGTGTGAAGATTGCCGTTATTGATACAGGAGTAGATTATAATCATCCTGATTTGTCGCGGAATTACCGAGGTGGCTACGATTTTATTGACGGTGATGAAGACCCAATGGAAACGACGTTAAAAGGGAACGAAACTATTCATGGCACACATGTCGCAGGAATTATTGCTGCTAACGGAAAATTAAAAGGAATTGCGCCAGAGGCTGAAATTATTGCATACAGAGCACTGGGACCTGGTGGGATGGGGACAAGTGACCAAGTAATTGCGGCAATTGATAAAGCAATCAAAGATAAAGTCGATATCATTAATCTTTCCTTGGGTAATGCTGTTAATGGACCAGATTGGCCGACAAGCCTAGCGCTTGATCGCGCGGTAGAGTCAGGGATTGTTGCCGTAACCTCTAGTGGAAATTCGGGACCTGGTGTTTGGACTGTTGGTTCGCCCGGCACCTCTGCACAGGCAATTTCAGTTGGAGCTTCCTCGCCTCCACTACGCATGCCTTATTTAAAAATATCAGGAGTGAAGGAACTCATTCAAATGAATGGAATGCAAGGGGCTAAACCTTGGGAATTCACAAGTCTAGGTAAGATTGTATATGGAGGAAAAGGAGAAAAGCACGAATTAGATAAGACGATGCGGGGCAAAATGATCCTGATTGATCGCGGGGGAATTACCTTCACAGAAAAGGTCTTAAATGCAAAGGAACAAGGAGCGAAGGCTGTTATTATCACGAATAATGTGAGTGGGAATTTCTCGGGTGCGTTAGAAATACCACTAAAAATTCCGGTTGTGTCGATTTCAAAACAAGCAGGTGAAATGATTAAGAAGCGAATCAAACAACGTCCAGTCGTCCGAACGATATATAAAAATGAGGAGGATAAACTAGCTGATTTTAGCTCAAGGGGTCCGGTAACAACGACATGGGCAATCAAACCAGATGTTGTTGCACCAGGTGTTTCCATCGACAGCACCGTTCCAAAGGGATATTTAGCATTGCATGGAACAAGCATGGCTGCTCCACATGTAGCAGGGGCATGCGCGCTTATCAAACAAGCACACCCCGATTGGAGTCCAAAGCAGATTAAGGCATCCCTTATGAATACAGCCACACCATTAGAAAATGATCGCCGCGAGAAGCTAAAACCGAACGAACAAGGGACAGGTAGAATAAACGTAAAAGACGCAATTGAAGCAGAGGTTCTCATCTATCCGGGTTCCCTTACATTTGGTCAATATGAAACAAGCCATCCACGAACAAAAAAAACAGCCGTACTGACAGTTGATAATCAATCAGATAAGAGTCAAGTGATTACGTTTAAACCACCAAGCAAAAAAGCAGGAATACAATGGAAGCTTCCGCACAGGGTCACGCTTAATCCAGGAGAAAAGGAAAAGGTGAAAATTAGCATGGATCTGACACCAAACCAGATGGAACCAGGCATCCATCAAGAGTGGCTTCAAATCGAACAAGGGACGGATACAATCGACCTTCCTTATCTATTTGTGGTTGATGAACCAAATTATCCACGTGTAATGGGGTTTGAATTAACGTATGGTGACCATCCTGATACATATAAGTATCGAATGTATTTACCTGGTGGTGCGGAAGAAATGGGAATTGCTTTGTATGATCCAGACACCTTGACGTTTGTTGGCTTTTTAGATTGGCAAAAAAATGCTCCGAAAGGGCTTATCGAAAAGGAAATAAAGAAGGAAGATTTAGATGTAAAAGCCAATCTGTATAAGGCAATTATCTTTGCGAAAAAAATGGGCCAAGAAGATCAAATAGAAGTGGATATTTCACTTATTGAATAATTAACAATATGCAATAAAATCAAGGCTGTAAGCGATTAAATGTGAACGAATTGTGATGAATCCTGTAGAAATAGGGAGATTGTGAACGATTTAACTTAAAACGGATTGACATCACTTTATGGCTATTGTATGCTAATATAGGTTCTAATGGTAAGGTTTACATTTTTAGACAACATCCGTGCTTTTTAACCCCCTATGACAAGCATAATCACATAGCACGTCAATGTCATGTTTACGATGCATGGAAGATGTCATTCGCTTCATTTTATGGCTCACTAAACGATTATTTTGATTACAAGCCTTTTGTTTGGACTAGCTAGTTGGATATATGCCTTGCTTAAGTTAGTTCACCACTATTTTTCGGGAGATTATACATTTCATGACTGATATGCAACAAATGTTTCAAAGGTATCGAAAGTACATATTCTATCTACTTGCTATATATGTAATAGGTTGGGGTTTCACTGAATATCAGTCTATATTCCTAGGCTTAATACTTGGAACTTGTATAACTCTATATAATCTATGGATTTTAGTTAGAAAGCACAATCAATTTGATCGTGCCCTCCGGGAAAATAGAAAACCCGGGTCGCTAGGAACGACATCGCGAATGGCGGCTGCTGGTGTTGCAATCTTTTTTGCCTTGAGGTATCCAGAGTATTTTAATTTAATTAGTATCATTATTGGATTAATGACGATGTATATCGTTATTATGATAGATTATGTAATTGAACATTCTCGCGCTTAGCTAGGAAGAGAGGTGAATCTAATGGGTCACGAAGCTCCAGTGGTACCGTTTTTGGGTCTTAATTTTAATTTATCAAATGTATTAATGATTACGATCGCTAGTTTAATCGTATTCTTAATCGCAGTTTTAGCTGCACGAACATTGGCAATGAAGCCAACAGGAATGCAGAACTTTTTTGAGTGGATTATCGATTTTGTAAGAAATATTATCGGCAGTACAATGGATTGGCAAACAGGTGGCCGCTTTTTAGTATTAGGAATTACGTTGTTAATGTATATTTTCGTTTCTAATATGTTGGGTCTTCCATTTGCAATCGTTTTTGGGCATGAATTATGGTGGAAATCACCAACAGCAGATCCTGCTATCACATTAACATTGGCCGTTTTAGTAATTGCATTAACACATTACTATGGCATTAAGATGAAGGGTCTTTCTGAATATGGCAAGGATTTCTTTAAACCGATGTCATTCATGTTTCCACTTAAGATTATCGAAGAATTTGCAAACACATTAACGCTAGGTCTTCGTCTGTACGGAAATATCTTTGCAGGTGAAATTTTATTAGGCTTGCTTGCGGGTCTTGGATCAAGTGGTGTTTTTGGTGCTCTAGGCGCAGCAATTCCAATGTTAGCATGGCAAGGGTTTAGTGTCTTTGTTGGTGCAATCCAAGCATTCATTTTTACAATGTTAACAATGGTCTATATGGCACACAAAGTGAGTCGAGACCATTAATTAATAAATGTTCAAGCATTATGAACTAAAACAAATGTAATATTATTTTTCATACATTCAAAGGAGGAAATTAACAATGGGTTTATTAGCAGCTGCAATTGCAATTGGTTTAGCGGCACTAGGTGCTGGTATTGGTAATGGTCTTATCGTATCTCGTACAGTAGAGGGAATTGCACGTCAACCAGAGGCGCAATCAAAATTACAAACAACTATGTTCATCGGGGTTGCATTAGTAGAGGCGATTCCAATCATCGCGGTAGTTATCGCATTCATCGTTATGGGACAATAATTCGATAAAGTAAATGGATTAATATGGCGAAGATCATTCAAAGCGAACCTTCGCCTTTCCTTTATCACTTTGACAATGAATAGTCATCATTCAGTAGAGAAGGAATTTAGTAAAGAATAAGTTAAACGAGCCGTAAGCAACCATAAAGGATTACACAAGCTGACGGACGTTTAGTTTAATCTCTCACGATAAAACAATCAACTATTATTAAAAAAATATCATAACCCATCATGGAACTCTTGAAGGGAGTGAAGCCGAGCTATGTTAACATATGATCTTGCATTAGGTGCAGGTGTAGGCCTAAACACAGGTGATATCCTTTATCAACTTGTTATATTCTTAGTTCTACTTGCGCTATTGAAGAAATTTGCGTTGGGACCAATCATGAACATGATGAAGCAACGTGAAGAACATATTGCAAATGAAATTACAAGTTCTGAAGAAAGAAATAAAGAAGCTCTAAAACTAATCGAAGAGCAACGTGAGCTTTTAAAGCAAGCACGTCTTGAAGCTCAAAGTTTAGTTGAGAATGCGAAAAAGCTTGGTGAGCAACAAAAAGAAGAAATTATCCAAGCTGCTCGTGAAGAATCAGGTCGTTTGAAAGATGGAGCTTTAAAAGAAATCGAACAAGAAAAAGAACAGGCTGTTGCAGCATTACGCGCGCAAGTTGCTTCTTTATCTGTTTTAATTGCTTCTAAAGTCATCGAAAAAGAGTTGAATGAGCAAGCACAAGAAAAACTGATTAACGACTACATAAATGAGGTAGGCGAAGGTCGATGAGTAATGAAATCGTTGCGAAACGTTATGCAGCAGCTCTTTTTCAACTTGCAAAGGAACAAAACAAACTTGACCTAATTGAAAGTGAATTACTCGTTGTAAAAGAAGTATTTGCAGCGAATAAAGAAGTACTGGATGTGCTTAATCATCCTAAAGTAGCGAAAGATAAGAAAAAGGAAATGATTAAAAAATCATTTGCTAGCCTTTCACAACAAGTCGTCAATACTTTATTGCTTTTAGTTGATCGCAATCGCATTGATATTGTTGAAGAAATGGTTACTTACTTTGTTCAGAGTGCGAACGAACTGCATGGTACTGCAGATGCAACGGTATACACTGTTCGTCCTTTAAATGAAGAGGAGCTTTCAAGTATTTCAGCCTCTTTCGCGAAAAAGGTTGGAAAAAAATCACTTCGTTTAAAGAATATCGTTGATAAAACGTTGATAGGTGGCGTTAAGCTGCGTATAGGGAATCGTATTTATGATGGCAGTGTTAGCGGTAAGCTTGAACGTATAGAGCGACAATTAGTCGCAAATAGATTGTAGATAGGGGTGAATCTCATGAGCATCAAAGCTGAGGAAATTAGCGCTCTTCTAAAGACGCAAATTGAAAACTATCAGTCTGAAATTAAAGTTAGCGATGTTGGTACTGTTATCCAAGTTGGGGATGGTATCGCTCGTGCTCATGGCCTCGACAATGTCATGGCTGGAGAGCTTTTAGAATTCTCAAACGGCGTTATGGGTATGGCTCAGAACCTAGAGGAAAATAACGTTGGTATTATTATTTTAGGACCTTTCACAGATATCCGTGAAGGTGACGAAGTTCGTCGTACAGGACGCATCATGGAGGTTCCTGTAGGTGAAGCATTAATCGGACGTGTTGTAAACTCATTAGGACAACCTGTTGATGGACTTGGTCCGATTGAAACGACAAAAACAAGACCAATTGAAAGTCCAGCACCAGGTGTTATGGATCGTAAATCTGTTCATGAACCACTACAAACAGGTATTAAAGCGATCGATGCACTTGTGCCAATTGGACGTGGACAACGTGAGTTAATCATCGGTGACCGTCAAACTGGTAAAACATCTGTAGCAATCGATGCGATTTTGAATCAAAAAGACCAAGATATGGTTTGTATCTATGTTGCAATCGGTCAAAAAGAATCAACAGTACGTGGTGTTGTTGAAACATTACGTAAGCATGGTGCTCTAGATTACACAATCGTTGTAACAGCTTCTGCATCATCACCAGCTCCAATGCTATACTTAGCTCCTTATACTGGGGTAACAATGGGTGAGGAGTTCATGTATAACGGCAAGCACGTTCTTGTTGTTTATGATGACCTTACAAAGCAAGCTTCGGCATACCGTGAGCTTTCATTATTACTTCGTCGTCCTCCAGGTCGTGAAGCATACCCTGGTGACGTTTTCTACTTGCATTCTCGCTTACTAGAGCGTGCAGCAAAATTAAGTGATGCAAAAGGTGCAGGTTCATTAACTGCATTACCATTCATTGAGACGCAAGCAGGTGACGTTTCGGCTTATATTCCGACAAACGTAATCTCTATTACTGATGGACAAATCTTCCTTCAGTCTGACCTCTTCTTCTCTGGCGTACGTCCAGCGATTAACGCAGGTCTATCTGTATCTCGTGTTGGTGGTTCAGCACAAATTAAAGCGATGAAGAAGGTTGCTGGTACGCTTCGTCTAGACCTAGCTTCTTATCGTGAACTAGAATCATTTGCTCAATTCGGTTCAGACCTTGATAAAGCAACTCAAGCGAAATTAAATCGTGGTGCTCGTACTGTTGAAGTACTTAAACAAGGACTTAACAAACCGTTAAAGGTTGAAAAGCAAGTTATGATTCTTTATGCATTAACAAAAGGATTATTAGATGATATCCCTGTAGCAGATATCACTCGTTTTGAAGATGAATTCCATGTATATATCGAACAAAACAGCAAAGCACTTCTTGAAGAAATCCGTACAACTGGCGGTCTTCCGAAAGATGAAGACATGAAAGCTGCAATAGAGGCATTTAAAAAGACGTTTGCTGTTTCTGAATAATAAATAAGTGTGCAAAGGTGAAGGTTCATGAGGGCTTTCACTAAGCATGTTTAAGTAGAGAATAATCGAAGGTGGTGAGAACCTTTGGCATCATTACGTGACATAAAAACCAGAATTAATTCGACAAAAAAGACGAGTCAAATTACAAAAGCAATGGAAATGGTATCAGCTTCTAAGAAAAACCGTGCGGAAGCAAGTGCAAAGGCATTTGTTCCTTACATGGATAAAATCGAAGAGGTTGTTGCTAGTATTGCAAATGGTAGTTCTGATGCAAATCATCCAATGCTAGAAAGCAGACCTGTAAAACGTACTGCGTATTTAGTTATTACATCAGATCGTGGTTTAGCAGGAGCCTTTAACAGTAATGTTATTCGCGCCGCTTTCCAAGCCATTCAAAAGCGACATAAATCGAATGATGAATTTGTTATCATTGCAATCGGTAGAATGGGTCGTGATTTCTTCAAAAAGCGTGAGATGAATGTGATTTCAGAAATTATTGGTATGGGTGATGAAGTATCCTTCTCAACGATTAAGGATATTGCAAGTAATGCTGTAAACATGTTTACAGATGAAGCGTTTGATGAATTATACATGTACTATAATCATTACGTAAGTGCAATACAGCAAGAGGTTACTGAGAAGAAGCTTCTTCCGTTGACTGGTATTTCTTCAAATAAGAAATTAACTTCATATGAATTCGAACCAAACCAAGAAGAAATTTTAAAGGTATTGCTACCGCAATATGCTGAAAGTCTCATCTATGGAGCATTACTTGATAGTAAAGCTTCTGAGCATTCAGCTCGTATGCAAGCAATGAAGAATGCAACAGACAATGCAAAAGAGTTAATTAATGGACTTACATTAACATATAACCGTGCACGTCAAGCTGCAATCACACAAGAAATTACAGAAATCGTTGGCGGTGCTGCGGCATTAGAATAGGTTAATTCTATTCAAAAATAGCGAACTAAGTATCCGTTTTTACTTAGTTTTGATGTCTAGTTACAGCGCCTAGCCCCTCGGGGTCATCAGCCACGAGTGAATGGAAGGCAAAGAGCGCTTTCTATTTTATTTATCCGCGTCTTATGGCTTTTAGGGCTAAGCAAGGCGCTTACGCATTTCGAGATAGGAGGGAAAATGATGAATAAAGGACGCATTACTCAAATTATGGGTCCGGTTGTTGACGTAAAGTTCGAAAGCGGTCAACTACCAGACATTTATAATGCCCTTACAATTAAAACCGATGCTAGTGAAAATGAAGTCGGTATTGAATTAACTTTAGAAGTTGCCTTACATTTAGGTGATGATACAGTACGTACAGTTGCAATGTCTTCTACTGATGGTCTTGTTCGTGGAACAGAAGTAACGGATACAGGTGCTCCAATCTCAGTACCTGTTGGTGATGTTACACTAGGTCGTGTATTCAACGTATTAGGAAATAACATTGACTTAGATGCACCAATTCCTGCAGAAGTTCGTCGTGATCCAATCCATAGACAAGCTCCTAAATTTGATCAACTTTCAACAGAGGTTGAGATTTTAGAAACAGGAATTAAAGTAGTAGACTTACTTGCACCATATATTAAAGGTGGTAAAATCGGTCTATTCGGTGGTGCCGGTGTAGGTAAAACGGTATTAATCCAAGAGTTAATCAACAACATCGCACAAGAGCACGGCGGTATTTCTGTATTCGCAGGTGTTGGTGAGCGTACTCGTGAAGGAAATGACCTTTACTGGGAAATGACTGACTCTGGCGTTATTAAGAAAACAGCAATGGTATTCGGACAAATGAATGAGCCACCTGGTGCGCGTATGCGTGTTGCTTTAACAGGTCTTACAATGGCTGAATATTTCCGTGATGATCAAGGACAAGACGTTCTTTTCTTCATGGATAACATCTTCCGTTTCACACAAGCAGGTTCAGAGGTTTCTGCCCTACTTGGACGTATGCCATCTGCCGTTGGTTACCAACCGACATTAGCGACAGAAATGGGTCAATTACAAGAGCGTATCACATCTACTAACGTAGGTTCTGTTACATCAATCCAAGCAATTTACGTTCCTGCCGATGACTATACGGATCCGGCTCCAGCAACGACATTTGCTCACTTAGATGCAACAACGAACCTTGAGCGTAAATTATCTGAAATGGGTATTTATCCTGCGGTAGATCCTCTTGCTTCAACTTCACGTGCATTATCACCTGAAATCGTTGGAGAAGAGCATTACAATGTAGCTCGTAAAGTACAACAAACGTTACAACGTTATAGAGAGCTTCAAGATATTATTGCAATCTTAGGTATGGATGAGCTGAACGATGAAGACAAGCTTGTAGTTGGTCGTGCTCGTCGTATTCAATTCTTCTTATCTCAAAACTTCCACGTTGCAGAGCAATTTACTGGCCAAGCTGGTTCATATGTTCCTGTTAAAGAAACAGTACGTGGCTTCACTGAGATTCTTGAAGGTAAGTACGATCATCTTCCAGAGGATGCGTTCCGCTTAGTTGGACGTATTGAAGAAGTAATTGAAAGTGCGAAAAAAATGGGTGTAGAAGTCTAAATTAGGGACCTAGGAGGGTATGAGTATGAAGACAGTATTAGTTAATGTCGTTACTCCCGATGGCCCAGTTTACGATGCAGACGTAGAAATGGTAAGTGTAAAGGCTCAAAGTGGTGAGCTTGGGATTTTACCTGGCCATATTCCGATGGTTGCTCCATTGGAAATTGGAGTAGTTCGTCTAAAGCAAGGGAGCAGCACTGGACTCGTTGCAGTTAGTGGCGGCTTTATCGAAGTTCGACCTGACAAGGTGACGATTTTAGCTCAAGCAGCTGAAACAGGAGCGTCTATTGATGTCGCTCGTGCAGAAGCCGCTAAAAAACGTGCGGAAGAGCGTCTAAATCAAAAAACAGATGAAATCGATTTTAAACGTGCTGAATTAGCACTTCAACGTGCCATCAACCGTTTAAATGTAACGAAATAGTGAAAAAAGGATGGTACTAGAGTTTCAGTGCTCTTTAACCATCCTTTTTCTAATGAAATACACGAGATTACATTGTGTACCAAAAAACCTCACAACAAACCTACTTTAATCGTAGCAACTATCATAGATCGTCTGATCGCCTACATCCCTGAATGAACTAGCAAGCTAATGAGAAATGTTGAAATCAAAAGACGAATACCAAACTATACGAAGGTTAGGGACACAAAGTTGTCACATTTTTTCTTGAATCAAGACATTAGAGGAGGAAGTTTACGCTTTATAATTTCCAATATATAGGTACGACTACTCGGTTATGCAGCATAAATTCGACATGAACGAATGTGAAATAGAACCTAATTTGTATGAAATTTTTATAAAAACAAAAAAATTATCATGTAAACCTATTTTATTTATATAATGTTCAAGGGTAGATTTTCTGACTAATAAGATATCTAATTTTTAATGATTTTAGGTAAAATTGTGCTTGTATTTTTGAGAGAATATTGTATGATTTAAGTTGCTTTGTGTGTAGTAAGATACGCAAAATGGAGGGATGAACTTAATGCCCGAGTACGGCCAAATTGCTTTAATAAGTATGATTGTAAACCTTGCCTTTATGTTTGTAACATGGTGGGCTTTACAAGCATTAAACATCGAGAAATGGATGAAAGCGGGCAAGGTTATACAAGCGAAAATACTTTTAATTTTATTGACAATTGCAATCGGTTCGATTGTAAGTAATTTTTTCCTTGATTATTTGTTATGGTCACAGCAATTGCCCTTGTTATTCTAATGCGAATAAACCAAACGTTAAGTCTTTTCATCTCATTTATAACAGGCGATATGATTGCCACCTCAGGCGTTTCGGTGTGTAAACGATTTGTCATGCTCTTATAAGTGCAGCTAGCCATCAGTGAGTGCTTTAAGAAAAACCTCACTGATTGAAGACCTGATAATAGGTATTTTGAACAGAATTTGTACGTGATATAAAAATGAATTGTCTATTAATGACGACTATTTCCACGTATGCATCCTTCCGATCCGGTAACAATGTTACTAAGGAGAGGAAGTGAACGAATATGAGAAAGAAAGAAATAGTAACTGTAGCGTTAGCCATTTTTATTTTATGTTCTGTCATTGCTACTCACATTGGAGCAGAAGGTAATGAGTCCAAGATTGCACGTATCGCTGAAGGTATGGAGAAACAAAACGTACAAATTGATGAGTGGTCCTTATATTCTAAAAAGAATTTCGAAAAAAAATCTGTCAGTGAAGTGAAACAAATGACAGATCAATATCGTCAATATAATTGGACATACGAAGAAGATAAGCATGTATTTAAAGCGATAGGTGTCTTTGAAAACAAAGCAAAAAATGTAACTGAAAATCTACAAATTCTAACAACCCTCACAAATGATTATACTGGGTCGTATATACTTTATGAGGTTGTCGGTAATGGTTTACAAGTCAATTGGAGCAATATAACTGATTATTTTAGCCAACAAACTTTCGACATTTTCCAAGAAGATGCAACAATTTACGCTTGTGTGGTTGGATCTGTTGATGATATGATGAAGAGTAGTTTGATGGAAATGTCAAAGAATCTAGTTACTGAATTTAAAGCGAATCCGATTGAACAACTTTTGGAGCAAGATTTTCTTTCCGTATCAGCAAGAACTCCTGTGTGGGAAGATGCTATACCAACAGCAAACGGTGAAATGAATATTCAAATTGCAATGAGGACAGACGGAATGGGCGATAAAACAACGGTTGTTATAGGAACACCAATCATTACGTCTGAATATTAATATAGAGAAATTGGGACGCGGAGGGGAAAAATTTGGAAAAAATCATCGTCCGCGGCGGTCGTAAGTTAAACGGCACTGTAAAGGTAGAGGGAGCAAAAAATGCCGTATTACCAGTGATTGCTGCATCTTTATTAGCAAGTAAAGAAAAAAGTATAATTAGTGATGTACCTACGCTCTCCGATGTGTATACAATTAATGAAGTTCTGCGCCATTTAGGTGCGGATGTCCATTTTGAAAATAATCAAGTGATTGTAGATGCATCTAAAGAGCTATCAACTGAAGCACCATTTGAATATGTAAGAAAAATGCGTGCCTCTGTCTTAGTTATGGGCGCACTTTTAGCACGTAATGGTAGAGCACGTGTTGCACTACCGGGTGGCTGTGCAATTGGATCTCGTCCGATTGATCAACACTTAAAAGGTTTTGAAGCGATGGGTGCTTCAATTAAAGTAGGAAATGGTTTTATCGATGCAGAAGTAAAGGGTAGACTAAAGGGTGCGAAAGTGTACCTTGATTTCCCAAGCGTTGGTGCAACAGAAAACATTATTATGGCTGCCTCTCTTGCAGAAGGAACATCTATTCTTGAAAACTGTGCGAAAGAGCCCGAAATTGTAGATTTAGCGAATTACATTAATGCAATGGGTGGTAAAATTCGCGGTGCAGGTACAGGTACAATTCGTATTGAAGGTGTTGAATCCTTAAAAGGAGCAGAACATACCATCATTCCTGACCGTATCGAAGCAGGAACGTTTATGGTTGCAGCTGCCATTACTGAAGGGAACGTTCTCGTTCAAGGTGCTGTGCCAGAACACTTAACATCTCTTATAGCAAAAATGGAAGAGATGGGAGTTAAAATCATCGAAGAAAAAGATGGTCTACGTGTTATTGGACCTAAAAAGCTAAAACCTATCGACATCAAAACAATGCCACATCCAGGATTTCCAACAGATATGCAATCGCAAATGATGGCATTACTATTGCAAGCGGATGGCACAAGTGTGATTACGGAAACAGTTTTCGAAAATCGCTTTATGCATGTAGAAGAATTCCGTCGCATGAATGGAGATATTAAAATTGAAGGACGTTCAGTGATCATCAATGGACCAGTTGAATTACAAGGTGCGGAGGTTGCAGCAACCGATCTACGAGCAGGTGCTGCTCTTATCCTTGCAGGTTTATGCGCAGATGGCTATACACGTGTAACAGAGCTTAAGCATCTAGACCGTGGCTACGTAGGCTTCCACAATAAACTTGCGGGAATCGGCGCAGATGTTCAACGGGTAAAAGAAGAAATCACAGCAAAACCGAAACAACAAGCGGCAGTATCAGATCTATAAACCTTCATAAGAGAAGCAGAAGTCATCGTCAGCGAAGACCTGCTTCTTTTTTTCGTACTATCAGAAATTTATAAGTTTTGGTTTGGAGAATTGTCCAGCGCAAGCGTCCGTCCCCGAAGCACAGGACGTGCAAGTGCAGTCAAGGCGATTAACGTCGCGTTCTTGACTGTGGGTCATAAGCCACTCAAGAATTGAAGGCAAAGAACACCTTCTATTCCTGAGAGTCTCATTTGCCCGAGGCTAATCAAGGCGCTTTCGCTTTTGTTCTTTAAAAAACGATAAAATAGAGATAGAACCCTCTCCATATGTAAAAGAATGACTTTACTAGAATAGCCATATTGGAAGGGCTTTATACATAGTAATGTAAGAAATCTTATTTCATGCTTCTTTTTTAAAAAAAGATAAGAAAGTATAAATTTTTTGACTTAGTTTTCGTGTCCAGCGTAAGCGTCCGTCCCCGAAGCACAGGACGTGCAAGTGCAGTCAAGGCGATTAACGTCGCGTTCTTGACTGCCTCTTGGGTCTAAGCCTGAGGCTGAACAAGGCGCTTGCGCTTTTCTTTTTAAAAAATCTTTTTACGGAACCAGATTTTCTCTAAATAATCGTAACATCAGCCCCGAAAGGAAATCGCATATCCCTCTATTAACCAAGAGATCACGAATCTAAATTCAACGCATCTAAAAGCCAATTAAGTTCATGTAAAGGAACTTCAAGTCAAGATGATTTTCAGTCATAAATGCTTGTCCATACCCATAAGATGAACTATGGATATTTCATTCAACCTGAATCTAAATGGAGGACTTACACATGAACCGAATTAAACCAGCGCTCATTGCATTTGGAGCATTGTTTTTCATTATTCTACTCATTCCAACCTTGTTAGTTGCCCCTTTTATGGATCAATCCAAAGGAAAATTAAGTGAAGAGCTTTCTGAAGCTAAAAAAGATGCACCCGTTTTAGGGGAATCACCCCTCGATGTCCCCGTATATAGAAGCCAATCAAAGGAAATTGAGAACATTGCGTTAGAGGAGTATGTAATTGGTGTAGTCGCCTCAGAAATGCCAGCAGACTTTGAGACAGAGGCACTGAAGGCGCAGGCGTTAGCTGCAAGAACATATATCACGAAGCAACTGATGAATGAACAAGCACTAAGCGCACCAAAAGGATCTGTCGTAACAGATACACAAATGCACCAGGTCTATAAAAGCGATAAAGAATTACAGGAAATATGGGGGAAAGATTATAACTGGAAATTAAAAAAAATTACAGAGGCAGTTGCCGCCACACAAGGAAAGATTCTTACATATGACAGTCAACCAATTGAGGCCTTATTCTTTTCAACAAGTAATGGGTATACGGAAAACTCTGAAGACTATTGGCAAGAACCGATACCCTATTTAAAAAGTGTGGAAAGCATATGGGATGAAAAATCGCCGAAATTTTATGATAAAGAAGTGATTCCGCTTCAGGAATTTGAAAAAAAATTAGGAGTCACCATAAAGAACAGTGGGTCTGTTGGTAAAATTACGGGGCTCACACCAGGAAAGCGTGTTGCAACAGTTGAGGTTGGTGGGAAAAAGTTTTCAGGAAAAGCGATAAGAGAAAAGCTCGGGTTAAAATCATCTGATTTCACTTGGGAGTTAAAGGGTGATTCAGTCGTAATCGAAACGAAAGGCTTTGGACACGGAGTCGGTATGAGTCAATATGGTGCGAATTTCATGGCAGCAGACGGAAAGGTCTATACAGATATTGTTTCCTATTATTATAAAGGGGCCGAAATTTCTGATGCAGATCCATTTTTAACTAAATATACAGCAAACAAATAAAAGGGGCAGCGTTTGCTCCTTTTATTTGTTTGCCTATATTTAGGGATAAGAAAGTATAAGCTTTTTGACTTAGTTTTCGTGTCCAGCGTAAGCGTCCTAGCCCCTCTTGGGTCTAAGCCGCTTTTGAATTGAAGGCAAAGAACACCTTCTATTCAAAAGCGTCTTATTTGCCCGAGGCTGAACAAGGCGCTTGCGCTTTTCTTAGTGGAAATATCTCCGCTTTGCAATGAGATAAGAAACAACTACCCCAATTGTATCCTTTATAAAATCAATGAGTGTTGCTGAACGAGCAGGGACAAAGGATTGATGGATTTCATCCGTTAGTCCGTAAAGGATAGCCACAATCGCTGCAAATAAGCTTGCTCGCTCACTCCATTTGTTATGTGCCATAAAAGCAAACACAATCAGCCAATAGAGAATCGCAAATTCAATTAAGTGTAAAGATTCCTTCATCAGATCATCAAAGGAAAAAGGTGTCTCTATAAGCGCATCAGCTGGATTGCTTGATAAAATCCAAATAAGCACCATGTAAAGAAAGGGAAGAATCGTGATCAATAGCTTTTTCATGCAAAAAATCTCCTTTATGCGATAACTTTCTAAAAAAATGATGAAGCAATACATATTATTATAAACAACGTGCATACTAAATTTAAAAAAATTTTTTTAGAACGTGTATATATTTTGTTGAATCTGTTCAGAATGATTTCTGAGGTGATGATAGAATGAGAGAGGAAGAAAAGAAACGTACTTCTCCAAATACAAAATTTCAAGCATTTTTTAGAAAGCGTTGGGTATTTCCGGCAATCTACCTAATGAGTGCAGCAGTTATCCTTACAGCAGTTTTATGGTATCAAAACATTAGTAATAATGTAGCAGAGAATTTAAACGCTCCTGAACAAGGAGAAAACGCAATAAATGATCAAGAAGCGGTGGAAGTAAATGCAACAAAAGAAAACTTTACAATCCCTGCTCTAGATCCAGATTCTGTAAACGTTGTGAAAAAGTTTTATGATCCAAACGCGTCAACTGAAGAGCAAGAAGCAGCACTAGTATTCTACAACAATTCGTATCGAATGAACAAAGGTATCGATATTGCTAGAGAGGATCAAAAAGAGTTTGATGTTGTAGCATCACTAAGTGGTACAGTAACAAAAGCAAAGAATGATCCAATTTTAGGCTATGTCGTTGAAATTGATCATGACAACGATCTTGTGACAGTCTACCAATCATTAGCAGATGTAAATGTTCAAGCTGGCGATAAAGTCGAGCAAAATGAGTTAATCGGTACAGCTGGTAAAAACCTTTTTAACGAAGAAGATGGCATTCACGTCCACTTTGAAATTCGTCAAAATGGTACAGCTGTAAATCCCCTTACTTATATGGATAAGCCGGTAACATCCATCGAAGAGGCTGCTAAAGAAGATGAAATGAGAAAAGAAGCTCCAAAGCAAGAAATTGAGGCGCCAAAAGAAGAAACTGAGGCACCAAAAGAGGAAACTGAGGCTCCAAAGAAAGACGTTGAAGCACCAAAAGAAGACGCTAAGCCAGATGAAGAATCAAAAGAAGATTCTCCAAAATCAGATAAAGACGGTAAAACTGAAAAGGGAGATTCTGAAGGCAGCGAGCAATCTGACAAGCCTGAGGCTTCAAATAGTATAAATTCGTAAGGATAAATCCAATACGAGGCTGAACTCAAAAGTGATGAGATCAGCCTCGATTTTTTATGTCCTGAAAAAGCGTGGGTAACGTCCATAGTTTTATACTAGGAATGTCTTAAAACGCTTCCTTGCTAGGTTTCTAGGCTTCTCTTGGTACCTAGTAGGATAATCCGTAGTGTAAATCCGTGAAAGTGGTAGAAATCCAGACGAATGGCGGAAAAAAGTCCAGTAATGAAGGAAAACCAAAGTGTAGCGTTGATAAACTGCCAGCAATGGAGGATAAATCCACAACAGTGGTGGAAATTCAGATAGATAGAGGGGGAAAATGGAAAATTCCATCCCCCAATCCTCGACAAATTTCTCGGGAAATAATCGAAAGCAACGGAAGAAATGCACACATCATAAAAGAAACAATCTCATCCTCTGTTCAAATTATTTTCACAAACAGCACGAATATAATTTTTCACTAGAAATAGGCTGTTACCCCCTACAAATCAAGCTTTCTAGAACAATAAATAAAGATAAATTTTAGTGATTTTCAAAAAAAAATCGAAGAAACCCTTGTCCCTCTTGACTTTTCGTGCATATTCCTTTACCCAAGCTAATAAAATGTTACAAACCTATCAAAGAGAGTGTATGAGGTGAGGGATCGTGAGCGTATATTCTAATCATTGTAAAAGAGACATCATACGATCAACTAAGAGAAAGTCAGCAAAAATGTCTTGGAATGCGGGTCTCATTTCACACTTCTCACATCCATATTAGGGAGGTCGAGTGGTGTGCACGATTACATCAAAGAACGCACAATCAAGATTGGGAAGTATATCGTGGAGACAAAGAAAACCGTTCGTGTAATTGCGAAAGAATTTGGCGTTTCCAAAAGTACCGTCCATAAAGATTTAACGGAGAGGCTACCTGAAATTAATCCTGATCTTGCGAATGAAGTAAAGGAGATACTTGATTACCATAAATCAATTAGACATTTACGTGGTGGAGAAGCGACAAAGCTCAAATACAAGAAGGATGAATTGCTAGAAGAGCAACCAGTAAAATAAATATCTATTTAATTCTCCAAATTTCGACAAATTCCCACAAAAATATTTTACAAAATCATACTATTTTTTGGATTTTGTGATACAATGTTTAATTAGGTTAGTAATTCTGGGAATGAAGATTTGCAAGGAGGATTTAAATAGAATGTTTGCGAGGGATATTGGTATCGACCTAGGTACGGCAAATGTACTGATACATGTTAAGGGAAAAGGCATTGTGTTAAATGAGCCTTCTGTTGTTGCGCTAAATAAAAATACAGGAAAGGTTCTTGCCGTTGGAGAAGAAGCTAGACGTATGGTAGGACGTACACCTGGGAATATTGTTGCAATGCGTCCATTAAAGGATGGCGTAATTGCAGACTTTGAAGTAACAGAAGCGATGTTAAAGCACTTTATTAATAAGCTAAATGTAAAAGGATTACTCTCGAAGCCACGCATGCTTATTTGCTGTCCAACAAATATTACATCTGTTGAGCAAAAGGCTATCAGAGAAGCTGCTGAAAAAAGCGGTGGTAAAAATGTGTACCTTGAGGAAGAGCCGAAAGTAGCAGCGATTGGTGCTGGCATGGACATCTTCCAACCTTATGGAAATATGGTAGTTGATATTGGCGGTGGAACAACAGATGTCGCTGTTTTATCAATGGGCGATATTGTCACCGCCTCTTCACTTAAAATGGCAGGGGACAAGTTTGACCTTGAAATTTTAAATTACATTAAACGTGAGTATAAGCTTTTAATCGGTGAACGTACATCTGAAGATATCAAAATTAATGTTGCAACGGTATTCCCAGGCGCACGTTATGAAGAAATAGATATACGTGGACGTGACATGGTGACTGGTCTACCTCGCACAATTACAGTGAACTCAAAAGAAGTAGAATCAGCACTTCGTGAACCAGTTGCTGCAATCGTACAAGCCGCTAAAAGTGTGTTAGAACGCACCCCTCCAGAGCTTTCTGCAGACATTATTGATCGTGGCGTTATCCTAACTGGCGGCGGAGCCCTTTTGAACGGATTAGACCAGCTTTTAGCAGAAGAACTAAAGGTACCTGTCTTAATTGCTGAAGCACCAATGGATTGTGTTGCAATTGGAACAGGAATTATGTTAGACAATATGGACCGTCTTCCACGCAAAAAATTCGTTTGATTTTATAGAATATAGATGTAAAACAAAGATTAAGTAAAGTCCTGTATTGATATGCAGGATTTTTTTGTCGTTTAGAATCTTGTCCTAATCTACTTTTGTTCAGTGTCCTTTTTTTGTCTATCTTTTGCAGCTGTATGATCAATTGGATCGATCGTATGTTTATAATTGTAGGCTTTTGATGTCGTTTTTACGCTTAGCAATAAAATAAGTAAGACAATTACTATGCTTGTGATTAAGATAATCGTCATCGCTCTTGTTCCCCCTCTAATTCAATATTATCCATTATACAATGGATAAACATTAGCTGTTTCTCTTACGCTCAAAATCAAGACTCAGCTTTCTGTCTAATTTTTCTATATTCCCTCCTTCTTTTACAAATGATTTCAATTTTTCAGCTATCAATTTCCCAACTTGACTATCTAGCTGTTCCAAATTAAGTAATGATTTTAGTTTTATAGTATCTGGGCTGTTATCTTTCCGAAAGCCCTGTCCCGGAACCTGGTCCCATAAATTTTCCCACTCGTCCAACAATCCAATTTCATGTAAAAAGAATTTTTGTAAACCGCATAACCATGCAGTACAGCTTGTATTTCTGTTTTGGCATCCTATACCGTCCTTTAAAAATTGACACCCTATGCAGCAGGAATTCCCACTTTCTATACAAACCTTACAAATATGATGGGACCCAACTGATTGAAGTACCTTCAATCCATGCTGGATAATATCTTCTTTCCTTATTTCTATACTCAACTTACTCGCTCCATCCGTCATTTATTATTGCCCCTAAGAAATTAACTACTTTTCTTTTGACATTATTAAGGAAAGATTATACATTTATATTATAGTATATTCAAATAATCAGATATTCTTATATTACAAAATATAACGAAGAAGGGTTGATTATGCAACGGTACTGGTTGTTTTCTGGGAGATTTAGTGGGTATTCCTTACAAAGCTTTCAAAAGGATCTATTGTCTGGTGTAGTTGTTGGTGTTATTGCTATTCCTCTCGGGATGGCGTTTGCAATTGCTTCTGGAGTCAAGCCGGAGTATGGCATTTATACTACTATCATTGCTGGCTTTTTAATTTCGTTGTTCGGTGGATCGAAGTATCAAATTGGTGGACCTACAGGAGCATTTATTCCCATTTTATTTGGAATTGTCATGACATATGGGTATGAAAACTTATTAATTGCCGGTTTTTTTGCAGGTATTATACTATTTTTAATGGGAGTCTTTCGACTTGGCTCATTGATTAAATTTATTCCAAGACCAGTAACGATAGGCTTTACATCTGGAATAGCGGTTATTATCTTTGTCGGTCAGATTGCAAATTTTTTAGGCCTTACAGGGGTAGAAAAACATGAAACCTTTTATCGTAATATGAAAGAAATTATCATGCATATTCATACGATTAATCTTTATAGTGTTTTAACAGCTGGAATATGCCTTGGTACTGTTTTATTCATGCCAAAATTTTTTCCGAAGATTCCTAGCCCTCTAATAGGGTTAGTTCTTTCGACAGTGGTAGCCAGCCTATTTTATCCTCAGCAAATTGCTACAATAGGCTCAACATTTGGTGAGATTTCAAGTGCTTTACCTCAATTTAAGGTCCTAGAAATGACATTTGAACACATCCAAACCTTAATTGGGCCAGCTTTTGTGATTGCGGCACTTGGGGGGATTGAATCGTTATTATCGGCAGTGGTTGCTGATGGTATGACAAATACTAAGCATAATAGTAATCGCGAACTGCTGGGGCAAGGTATTGCCAATATGATTACGCCTTTATTTGGTGGAATTCCCGCTACAGGAGCGATAGCTAGAACAGCTACCAATATCAAAAACGGGGCGGTCTCTCCACTTTCTGGGATGATACACGGAATTGTTGTTTTGGTCATATTAGTCTTATTTTCCCCTTATGCTTCAAGTATTCCATTAGCGAGTATGGCTCCTATCCTCATGGTAGTTGCTTGGAATATGAGTGAAAGACATGTGTTTTATCATGTGTTAAAAACGAAAACAGAAGATTCATTTGTTTTAGTTGTCACGTTTTTATTAACGGTTTTTGTTAACCTTACGATTGCTGTTGAAGTAGGACTTTTATTAGCCGTAGTGTTATTTACAAAACGAATGAGTGATATGATAGTAACAGCAAAGGCACTACCTAATCCCGACAATAAACATGAAAAGGTAGAGTCTCAGATGGTAAGAGATGATCATGACTGTCCTCAAATTAGTATTTATAATGTAGAAGGTCCTTTATTTTTTGGGGCTGCCGGGGAGTTTGAGCAGTCAATCATGAATAGGCTCAACTACAAACCAAGGGTTTTACTTTTAAGATTGGCGAAGGTTCCTTTTATGGATACAACTGGCGAAGCTTATTTATCAAGGATCGTAAAGGATTTTTCAAAGTATGGGGTTGTGATGATATCTGGTATTAGGCCGCAGCCAAAAAGTATGTTAAAAAAGACCGGTTTATATGGTTATATAGGAAAAGAGCATTTTTTTGAACATACTGGAGATGCAATCAATTTTGCCCTTCAACATCTAAAAAGGGATAAGTGCCTCGGCTGTAAGCATTTTGCCTTTAGGGAATGTACAGTCCTTTCAGGTGCACATGAGAATGTGAAAGAAAAAGAGAGAATAGTCACGACATCTTAATTGTATCTAGAGAGAGAGGGAATATATTGAATTTAGAAATGCAACGGTTTAAAGCGGAATTTTTTAAAGCTCTTGCTCATCCACTTAGAATAAAAATTCTTGAGCTTTTAGCCGATGGAGACAAAAATGTAAATGAAATTCAAAATCTTGTAGGAAGTGAAGGTTCTGCAGTATCGCAGCACTTAACAGTCTTACGAGCAAAAAATATTGTGACAGGTACTAAAGATGGTAATCGGGTGATCTATTCCTTAAGAGATCCAATGATTATTGAGCTGCTCAGTGTTGCTCGTCAAATTTTTAATAATCACCTAGTTGATACAATCACAATGTTAGATAAATTCATTGATACGGAAAATGAGGAGTAGAAAAAAGGAAAAATTCCTTTGATAAATTTGAAGAGCCTGAATTCAGGTTCTTTTTTTTATATACAGGTGAGACAAATAACAATCCCATCCTGAATCCCCCTAAAAGTCTAGCAACCATTTCCTAAAAAAATGTAATGAGAAAACAATCGTCCTCCTTTATAATAAATGGTAGGGAATTCTGTCGAAAGAATTCAGAATGTACGGGAAAGACATGGGGAAGGTGGCTAAACACATGTTAAAAGGTTTATATACGGCTACAGCAGGGATGATCGCGCAGCAAAGGCGTACGGAAATGCTCTCAAATAATATGGCAAACGCCAATACACCGGGCTACAAAGCAGACCAAGCATCAGTTCGCGCATTTCCAGAAATGCTGTTGAATAGAATGGATACGAAGTCAACTGCCGTTGGCTCTTTTCATACGGGCGTTTATTTACAAGAGCTTAATAGCCAAAACAACCAAGGTGAGCTCCGTGAAACTGGTTTAATGAGTGATGTTGCACTAATCGAGCAAAATGTTCCTATTCACCCAGTAACAAATCAGAAGGGTGTGCTTCTCTTTGCTGTGGAAAACCAAGCTGGAGAAGAGCGGTACACACGAAATGGCCATTTTACCCTCGATGAAAATGGTACATTGGGTTCGAATGGCAATCAGGTCCTATCAACAACAGGTCAACCAATCTCGATTCAATCAAGCAATTATCAAATTTCTGCAGACGGTGATATTTTTGCAGATGGTGAGTTCGTTGCACAAATTGATGTTCGCTTTGCAGATGATATCCGTAATCTTGCAAACGAAGGGAATGGCTTCTATCGCACAGCTGATAACAGTGCACTGCCAACTGCACTAGGAAATGGGGCAGTTCAATATAGTTTAAAACAAAATTATCTTGAAAATTCGACTGTTGATGTGGGAAAAACCTATGTAGAAATGATGACAGCTTATCGTTCTTTTGAAGCAAATCAAAAGGTTTTACAAGCATATGACAAAAGCATGGATAAGGCCGTGAACGAAATTGGCCGCTTACGATAAGAGGGGGGACAGCAAATGTTACGCTCGATGATTACAGCGACGAATACAATGGGCCAGCTGCAAAAACAACTTGATACAATTGGCAGCAATTTAGCGAATATCGATACACAAGGCTACAAACGAACAGAAACAACCTTTATAGAGCTAATACGCCAGCAAATTAACAATCACACGGATGAGCCTCTGGACACAGAGCGTATCGGAGCGCTAGGGATTAGACAAGGAACAGGTGCAAAGCTTGGAAGCAGTCTCGTCTTTACGCAAGGTGGACTGAAACAAACAGGCAGGGCACTTGATCTTGCCTTTACCGATCCAAAGCAGTTTTTACAAATTGATGTCGATGGCGAAACCCAATTTACAAGAGATGGTGCTCTTTACCTTTCACCAACCATTGATGGGACAAACCGGCTCATGCTCACGACAGCTGAAGGCAGACAAGTTCTCGATGAAAATCAAAATCCGATCGTTTTTGATGATACTTTTAAAGAATTAGTTATTTCAAAAGACGGGACAATCACAGCAGTCCCAACAAATGACGGAGATTTACCACAAGTTTTTGGATTAGGCGTTGTGCAAATCGACCGCCCACAATTACTTGTTCAAAACGGCAATAATCGTTATGGATTAAAAGATTTAGGAAATAATCAACTCACAGATGTACTTATCTACTTAGAGGGAGCATTACGTGGCGAAGTTTCGCTACAGCAAGGTGCACTCGAAATGTCCAATGTTGATTTAGCAAAGGAAATGACCGATTTACTAATCTCACAGCGTTCCTATCAGATGAATGCCAAGTCGATCTCGATGGGTGACCAAATGATGGGATTAATAAACGGTGTAAGATAGGAGTTTTGACTATTGGTTGCAAAAGAATCTGCGAAAATGGCCACCCGTGAAGAAATAAAGAAAACGAAAAAACCAAAGAAAGAACAAGAGGAAAAGGTGCAAAGTAAGATAAAGGGAATCCGTATCCGTCTTATTCCGATCTGGGTGAGAATCCTACTCGTCCTAATCTTTATGGCTGCTAGTGCTCTTGCCGGATTGGTAATCGGCTATGGTGTCATCGGCAAAGGGAATCCTGAGGATGTACTGAATAAATCAACTTGGCAGCATATTATTGATTTAGTTGAAAAGGAATAAACAGAAGATTATACTTTGATAAGGAAGGTGAATACCTTCCTTTTGTCGTATACGTAAGTAAATTCAAAATAAGGAGTTATACATATGTTAGATATCCAACAAATAAAAGAAATCATTCCACACCGCTACCCATTTTTGTTAGTGGACCGCGTACTAGAGGTTGAAGAAGGAAAACGTGCCGTTGGGATAAAAAATGTGTCAGCAAATGAAGACTTTTTTAACGGTCATTTCCCAGACTATCCAGTGATGCCAGGTGTTCTAATTGTCGAAGCACTAGCACAAGTCGGTGCAGTTGCCATCCTCAAAAAAGAAGAAAACCGCGGGCGCCTAGCTTTCTTCGCTGGAATCGATAATTGCCGCTTCAAAAAACAAGTTCAACCAGGTGACCAACTGCGCCTTGAAGTTGAAATTACCCGTTTAAGAGGATCGCTCGGTAAAGGAAAAGCAATCGCAACAGTAGATGGAGAAATTGCCTGTGAAACAGAAATCATGTTTGCACTAGGTGAGAAAAAAGAAGACGCATAAGCAAGAAAAGCTCAAGCGCCTTGTTCAGCCTCAGGCTTAGACCCAAGAGGCAGTCAAGAACGCGACGTTAATCGCCTTGACTGCACTTGCACGTCCTGTGTTTCGGGGACGGACGCTTGCGCTGGACATGAAAACTAAGTCAAAAAATTTATACTTTCTTATCCTTTCAAAAGAGACAAATTGACCAACTACTGGCGATTTGTCTTTTTTTGTCTGATGGAAAGAAGATGAAACCTTTCAAAAAAGGCGCATGAATGAAACATCGCCTGGGCAATCTAACAAAAGATAATCGCAATTCTAAGAACGAAAGGAGCAATCATCATGAGCAATAAATGGTTTTTACTAATAACAGGCGCACTACTCACAACGATGCTTCTAACAGGCTGTGCAGACGACCCAGACCCCGCCCCAGAAGAAGATCATTCAAATCATGAGCAGCAAAAAGAAGAAAACACAGTAAATGAAGAAGACGCGGTAGATAACCCAACAGAAGATAAAGTGGGAGAAGAAGCAGAAACAGATAACACAAATGAAACTGTAGAAGAATCCAACGTAAATGAACAAGCTGATAAAACAGAATAATAAAGACAGACAAGGCTAACCTGTTGGTTGGCCTTGTTTTAATTAGGCTGTTTTCTAAATGATTGTTGTTTTTGGATGGGTAGAAGCCCGAATCAAGGAAAAAGAGCAAAAGCGGGCAACTTTATTGGGTTTACGTGCCCGTTTTCTGAATTTTAAGGCCTGAGCGGGCAACTTTATTGGGTTTACGTGCCCGTTTTCTGAATTTTGGGGCCTGAGCGGGCAACTTTATTGGAGTTACGTGCCCGTTTTCTGAATTTTGGAGCCTGAGCGGGTAACTTTATTGGGTTTACGTGCCCGTTTTCTGAATTTTGGAGCCTGAGCGGGCAACTTTATTGGGTTTACGTGCCCGTTTTCTGAATTTTGGGGCCTGAGCGGACAACTTTATTGGGTTTACGTGCCCGTTTTCTGAATTTTGGAGCCTGAGCGGGTAACTTTATTGGAGTTAGTTACCTAATTCCTGAAATATGGAGACGAACCGGTCACTGTTGGTCGCACTCTAAATGACAATAGCAACAAAGTCTGCGAAAACAGCCTTTGATTAAGATTGGAAGTAATCCAATCAAAAATCCCCCACGCCCTCAAAGGTAAAATCCCACAAATAGCCAACCACCCAACAAAAATAAACCTTTTCCAATAAATCACTCATAAGTAGGATGCCACATTGAATATGATGACAATAGAGCAAGGAAAAGACAATAAGAATCCTTTTTAAAAAATAGAAGTGTCGTTAAAAGTGGGATAATTCATTGAGTGTCGAAGCCCATTTTTTTCACATGAGAAAGAGGTGTAAGAAGGGTGAAAGATATGAATGTTCCTCATGAGCAAAAAGTCGCGTTCACTAACATGAAATCCTATCGACCGTTTCATAGCCGTTTTGATCCTTGTCGACCGATTGGAGTGAAGTATTACTCAACGCCACCACATCTATATATGGGATTTCAACCGCCGAATCTTGAGCAGTTCTCGCCTCAGGTTGCCTTGAGGAAGGGGACACTTTGGCCGGCGTTGTATGATCCATATGTGAATCCTTATAAAGGAAAAAGGGAGGAGTAAATCGTGAGCACGCAGCAATTGCCTGATGAATATTACCGGTTACTTCTCGAAATCCAAGAGGTTGATTTTGTCCTTGTTGAGCTGACGCTTTATTTAGATACTCACCCAAATGATCTCCAAGCACTTCAGCAATTCAATCAATTTACGTTGAAAAGCAAGCAGCTTAAGCAATCATTTGAAGCAAAATTTGGGATGCTGCAGCAATTTGGCGGTAGCTTTGCCGATGCAAATTGGAGTTGGGGAACGGCACCTTGGCCATGGCAAGTGTAAGGAGAGGATCGGTATCGTATCCGATCCTCTTACTACGAAAGGAGAAGATCAAAACATGTGGGTATACGAAAAAAAACTTCAATATCCAGTAAGAGTTAGTACGTGTAATCCAACCCTTGCGAAATATTTAGTTGAGCAATACGGTGGCGCAGACGGTGAATTGGCTGCAGCATTACGTTATTTAAACCAGCGTTATACAATCCCAGATAAGGTAGTCGGTTTATTAAATGATATCGGAACAGAGGAGTTTGCCCATCTTGAAATGATCGCAACAATGATCTATAAACTAACGAAGGACGCCACCCCTGAGCAATTGAAAGCAGCTGGGCTTGCGCCGCATTATGTAAACCATGATTCTGCCCTGTATTACGAAAATGCAGGTGGTGTTCCGTTTACCGCCACTTATATTCAAGCGAAAGGTGACCCAATTGCCGACCTATATGAGGATATCGCAGCGGAAGAAAAGGCAAGAGCTACATATCAATGGATTATTAATGTATCAGATGACCCTGATCTAAATGATAGTCTAGCATTTTTAAGAGAACGTGAAATTATTCATTCGCAACGATTTAGAGAAGCGGTTGAAATTTTAAAAGAAGAACGTGATCGGAAAAAAATATTTTAGCCTGAAAACTCGGAGCGGTACATCGTTCCGAGTTTTTAACCCCTAACCCCTAGTAATAAGTAATACCGTTTCGCCTTATCCGTAGTATGCAAAAATAGGGCCCCACAAGGAAAATATTGTGCCGCCCTGAAAAAGAATTAATATTTCGTCGTTTCCTTTCGCTGATGGACACTCTCCGAAAAGGCCTTCAAAAGAGTATCTCCTGATAAACCTTGTCCCATTAAGGAACGAAGCAATTCCTCTGGATTATGGATTGGTCTTGAGGTAATGAGTTTTCCTTCTAGTAAAATCGAGAGGTAGTGATCGAGTGATGTAAGTGTTTTAACCTTTGCGATAATCTGAGCAGGTGCATTGCCTTTTTTAGAAATCGTGACAAAAATTCTAAACTTCGACTTAGCTTCTGATAAATGTTCAAAAAAAGCGTGCAAATCTTTCGAAATTAATACCTCAATTAACCAGGAGTTTTCGCCATCTTCCAAGTTAATGACTAACCCATCCTCTAAGGGGATCTCTTTCATCGTTTTCTCGTTCTCGGCTTCTTGTTCAATTTTTAAGCCGACAAGCTTGAACGTTCTCATCATCATCACCTCGTCAGCTCATTTTTCTCTTAATCCCACATAAGCAGGTAACTCTAAGCCCTAAAGATAAGTCTCATTTCATTGTACCATATAAAGGACTTTTTAAAGAAAGTCATCGCTATTCAGACGTTTTTGATGAATTGTCAATAAGTGTAATTAATGTATCTTCAATTAGCTTGCGTTGCTTCGTTTTAAAGGATAAAAGTTGTTGCAAACTTGAGGCCTTTTACGATTCATCTTCCAATTAGATCAGAAAAAAATGGCAATCCAATATTTCATCTGGAATGAGATTGAACAGCACTACATAGAGGCACCTTTAGAGAATGGAATGCTACAATCGCTCTCCTTTCAAATGATACTTCAAGGTATAAACTTCACTGGAAAAAATCATTTTTCTTACATCGTAAATTCTCGACAAACATCAACCGATACACTAGCTAGAAAAAAGGTTGAAAATTGTTGAATCTTGTTAAATAAAGCATCGACTACCTTTTAAATAGGAAAAATACAAGGTAGAAAAAAACAATTTACGAGCAATCTAAAAAAGCAAAACAACGATTCACTCATTTTTCCAACTTTCATCTATCGATTACAATACGCTTGTACATGGAAAGAGAGGAGGAACGAAGTGATCAATCAAGTTATTTTAGTAGGCAGGTTAACGAAGGATCCAGAAATTCGCTATACATCCGATGGGGCACCTGTTGCGAACATCACGCTTGCAGTTAGCCGTCAATTTCGTAATGCCGCTGGAGAAATAGACACTGATTTCGTGCAATGCACAGTGTGGCGACGAGCGGCAGAAAATACCGCGAATTATTGTCGAAAAGGATCAATCGTCGGAGTCACCGGCAGAATCCAAACCCGTAACTATGAAAATGCTGAACGAAACCGTGTTTACGTCACTGAAGTTATCGCTGATTCCATCCGCTTTATGGGTGGAAAACCACGTGAATTAGTCGAGCAAGAGAGTTAATCAATATCCATCTTTTTCTCCATGAGAGGAAATCAATGGTAGCCCCGAAACTTCCCCAAATGATAAGGCTGGTTACTACTTTCCCTCGAGTAACTAGCCAATTTTTTTGACGAAGAGTGGTATAAAGGCAAAAAAACGACAGTCATGAAACTGTCGCTCTACTTCTGAACCTTCTTTTCAATTAGCTTTACGAGTTTTTCCCATTGTGGGGCTTTTTGTTCTACATTTTTTTTCGACTTCTTCTGCTTAACTGCCATCACACGACTCCTTTTTAAAGAATTAAGAATACAAAGAAGCTACAATTCACCGCTTGCTCGCACCCTCTTCCCATCCTCAAATCGACAAGGTAAAGAGCTTTTCAAGTTCGTCAGATGAAAGCTCGGTGATCCAATTTTCGCTTTGGATGATTTCGTCGTTTAGTGACTGCTTTTTTTCGAGCATTTCATCAATCTTTTCTTCAATTGTACCAGTGGTAATGAGTTTATGGACATGAACAAAGCGGTCTTGGCCGATTCGATATGCCCTGTCAGTTGCTTGGTTTTCAACAGCTGGATTCCACCAGCGGTCAAAATGGATGACGTGGTTAGCGGCCGTTAAATTTAACCCTGTGCCACCAGCCTTTAATGAAAGAATTAAGAATGGGTATTCTTTATTTTGGAAGGACTCAACCATGCGATCACGCTCTGACTTCATGACACTTCCATTTAAAAACAATACCTTTTCATCGAATTCCTTTTCGAGCAAGCTTTTCATCATTTCACCCATTCCGATGTATTGCGTGAAAATGAGACAGCTTTCTTGTTGCTCGCGAATATTTGTTGCTAACTCAACGAGCTTTTCTATTTTATGTGAACGTGTGACAAGCTGTTTCGGTTGTTGCTCTTTTAAATATAAGGCCGGATGATTGCAAATTTGCTTAAGTTTGCCGAGCATTTTTAAAATTAATGCCTTGCGCTGCATTCCGGCAAGTGCTGTTACTTGGTCAAACGTATCTTTCACAAGCTGTTCATAAAGTGAGGCCTGCTCGATTGACAGTGGGACATATTCCTTTTGCTCCTGCTTTTCAGGAAGGTTTAAGGCAACCATTTCATCACGCTTCGTTCGTCTTAATAAAAACGGCTTAATATAACGCTGCAATTGCTCAATCTGTGCGAGATTACGCTCCTTTTCAATCGGTAAGACATAGCGCTTATGGAAGCTATGCAAGCTACCTAAATAACCTCGATTAAGGAAATCATAAATCGACCATAGCTCTGTCAAACGGTTTTCCATCGGTGTACCTGTTAACGCGATATGATGCTGACCATGCAGCTTACGAATGGCGCGCGATTGCTTCGTATGGGCGTTTTTAATATTTTGCGCCTCATCAAGACAAATTGTGCTCCAAGTAATTGCCGAAATTTCCTCATCATCAGCATGTGACAAGCCGTAGGATGTTAAGACGATATCAGCATCCTTAATCGCTTCTGTGAAATTCTCACCCTTCGCTCGATTCCCACCATAATGAAGCTTTACACGCAGATGGGGGGCAAATTTCTCAAATTCCTTCTGCCAGTTTCCGAGGACAGATGTTGGGGCAATGATTAACGCCGGCTGTTCAAGTTGTTCCGTACTCTTGACATACGAAAAATAGGCAATCATTTGAATCGTTTTCCCTAATCCCATATCATCAGCCAGGCAGGCACCAAAGGAAACACTTCGTAAAAATAATAGCCAATCGACACCGTTTTGTTGATATGGACGCAGTGTGCCAAGAAACTCTTTCGGAATCTCATGTGTCGGCAGCTCGCTCGTGTCTGTCAGCTTACGTAGCATACTTTTCATTTGCTGTGAAAGCTCAATCTGAATATTCGCGAACGCCCGCGTATCAAGCAGGTCTTCGTCATCTGCATCAATATCCTTTGCATTCAGCTCCTGTTGTAAAATATCTGACAGATGCAAGCCTTCACGATCAGCCTTTTTCAAAATCGCTTGGACCTGCTTAATAAAAGCGGGATCAAGCTTAATCCATTGGCCTTTAAAGTGAACCAAACGACGCTGCTGTGACACAAGCTCTAAAAACTCTTCCTCACTCATTTCCACACCATTCGTTGCAAAGCGCCAGTTAAAGTCAATAAGGGAATTCATGCCGACAAAGGATTGCCCGCGTGGAGTTGACGAAACCTTAGCCTTCAACATAAGCTGTGATTCCTTGACGACCTGCCACCAAGAAGGGAGTAAAATTTCGACACCCATATTAATAAGCGTCTCACTTGCATCGGTTAAAAAGAGCCAAGCTTCATCTTCAGTAACAAATGTTGTTCCAGTTTGAAAGCTTAACCAAGGGACAACTTTTGAAAAGCGCTCTTGCTCGCGTTCAATTTTATTAAGATATGGATGCCACTTTTTCGGTAGTTCTCCTTCACCTTGAAAATGGATAAGCTCCTCTTCGTTCGTCTTGCTGCGAAGGAGGATTTCAAGTTGCCAGTCATCGCCATCTACATCTGGCTCATTTAACCGCAAGCCAATAGAAAATGGCGTTGCATCTAGTTGCCAACCGATTTTTTCAAGGAAATCCGTTTCATCGATGAAATGTCCCATGAATGTGTCTAAGACAGGGTAGGCATTCACAATATCTGCCCACGCATCATGGAGAACCCGATCATGTTTAATCAAGTCGGTAAGGGCGGCAGAGAACCAATCTAACGCAAAGCCCTCGAGCGAATTAGTGGAATCTTTAAAGCGTGTCACACCATGCTTCCAGCCTTCAAAATCTGGTACATATTGTCCATTCGAAATAAGTTCATAGATGATCTGTGCCTCATCTGCGAGCTTCAGTGTCTCCTCTGATAAGGTGATCGATGCCAGCGAGTTATATGTTTCCTTCCCAAGCAGTTCAACCATCATCCATGGAGTAAGCCGCACAGCAGGTACTGCGAATGATGGAATCTCCTCTAGATTTGTGCCGAAAAAGGAGGATTCATGCCATGTGAAAAGGTAGCGGGTAAATTCAGCAACTTCTAAAGGGGAATCATCATGTTCGGATGTACAATACACATAAAAATGATGATCCTCAATTTGCTCTGCATGAACGACAATGTTGACCGTATTAATCATGAATCAGCTTCCCTTTCTTTAATTCTTCTTTAAAGGCACGGAGACGCTTATGCTCCTCTGTGAGATGCCCGAGGTAATTCTCCCACACTTCTTCGCGTTTCAGTTTTTTATACTGGGCTTTAATTCGCTTTAAATAGCGGACAGCCATTTTATAATTTTCACGTGTTTTCATGCCAATCTCTTCCTGAACCGTTTTGACATAAAGAGGTAAAAGAGCTCCAGGCTCACGTTTCTCAATGTCCTTCAATACATAAGAGTCCATTTCATCCAAGGAAAACCCTAATAAGACTTGAAGCTCAATCCACGTTTTATAATTCTCTTTCATGAGCAGATGATCATGATACTCCGCATAGCTAAATGGAAGCATGGTTTGACAAGCTTTTTCAAATAGCTGTTCATCCTTTGTGGCGTCCCCGTACTGTTTTAAAAATTGCATCAAATAGCGGATCGTTTGCCGCCTTTCCTCATATGGTAATGGACTATTAATATATTCTGGGGAATGCGCCATCAGATAGGAAACCCAACTCGAAAGCCGTTTCCAATTTTTCTTGTTCAAAATGTCCTCAACCCAAGTAAACATGAACGGCAATGCAGTTGGTGTTAGCTTACGCATCTTAGTAAAAATTTGCTCATCACGTGACTGTAAGAAATCCATATGCATTAACGCCGTTTCAAATTCCACGGCAGAAGGTGAACCAGCTTCAAGCTCTTGTTCAAGATGATCTTCAAGCCATTCTCGTTCAATCGAGATAAACTTATCACGTCGCAATAGTTCAATCCAAAGCAATTGATAAAGATTGTTTCGTTCATATTGATAATACTTGCTTGTATATAAAAGCTCCCGAAAACGTTCAATACTGTCAACCAAAAGCGGATCAAGCGCAAACGGTAAGGCATAGCGCTTCATCTCACGGATGGCTGCTCCGACATTGTCAATCAGCTGATCAACAAATGGATAAACAATATGCTGTAACAGATAATCTGATGGCTTCGTCTCATTAAGGAGCTGCAAGATTTTTAATAATACAGTCACAGATGCTTGCACAATAAAAAATTGCCTCATCTCAGGTGACTTAGGTGCCTTTTTCTTAAGTGTTTGATAATAGTGATGAAAAAGACTTTGATATAGCTGATTTGTTGAAACAAGGTTTTCATACCACTCATCATACTCACGATCAAAAAACGCGATCCAGCTTGCTAATGATGAATCCTCATAATCCTTGTCAGGCTTTAAGAACGAGCTCGCCTTACGAACCGATTTTAGCACGTCATCAACTGGTTTTTCTTCTTTCCAAAGGTCGACAAAAGTACCAACTCGGTCAACACTTGCATATACATAAAGGAAAGTAGCAATGCGGTGCCTGCATATATCAGCTTGAGGACACGTACAAGTACTCATCACAAAATCATCTAAATCGAGTTCAACCTGCACACCAGTGATATCATGTACCTTTGCCGAAACAGTATGACTCGTTGTGCTTACATTATAAATACTGCCTTGTCGATATAAGATAAGTCCTTTTTTTATTAAATTCCGATCATCCTCATTCTTGTGAGGAAGCAATTGTTTAATTTGTTCACCGGCACCAAGTACAAGTTCTTTACTAAGTTCCCGACCAAGCATATACTTTGAACCCCTTTCGATAAACAAGCAAAACTTCCATCAGGTTGATTCCATGATGGCTAGTTGAACTTATCGGACTATGACTGGACGTTTTTCCCGCCGCAAACTCCTGCGATATCTTGCTAAAAATGTGCGCTGCGTACATTCAGTTAATGTGGGAAAACCCTAATTCTTCTATTATAACTTATTACGATTCGATCAAAAAGGTTTTGTAAAATATTACACAGGGGACTAAGAAAAGCGCAAGCGCCTTGATCAGCCTCGGGTAAATAAGACGCTCTTTGAATAGAAGGTGTTTTTACCTTCAATTCAAGAGGGGCTAGGACGCTTGCGCTGGACACAAAAACTAAGCTACTTTCGAATTGTTTATTCGTGTTACAAAGAGGGGATTTTCACTGTCCATTTTTTCAGTGTAAATCCGTATGATTTATTTTCATGTTCAGAATATGAAAATATTAATAGTAATTGATTCGTAGTTTCAGTAGTCTATGAAATTCATCTAGTATTTTTTTGCTTGCGCTGATGTCTACGCGCAAGTATAATGAATCTAAATTGTCTGATATTGTAAAAAAAGAAAGGGATTTGTAAAATATGAAGGAAATTCAGCTGAAACAGGAAGAGCTGCTGCAAATTCTGTTACACGCCCATGATAAAGGCGAAACAACAATGAACATCACAACCACCGAATTATTAGCGGATCTAATCGCTCAAATAAAGAAAATATATACAGCATAAAAACGCGAGCGCCTTAGGTGCTTGCGTTTTTTGGAGTTAGGGACAGTCACTATTTTACAAAATGGAACTTTCTATTAAGAAAAAGAAGGCCCTGAACCCGACTTCACTCCCGCATCAAAATAAGTTAAACTAGCAATATATCAACAGAAAGCGGTGAAATCATGAGTATTAGTAGAAACGACCTCTGCATGTGTGGCAGTGGGGAAAAATATAAGAAATGTTGCATGAAAAATAACGTAGTTTCATTAGACAATATTCGTGATTTTGAATTAAATAGACTTCAGTTTGAGTTATTGGACTTTGCTACCTATCAGCATGATGAATTTATCGATGATCTGGTAGATGAATTTTTAGATGATGAGTATTTAGATGATGACGAAGAGGAAATCCTCGTAGTATATCTGATAATGTGGGTGATCTTTACCGTTCAATATGATGGAAAACAGACAATAATGGAGCAATTTATCAATCTGAAAAAGAAAGAAAATAAATTGCGTACTTCGACAATGAAGCAACTAGAGTCTTGGGTGGATACGGCTCCATCTTATTCTATTGTCACGAAGATAATCGATGATCTTCATTTGGAGATTGAAGATGTGTTTTCAAATGAAAAGAAAACGGTTAAACTGCTTGAAAAGGATGAGATGATTGAAGAAGGGGGATCGCTTTTAGGATTGCTCCTTCCTTATGGAAATTATGAAATGTACTTCACGATGTACCTCGATTTTGAGGCAAATGAAACCCCTGGATTGGTTTCGGAAATCCGCCAAGGCTTTGCGGAAGCTGATCTTGAGAATGGAAAGGACTTTATGAGAAGTGTTTTCCCAGGTCTCATCCTCGCCATATTTGGTGCTGAATTAGGTGAGGAGTCTAATATCGAACAACTAGAATGGGATAACCCTAAGTATGAAGAAGTTGCTGATTTATACCGCCAACATGTTGAGGAAGAGGATCTACCAAAGCAATTTCAGGATTTAGGGGTGATGTTTTGGTATAAGTTCTGTACAAAGGAAAAACCAGTTTTTCGCAAGCCGGAAATCTATGCGGCAGCCTTGCACTACTTTATTGATCGAAACATCTCTTTCCTTGAATTTTATACACAAGGAGATATCGCTGAGCTTCACCGTGTCAGTGTAGGTTCTTTATCTAAGGCCTATCGCCAGCTTGAAAATGGTTTAGAAGATGAACTGGATCATTTCCGCGAGTACATGGAACAAGATGAGCTCGATTTTGATGATGTCACGTTTGAAGATATTTTCGCTGAGGATGACTTCGATGATGAAGATGGGATTGATGAGGATGACCCTGATAGGAATGATTTTTTTTCGGAAGATAAAGAATCACCCTTCAACCGAAAACGCAAATAAGGGGTAAATATCAAAAAAAGTAAAAGTGCCTGTCCATAAGGGGAGTGTTCATTCACCTAATGGATGGGCACTTTATTAGTTAATATTTCGATTTCTATGATTAGGTCAACATACCGATACCATACTATGAAAGTGATGATCAGGTACGTCCTAAAGCTATTGTTAGAAAATGTCGAAGGAATACCTAAACAATGAAACCAACGAGCATGTATAATTAATAGCTTAAGATAAACAACTTAGGAGGATAATATGAAAAAATCAATTGCTCTATCATTATTATTAACGCTTAGCCTGCCATTCGGACAAGCTTTTGCAGCAGAAGGACCACCTACATATCGAATTTCAGGGGTGGATCGATATGAAACATCAGCAAATATATCTTATGAAGGCTGGGAAACATCAGACGTTGCAGTAATCGCTACTGGCCAAGATTTTCCTGATGCTCTTAGTGCTACGCCATTAGCATATAAATACGATGCGCCTTTGTTGTTAACAGGAACGAAATCATTGTCGGATAGTGTAAAAGGAGAATTAGTTGACTTAGAGGTAAGTAAAGTGTTTCTTATTGGCGGAGCTGTTGCTATTTCAGCTAATGTTGAAAACCAACTGAAAGAATTAGGAATTACCGATATTACTAGAATCAAGGGTGCGGATCGCTATGAAACTTCGGTCAATATTGCAAAGGAAGTAGGTCCATCTGAAGGGATTGTTGTTGCAGCAGGTCAAAGCTTTCCAGACGCTCTTTCGATTGCGCCAGTTGCTGCACAATTAGAAGCACCAATTCTATTAACAAATAAAGAAGGACTTCCGAAATCAGTTGCAGAATATGTTGATTCACTAGATTCAGTTTCAGGTTCTCTTGTTGTTGGAGGAGAGGGAGTAATTTCTAACAATGTGATGACGCAATTGCCTAATCCAGAGAGACTTAGTGGTAAAGACCGATATGAAACGAACAGCGAAATTATTACTTACTTTGCTGATGAGGGCATTCTAGATATGGATTATCCATTTATCGCAACAGGACAGGACTTCCCTGATGCGTTATCTGCATCAGCTTTAGCAGCAGGATATTATAATGGTGTCATCTTAACAGATCCTAAAAAACCTTATCCATCAACGAAAGCGACTGTTAAAAAATACGCTGATCTTGCTGAAGGATATATCATCGTTGGTGGTGAAAAAGCTCTTCCTACTAGTGTGATCAATGAATTGTTGAAGTAAACAATTCATTCAAAATTCAGGAGTCGATATCATTTTAGATTTACAAATAAATAGAAACATTGACCTTGAAAATGGTGGGAGAAGAACCCAAAAGGAAAGGTACCACTATCGCTACATTTTACAAGGTAAAAGGGAGTCAGACCTCGATCACAACTGGGTCTGACTCCTTATTCTAAATTTTAATTTTCTTCAACAATCGCATCTAACCAAAAACGATCGTCCCCGTTATTAATTGTGTAAGTCACACCATTTTCAACTAGGGTTACTTCTTCCCTTGAATAGTCATTTGTGCTGACTCCTAGCTCACTTAAGTTGAATTTAAGGTCAACCTCTGTCAATGTTGGCTGCAGTACTTGCATAAGAATTTTTGTTACATCATGAATATGCGGACTATTTGGATCTTCGTCTATTGGATAAGATAGATTAAGGGAGACTTTTTGAATTGCACCCGTTTCAGGATTTGCTAGAACGAGATAAGAATCTGAAATTGAGATGAACCCCATTTCTAAGACTTCTTCATCACTATCAAGGGTTTCAATTTCACCGTTTAAATGATAGTTTGTTTGGCCATTTTCTTCCGTAATCTGATTCCAACGTTTGATAAATTCTTCATGAGTAAGAAGTACATCTTCCTGTACCTCTTCTTGTACCTCTTCTTTTTTTGTTTCCGTAGCATTTGGTACAGCTTCTTCTACTACACTTGAATTCGATTGACCCGGAGCATTCTCCTCTTCCTTTACCGTTTCATTGGAACAAGCCACTAGAATGCCTGCCATACTACTTATGAAAATGATTCCGACTTTTTGAAGAATTGCTTTTGATTTCTTTTTATGTATCATAATCGATCCTCTGCTTTCTTAGATGTAATAAAAAAAGTATACATAATAGGAGAAATTCTTACCATAATATTGTCGATATTTGTAATTCTTATAAACGACAATATCAACTTTTCATTTTGTTTTAATAAATAGAAAAGGATGCTCAACGGCTTGTTTAATCCAAGCTTTTGAGCATCCTCAAGTAAATTAATATAAATGATCTATTCTCGTACCAGGATAATAGAAAGCTAAAATTTGAGTATAGGAATGACCTTTTAAAGCTCGTGCCTGTGCACCATACTGACTCATTCCGACACCGTGACCGAAGCCAGTACCACTTAGGCGAAGGATTGTAATCACATCTAATTTATCCTTCAATTGGTTTACTTTATCTTCAGAAACGGCAACAGTTCCTCCGAGTACATTGATTTGTTCAAGGTTATCTCGATAGCCAGTTAAAAATGGTTCAATTGCTTTACTTAAATCTCCACCAACAAGGATTAGTGGGGCTTTTTTAGCTGCTGCTAAAGATGAGCTTGTTAAAGCATCTGGAAAGTCGCTTCCTGTTGAATAAATGACTTCAGTTCCATTAAAGGAAGCTTTGAATTTATTTAGAATCATTGCTAATGTTGCGTAACGATCAGCACCTGAAAGTCTTTCTGCGTTACCTTTTACCTGTTTAACTTGTTGTAAGACATTGTCTGCTATCGCAATTGGTCCACCTAAAAGATAAACCGGCTTACTTGCGTGCTTTGAAATGAATGTTTGGCTACCATTAGGTAAAGCATTTGGCTTTGTTAAGACAACAGCATATTTATTGATAGCAGCAACAGAAGATCCAGCTAATGCATCTGCAAAGTTTTCTCCTGAAGCAACAAATAGACCTTCAACGCTAGTTAATCGATTATTAATTTCAGCATTGGTTTCGTAACGACTTGGTCCACTTATACGGATGACTTGGTTAGAATCGACTGTACTGATATTTTTAATTTGATTCATTACTTGGTCAGATACTGCCACTTTGCCACCCAATATGAAGACCTTCGTTGCTTTTAATCTTTTAATCTCAGTTGCTACGTCGTTACTTAGACTAGTTGCACCTGTAAGTAAGATAGGGGCATTTCCATATTGGTATGCAAGCGGGCCTGCTGATAAGGCATCTGCAAAGTCATTACTTGTTGCAATGAAAACTGTTTTATGAGCATGATTTGCTGGAAAACCATTTGGATAAAGCTGTTTTGCTATTTCTACTGATGTTGCAATTCTGTCTGTACCACTAATTCGAGTAATATCTGTAGAAGTTGGCGATTCGATCGTATCGACAAGCAAGCTTTTCATGTTCATTGTTCCGAACATAGCTCGTATTTGATCACCAGTTAGTTTAGTATTTTGATAGATTTTAATGTCGATATTTCCATTAGCATCCTTACTAAAGTCAGTATTGGACTTTTCGATATAGCTGATTTTAGCTGTACCACTTTTTATTCTCTTTCCAGCAGTTCTCTCTGGATGAATCGTTAATTCTTCAATAGATAAAATCTTGATATCTGAGGTTGAAGGAAGCTTAAGCTCTGTTTTAAGCCAAGGCTTCATATTATTTCGAACAATAGCATCAGCTTCTTGGATGTTATTCCACCATGCTTCTGGTTTTGCTAAGTTATATCCTTGTAATGAAATTTGATCTTCTTTTAAGCTGAAATCCCAACGATGTAATGGATCAAAGGAATCTGGTTTTGCAGGAAGATAGGAAAGGGCTGGATATCCCCAAGCACCTTGATTCGTTTCAGTATGCCCTCCATTACTTGAGGAAAAAACAGTATCTGCATAAGAGCTACCAATCTTTAATACTTCCCCTTTAGTTGCTTCGACAACATCTGAAATTTTTTGTTGATAGGAGGTTTCTTCAATTCCCCCATAAACTTGATTTCCTTGTGTATCATTTACGTTAAAACTTTTACGAGTCACATATGTTCTTGCAGCAATGGCCTGTGATTTTAATGCTTCACTATGCCAACTTGCCAATGCTTCTCTAGGGACAACACCCTTTACATATTCCTCTAATAGCACTTCGTTATAAGGACGTATATACTCCTTAGCTTCAATCGTTTCAATTTTAAATTCAAACGAACCTCGATATCTTCTTGTTCCATTATCACCAACAATTTGAACACTATCTGTTGCGATATTAGTAGGATTTAGGAACAGATTACCTTCAACAATTCCTAATTTTTCAGAATCATCATAAACTACTAATGTGCCATTCTCAATTTTTAAGATAAAACTAGTAAGTTCTTTGAGTAATTCATCATTAGCATCATTTCCTGTCAGATATTGACCATTCATGTTTATTTGTAAGGAGTCTTTATTTCCTATATAATTTCGTAATTCAACAGTGACAATGGGTTCACTTGCAGCGTTTGCGTCGACATTTGGATTAAATAGAATTGGAAAGACAATTACGATTGCTAGTACGATTTTTATGAAATTTCGCATCTAATTCCCCCGAATAATATAGTTTACTCTATTAGTTATAACAAATAAGCCAAATGAAGGAAAGGATAAAAGTTCTATATTTGTCATGATTCTACATTCCTATTTTTCTCTTTAACTAGTAATCTGTCAGAAAACGCGTTTTTTTGTTGAAGAGTACGATTTAAACATCATTTGAGTAAAAGGGATACTTATTTTATAAAATAAGCTATAGAAGGTTAATAGAAGAGGCAATTAAAAACTGAAAATAAATAAAGAGGATGACTCAAAAGCTCGTTGTATAACGACTAATTGAATCATCCTCTTCTTTTTGTGTCAGACTCTTTAATAGTAATATGCTAAATCATGTAGCAGAAACCAGATTCTTCTTTAAGTAACCTAATTCTTATACCTTTACATACCATTTCTTCTTATGAAAAGTTAAAGCGATAGCCGTCCAAAACAACAGCATGAAAAAAGCGTATGATAGCTGCGGATAGGGACTAATTGCTTCAATCCAATGGAACAAAATTGACGCAAGAGATTTCTCCTCGTGATGAACCATGATCGTAATATGAGCCAAAAGAGAGGCAATAATAAATTTACCAAAGTAGATAAAGAAGCTATTTCGGCCAAAGGCTTCTAAAAACCATACGATGGGTCCTAGGGCAGTTTCCTTCACATCACCATTTTTTCTGTTATCAAAAAATAAATAAAAGGTTGAAATCAAAATGGCTGTTATACCAGAAGTAAGTAGGGCGAATGAAGGGGACCAAATTCTCTTATTAAAAGGTATAATCTGATAAACGACCAGTGATAATAGTACGAGTATCATACCTAAAGTCAATATTTCTTTCCATGCTCCACTCTCTTTTTTGGTGAGGAGCAAACGTCCAATCGCAAAACCAATGAGGACATTTGAAACGGCAGCGAAGCTAGTCATTAACCCTTCTGGATCAAATCCTCTTTCACCTTGGGCATACATATGGTTTTCACCAAACACGTTTGCATCAACAATCCCTGAGAGATTACATGTTGGTTGTGGTAGACCACCTTCACACGATTGGCTTGTCGCTAAGGTAACGAATCCATAAACAAAAAGAAGTAAGAATGCTAGTAGGACTAATTTGATCGGTGATTTGACAAACTTTGTAATGACCACTGTGACAATGCCTAACAAAGCAAACATTTGTAAGACTCCTGTTAGCCTCAGTGTAAAAAAATCCAAACTCCAAGACACGATAATCGTAAATACTAACCCATAAACGATCAATCGAATCGTTCTTTTTGTGAGTTTCCCCCAATTTACTCCTTTTTGATAAGCAATCGCCATGCTTGTCCCAAAAATGGTTATAAAGGATGGTAATATGAGGTCAATGATGGTAAAACCATACCATGCAGCATGGCGGAAATATTCATATCCTCCGGCTGGAATGGTGCCTAAAAAAACAGACAAGAAGACAATTAATCCTCTCGACATGTCTAGGGAATAAATTCTTCCTTTTTTAACAGTTTTCATTTGTAAAGGTTCCATAATACGTTCCTTTCAACGCAAGTTTAACCTGCTTACTAGTAGCAAAGCACACACTAGCCATATAAACTAATGTTACAATACAATCTATAAAAAGATGCTATCATAATCGCTAAGATTTTAAAATGGAGGTTATCATGAGAATTCTCTTTGTATTACTTTCTACAATCATATTGCCGATCCTAACTGCTTGTGAACTTTCGGGTAATGAACAGAAAACATCGATCTTCTATTCGCCACACGCAGATGATGAGGTACTTAGCCTAGGGCCATCAATTTTACATCATAGAGAACGTGGTGATAGGGTTGTCGTCGTCTTATTATCGGAGGGGAAGGCAAGCGGTGCATTCCATAAAGTCAATGAGAAACTAGAAGAAAAAGGGCTACCAACGATTACAAGAGACGAATTTGGCGCATCACGAGTAAGTGAATTTAAGAAATCGGTAGAAGCACTAGGGGTAAAGCCTGATGATGTATTTGTCTATCAGTTACCAGATGGTGATATTCAAAAAGAAGACGTAAAAAAGATTATGAAGGAAATGAATGAGCGATACCCTTCAGCAACTAATCATGCTTTGTCCTACTTAGATCCACACCATGATCATGCGGCATCCGGTTATGCGTTAAAGGAATTAATGGAAGAAGAAAAGAACATCTCGGGATTATTTTATATACCTGTACAAGAACATAAAAACATTGATTCAGAAGGGAGTTATAAAGTTCCAGAAAGGTATAAAGAAGGTTTTACAAACAGCTTAAACACATATAAGATATGGAACCCTGATAATGGATTTTATGCTATTGGTAATACATCTGTTCTTCCTTACTTCAACACAGCGGAGGTATTTATGGAAAGTAGATGGCATGACTAGATTATTAAAATTTATTGTCGTCGCTTAACGAATGGCAGATGAAAGCATCACACAAGCATCTGGAAGAATCACCACTATACTCAAACTTGTTTAAAAAATAAGATAAATACTCGACAAAAAGTCACCCCATCCATTCCCTTGATTCTCTATTATAAGTACTCCATTATATGTAATGTTTATATGCTATTAGGATTATTGCTATTTATAAAGGATTCAAGGTATAGTCTTAAATGGGGTGATCTCGTGAACAGAAGAAACTTCTTAGTAAACTTTTTCCTATGGGTATTATCTGTCTTTGTGGGCTATAGACTTGGAAATCTTGGTGATTCTAATTCGTCTTTTCCCGCAAAGATTAAAGATAGTGAAGGAAAATCAGTTTATGACAGTATTGATGAAATAACGGAAGAATTAGCAAAAACCGTGAATGACTTAGCTCAGCGTGAGATAAACGTGAGACAACCTCCTTTTAACCTTAAAGCAGACGGATCAGACGAAAGTTCTGTGATTCAAGAAATATTAGACCTTGCTAAAAATGAAGGATCTGTCCGTATTTATTTCCCTAAAGGAATCTATGGTGTTGCAGAGCCCTTACGCTTATTTAAAAATACAAAGATTACAATTCACCAGGAAGGCGTAATAAAAAGGATTGGTGGAGCTACTCATACGAATATTTTCGCAAATGGAGAAAGAGGAAATGCCTCCTATGCGACGAAATACAATGGTGATGGAAATATTCACTTTGAAGGTGGAACAATTGATCTTAATACAGTTAAAAGTCCATTAAAAACTGTCAATAATAACGTGTCTGCTTTTGACCTAGGACATGGAGAGAATTTCTCATTCAAGAACTTAACAATAAAGAATGGGCAGAATGGACACTATTTTCAAATTTCTTCATGTAAAAATATATTGATTGAGTCCTGTTGGCTTGGTGATGTGAACTACACAAACCATGCCGGATCTAAAGACTTCGAATTAATCCAAATTGAGATATTAACAAAATTATCCTTTCCGCCATTTGGTGGCTATGATGGAACCGTTTCACGTGATATAACCATTCAAAATTGTAGATTTGAAAATGTTGTACGTGCTATTGGTACGCACGGCTATATAAGAGAAAAAAATGGTGTCAAACCTCTAAAGTATTGTGAAAATATTTCGATCATCAATAATGTCTTTAAAAATACAATTTCAACTGCTATTCATATGGAAGCTTTTAAAAATGTGATGATTAGAGATAATGTATTTGAAGACATTGGGGAATATATCGTTTATTTACACCACTCACATCATTGTAAAGTTGAAAGTAACACAGGGTTCGGTTCAAGTAAAAGTGCTGTTTATTTAAGCTATTCAGATAGGAATAACTTTAAGAAAAATTATTTTAGAGATTCGTGTAAAGCAGAAGGCCATAGTGCGATCAGACTTGATTTTAGTAATGATAACACGTTTGATGACGATGTGATCGGAAGTGGTAGTAAAACGTTCCATCAATATGCAATGTATTTTAGTGACAGTTATAGAAACATTATTAGAAATTTTGACTATTCAAAAGGCACCGGAACAAAAGATAGTGGGGGTATTGGCGGGGATGGTAATCAGTTAGCTTCACAATATTTTGGTGCTAAAGATGTTGTTTTGTTTGAAGGTGACCTTCGATTGGTCGGTAATACGGTTAATTTTAAGGATGATTTACGGACATTTAGTCAGATTATTATTATCGGCAATAATAATAATTCATCTGTTATTTCTATGGTGACAATGAATATTCCTCGACCATTATTACGTTTTGGGTCTAGTGTAAACACGTTTCGGTTTATGCCATCACCATCAATGGCAGATTTTATACAATTTCATTTTGATACGGACTCAAATAACCTTCATACTATAACAATTGATGATATACATGGACCATGTCACATAAGGAAGATTATAGGTATTCGATAATCACACCTACGATTATTCACTACACAAGGACAAGAATATTAACAAAAGATTATAACACTCTTAACATTTGCTTAATATGTTTTGGATAAAATGAATCTATCATGTTTAACCAAATGAGATGAGGTGCTTTTTTTGTTAAAAAAATTTTTCTCTATAATAAAAAGCAAGCTTGAATTTGATAATGAGCAGTATAATGAGTTTGAGGAAGAAATACAAGACGAATTTTATGTAGATACGGATGATCCGGTTAATCTATGGTATCCGAAGCATTAATTGAACTTATTATACAGTCATTGTAGGAACAAATTAAGCAACCAATTTCATTAACAGATGTGGTTTGAGTGTTTGACTGACTTTGCACAAATAGAATGATCATGGATAATAAAAGTAGCGATTATATAGACAGTTATTGTGGTTTTATATAGAATAAGCCAAAGTATAAATAGTACAACGAATGACCCCATCCTATTAGCCCAAAAATAGTGAGAGGTAGTTGAACGTTAAGAAGACAGCGGAGGTTGAAATCCGCTGTCTTTTTTGAATGGATAGACTGGAAAGTATAGAACGAATGATATTGTAAAAGGAAGAAACTTGTTAGGCGTGACATTGCTAACGTACAGATATTGGGGAAATAGAGTTCAATTTGATACTTCTTCCCAATACTCTTTTAGACCTTCTTCAATAGAGTATCTGGGTTTATATCCTAATGATGAAAGGAGAGAAATATCTGAATAGGAATGATCAATATCTCCATTGCGTTTCTGTTGATAAGTTAGGTCTAATGAATAACCAGAGATTTGTTCATAGATTTTTATGATATCTAAAATACTAACTGCCTTCCCGGTACCCACATTAAACACCTTTCCTACTGCTGCTGCATTTGTTGCTACGAGTAAACTAGCATCAACAACATCTTTCACATAAACAAAGTCTCTAGTTTGTTGTCCGGATCCAAATAGTGTGAATGCTGGATTTTCCCCTTTCGATTTCAATTCGAAGTGCTTTGTCATGATCGAAATCACACCTGAATATGGAGAATGTGGATTTTGGTTTATTCCATATATATTAAAAAAACGAAGAGCAGTTGTAGGCAATCCGTATAAATGATGATAAGCAAGGACATATTGTTCAGATGAAAATTTATCGATCGCATATGGAGTTTGAGGCTGTATCATTGTATTTTCCTTTTTAGGTAAAGTACCCTCATTTCCATAAATAGCAGCTGAAGATGCAAAGATAAATCGATTGACTATCCCTTGTTTGCGAGCAGCCTCAAGTAAGTTAAGGGTACCTTGGAAATTTGTTTGTTGTGTGAATAAAGGATTATCTATAGAAGCAGCTACACTAGCAATTGCTCCTAAATGATAAATATAATTGAATCGATAGATAGAAAATAACTGTTCAACCGTATTCCTATCTGAAAAATCGCCTTCAACAAAAATAATCTTTTCATTCGTAGGAATATTTGACCTTAACCCCGTTGAAAGATTATCTAATACCACTATTTTTTCATATCGCTTTATCAATTCACGAGCAATATGCGAGCCGACAAAGCCAGCTCCTCCTGTTATAAGTACAGTTTGCAATCGGATAACTCCCTTAAACACTAAATTTTATCCCGCATTAACGGGCAGTAATACCCCCACCTCTAAGCTTGAGTGAATCACAAAGAGGCGAAGGTGGGGGATAACTGCCCGTAAAAGCCCGATAAGTCTCGCTTTATCTCAGACTTTAAACAAGAAAATACTAACATGCTAAGTAAATGTCTGTACCACCATTGAAATTTGGCACACACATACAACTATTTATAATAGTAATTTTTAATTAAGTTGTAAACAAGAGTGGGATGGTGAGAAGGATGTAAGACGGACGAAACTCAGGGGAAATGAGTCTTTTTTCCTATTGGAAAATAATTAACTGTTTCATTTTGAGTTAATTATATGTATACTATTTTGTAAATGCGTTTGTAATAAAATTTACAAAAATCATAAAAAATCTTAATACTTTTATATACAGAGAAAAGAACTGATTATTGGAGGAGGAAAATTGGATTCTAAACAAATAGTATTCTCATTCCTATTGGTCATAAGGAATGAAGAAAAATATATTAATGATTTACTTCTAAGAGTATTGAATCAAGATTTTCCAGAAGAGAAATATGAGATTATCGTAATAAATGGAGATTCGACAGACAGTACTGAGCAAGTAGTAAGAAAAATTATGGACGAGCATCCTAATCGAATAAGTTATTATGAGAACCCAAAGGGGATTTTACCAACAGGGTGGAACATCGGCATTACCAATTCTAGTGGAAAGTATATCATTAGGGTAGATGGCCATACACAAATCCCAACCGACTTTTTAACGAAATATTATGATTTAATCCAAAGGAAACCTGAGATGGCATGTGTTGGTGGAGTAATTAAGACAAAGGGTGTAGGTTTTTGGGGAGAAATAATTGCTCATGTATACTCGCATCCATTTGGGGTTGGTAACAGTTTATTTAGGATTACGAAAGACAAATGGGAAGGTGAAGTTGACACGGTCCCATACGGTGCATATAAACGTGAGATCTTTAAAGAGGTTGGACTTTTCAATGAAAGATTAAATCGAAGTGAAGATTTGGATATGCATGCACGAATTCGTAAGGCTGGTGGGAAGTTCTTCTTATCAAGTTCAATTGTTTCCACATATTTTTCAAGGTCTACATTGAAAGCATTTACTAAAAAAGCATTGGCTGACGGAAAATGGACAATGATCGCATCTAGTGGTACGAAGGGCCTTTTTCGTTTTCGACATCTCGTACCTATTATCGTCTTTATGATGGGAATTATGTTTACTCTCGGATCATTTTTTAGCCCCCTTATTTTAAAGAGTTTTATCTTACTTTTAGCGATTTATTTTACGCTTATTGGCATCGGTTCTGTAAGTATGGTGAAGAAACGTAAAAATATTGCTTATTTTTTCCCAACGTTTTTAGTATTCTTTTTACTTCATTTTATTAGAGGATATGGATTATTAAGTGGTTTAACAAGTAAACAATATTGGAAGGTGAAAATAGGATATGAGAAACGCCAAAAAGCAACTTCCAATAACGTTCTTTGATACAAATTCTATTGTAAGATATCGTGAAATGAGTCAAGGATTTAGTGAAAAAGAAGATTTATGGTCTTGGTTTGTCTTAAGAAGGATCTCAATCTATTTTACTTTATTCTTTAAATCTATCAAAGCAACTCCGAACTTCGTTAGTTGGTTGAGTGTTTTTTTTATGTTACTTTCAGGCTTAATGATTGTTTATTCTCAACCATTCACTTATTTGTTAGCGGCATTATTTTATAATATTGGTTATTTGTTTGATTGTGTAGATGGAGAACTAGCAAGAATAACAAAGAGGACATCTAAAAAAGGTATATTCATAGATTTTCTTATACAGGCAGCGAGTTTACCTGTTTACCTTTCGATTGCTATGACACTGTTAATTCATACAGACAAACTTCTTTTAACAAACGTAGAAATCCTGTTCATATATACAATCACTGTATTTATTATTATGGGGTTGTTGGTTCCGATTTCTTATCAGTTAACTCAATCTGCAAATCTGGTTCAAGATCCATTAAATAAGATTCGGAATAAGTCCTTTGTGCTTGATTTGATCGCTTTTCTTACAGGTCTCCCAGGCTTGTTCGTTTGTTTGTTCCTGTTTACTATGTTGTTCGAAATCCACGTAGTTAAGTTTTATTTGTTGTTATTCTTAACAACTACAATAGTAAAAACGTTTGTGAGATTAATGACAACATTGAGAAATATAAAATGAGAGAACAAGTAGGAACATTCTGCTTGAAGTAGCATGTCGTTTACTGTAAGAATATGCTATAATTCTATGATGGATTATTAACAGTTTGTAAAAAGCAACATATTTTATGTAAAATAATTGTAAATTATTAAGATAGATTTATTTGATATATTAATAGAGGAGGAGGGAGTATACGTGAAGAAAGTTATCACATACGGGACTTTTGATCTGATACATTGGGGTCACATCGCTCTACTAAAAAGAGCAAAATCATTTGGCGACTATCTAATCGTTGGATTATCTACGGATGAATTCAATGCGATTAAAAATAAGAAGGCTTACCATAGTTATGAGAATAGAAAAATGATTTTGGAAGCTATTCGTTACGTTGATGAAGTTATTCCTGAAAATAATTGGGAACAAAAAATAAACGACATTAAGTCAAATGATGCTGATGTTTTCGTGATGGGCAGTGACTGGGATGGACATTTTGATTTTCTAAAAGAACATTGTGAGGTCGTGTATCTCCCTCGTACAGCTGGAATATCAACGACAAAGATTGTGAAAGAATTAGCTATTGCCAAATAAAAACGATTAACGTTTTGAAAAATATAGAAGACAACTTGTTTTGTGGGAACCACTAGGGCGAGTTGTCTTTCGAATGTTCCATGTAAATAGAGATAAAGAGATGAAAAAGTCAGATAGATTAAAGTGGGAAAAACCTTAGGAGGATGACATGAAAAAAGTACGTAAAGCAATTATACCTGCTGCAGGTCTGGGAACGAGATTTTTACCAGCAACAAAAGCGATGCCGAAGGAAATGTTACCTATCGTTGATAAACCTACGATCCAGTATATTGTTGAAGAGGCTGTAAAGTCAGGAATAGAAGACATTATTATTGTAACTGGTAAAGGAAAACGTGCAATTGAAGATCATTTTGATCATGCATTTGAGTTGGAACAAAATTTACTTGAAAAAGAGAAATTTGAATTACTTAATGAAGTTCGTAAAGCTTCAGACCTTGTTGATATCCATTACATTAGACAAAAAGAACCGAGAGGCCTCGGTCATGCGGTATGGTGTGCTCGGAAATTTATTGGTGATGAGCCGTTTGCCGTTTTATTAGGCGACGATATTGTTGCAAGTGATGAGCCTTGCTTAAAGCAATTGATCGATCAATACGAAGAAACACAGTCTTCAGTCATTGGAGTTCAAACGGTTAAAGATGAAGAGACACATCGCTATGGAATCATTGATCCTCTTACACAAGATGGAAGAAGATATCGTGTAAACTCTTTTGTAGAAAAACCAAACCAAGGTGAAGCTCCATCGAATCTTGCAATCATGGGAAGATATATCTTGAAACCAGAAATTTTCCGTTATTTAGAGCAACAAGATATCGGTGCAGGAGGAGAAATCCAATTAACGGATGCTATTCAAAAATTAAACAGTGAGCAACCGGTTTATGCGTATGATTTCAAAGGGAAACGTTACGATGTTGGTGAAAAGTTAGGCTTTGTACAAACAACGATCGAGTTTGCTTTGAAAAATGATGAATTACGCTCGTCATTAATCCCTTATTTAGAGGGATTATTGAAAAGTGAAACGATAAAATAAAAATTAGTTGTGCGTAAAAATAGTCTCATTAACAGCTGTTAGAGAGACTATTTTTGTGCCTAGGCAGCAAGGAGAAGACAAAGGATGGAATGGTTACAACTTAAAAATATTAAACCAAAACACAGCATAATAGCCGATAATCTTTTCATTACGAAAAATAACGAGATCTGTTTTGAAATTAATGATAAGAGTGTAACGTTCCATTTTGAGATAGTCATTATTAACAGAAAATCGAAAGAAAAGATGTATCTGGATTTTAACAAAATGGATGACTGTATACTTATTCCAATCTCACAATTCACAGGGAAAACGCTGAAAACTAGTCGCTGGGATATGTATCTCGAACATGTTCAAGAGAATAGCAAAGTAATAAGTAGGATTGAACAACACGTAGAATCGACTACTGAGCGTATCAGCGGAAAAATATCAATAGACAATGACATGTTTGTTGTCCCATACATGACGAAAGATCATAAATTTGCTATCTATATATGTTCTAACGATCAATACTTAAAAGAAAAATATCCTGGATATGCATTTTTACGAAAAATTAACATGGATAATAAAAGTGGTACATTAAGCTTTAAAACATTTATTCAAATGGATGGACTAAAGGACTTTAAAGTAACGAATATTCTTTTGAGACTTCGCCATGACCATAATCAACAAATGGTTGTCCACGAAATAGATGTAAAAGACACAGGGGTAAACAAAAAAGAGATCACCTGTTCAGTTAATTTAAACAATCTTCATTTTCAACAGTTCTATTGGGATGTGTTTGTAGCGATACAAGTTGAAAATGGTGAGCAACGTTTCATTCGAATTGTAAATGATAGCTATTTAATAAGTAAAAAGCTCAAGCATAGAATGTTGAAATATACGATTCATACAGACGATAACTATCAAATTTATCCTTATATTACGATGCACGGTGGTTTTAGTATTACCTATCGACAAAAAGGAGAATACGAGGCTTTAAAATATAAGGTTAATGAATATGTTGCTTTCTTTTTATATCGTATCCTTTTCTGGTATTTTTCGTTTAATCCAATCTGGTTAATCCATGAAAAATACTCAGAAACAGCACAAGATAACGGGTTCTATTTCTTTAAGGATTGCTATGAAAATCATTACTCTCAAAAGATCTATTACGTTATTAAAAAAGATTCACAGGATACGAAGAACCTGACTAAATACAAAAAACGTGTTGTGTATTTCATGAGTGTCAAGCACTTGCTTTTATTAATTGCTTCAAAATTAATTATCTCCTCTGAGACAAAAGGGCATGGATATGCTTGGCGAGTGTCTAGAGGTGTTATTAGAGATTATGTCGTTGCCAAAAAATTCGTTTTTTTACAACACGGTGTCTTAGGGTTAAAAAAGGTAGAAAATACGTTTAAAGTGAATTCGGCAAACTCAGCAGATCTATTTATCGTATCTTCAGATTTTGAAAAGGAAATTGTCGAAAACGATTTTGACTATCATCCGAAGAATATTGCCGTCACAGGTCTTGCAAGATGGGATGTATTAGAAGATAAGTCTGAAGTAAGTTCTAAGGCTATGAAAGAAATCCTCTTAATGCCTACTTGGAGAAATTGGCTTGAAGAGGTTGAAGATGGAAAATTTATGGAATCAGATTATTATCAATCGTACAGTGCATTATTACAGTCGAAAAAATTAAATAATTTATTAAAAGAGAATAATGTGCGATTGAACTTTTATATTCATCCTAAATTTATGCCTTATGTTCCTCACTTTCATACAAATCGTTCAAATGTACGAATCATCCAATTTGGTGATGAGAAGGTGAATGAGCTGATTATGCGATCAAGTCTATTAATTACGGATTATTCGAGTGTGGCTTGGGAAATGCATTATTTGAAAAAACCGGTTTTATTCTTCCAATTTGATCTTGCGAAATATAACGAGTACCAAGGGGCATATCTAGATTTAGAAAATGACCTATTTGGAGAGGTAACATATGATGCTACAACTTTAGTGGATAAAATAGAAGAGTATATTCATACTAATTTTAAAGAAAAGCCGATATTTACGTTAAAAAGAAATCAGTATTTTAAATATAACGATAAGCAGAACAGCTCAAGAATTTTCAATGAGATTAAGCTCAAGGAAAAAGACCTAGTAAAAAGAGGGGACTTGCTATCCGTTATACGAAAAAGCGATTTAATTCAGTCGACTTGGTTTCGATATAAAAAAATTCGGTTCGTACGTAACTTAGGTAGTAAGATTCTGGCAATGCTAAAGTGATCTCTTCCGCCTTCCGTGCTGAAAATAAAAAACTCGATTAATAGGTGTAGGATTCTTATGAAAAAATTAATAACGAAAATCATAAAAAAGGTAATTAGAGAATGTGCAAAAAGCATGTTTATTGTACTATCGTGGTTGCCGCAAAATAAACATTTGATTATGTTTGAAAGTTTTTCTGGTAAACAATATAGCTGTAATCCTAAAGCGATTTACGAATATATAGTAGAACATCATCCAGAGTACAATGGAGTTTGGAGCATAAGGAAAGAGCACTCATCTCTATTTTTGCAGAGAAAGATACCATATGTAAATCGCTATTCTTTAAAATGGTTCATTTCAATGGCAAGGGCAAGATATTGGGTGACGAATAGTAGAATGCCGTCATGGATAACCAAACCGAAGCACACAGTATATGTCCAAACATGGCATGGGACACCGTTAAAGAAACTTGTTAGTGATATCAAGGAAGTTCATATGCCAGGAACAACAAATGAGACATATGTAGAGGGCTTTCATCAGGAGTCTAAAAATTGGGACTATCTCATATCGCCAAATCGTTATTCTTCAGACATCTTTAAGCGAGCATTTAACTTTCATAAAGAAATGATAGAAGTCGGTTATCCGCGTAATGATATATTCTATACTCATAACAATTCATCCTACATTACATCTGTTAAAGAAAAGCTTGGTTTACCCAAAAATAAAAAGATCATTCTCTATGCTCCAACCTGGAGGGACAATGAGTTTTTTAGACCTGGAAAATATAAGTTTGAGCTAAATATGGATTTAAACTTACTAAAGGAAAAGCTAGGAGAAGAATATATTATTCTTTTGAGATTGCATTCTTTTGTAGCAGATAATTTTGATCTTTCTGGCTATGAAGGATTTGTTTACAACTATTCTCGTTTCCTAGATATTAACGAGCTTTATCTCATTTCAGATTTGTTGATTACGGATTATTCCTCTGTTTTCTTTGACTTTGCGAACTTAAAAAGACCTATCATTTTTTACACATACGATTTGGAATCTTATAGTGGAAAAGTTAGAGGGCTGTACTTTAATTTAGAGGAAGATGCCCCAGGACCGGTTGTAAAAACAACTCAAGAATTGCTACAAGCTATATCTGATTATGAAAATAACGGATTAGAGGCATATGAAGAAAAATATAACCGTTTTTATCAAAAGTATTGTTATTTAGACAATGGGTTTGCCTCTAAAAGAGTTGTCGAGAAAATATTCTTAGGAGAGGCAAAATAAATAATGAAATCATTCTTTACAATCATTAAGGAGCAGATAAGTAGCTTTTACATGATTATTCGCTTATCTGTCTACCAATTAAAGAGCATAAATAATAATAATTACTTGGGAATGCTTTGGGAAATCTTAAACCCATTAATACAAATGAGCATTTATTGGTTTGTGTTTGGCCTTGGGATTAGGGGAGGCGACGACGTAAATGGTATTCCATTCGTTTATTGGCTATCTGCCGGTTTAGTCGTTTGGTTTTTCTTTAGTTCTGCCTGTATACAAGGTTCTAAATCAATTTATTCTAGATTAAACCTCATTACAAAAATGAATTTTCCAATGAGTGCAATTCCAAGTTATGTTGTAACGTCAGTATTTTATCAACATATCGCTTTATTAGTCACGATCATAGTGATTTTTCTGTTTTCTAAACAAGGAATGTCCATTCATCTTATTCAAATTCCGTATTATATGGTAGGGTTAGTTTCATTAGTCTTTTCGATATCTTTAATTACCTCTACTTTATCAACAATCGTGAGAGATATTCATCAAATATTTCAATCAATTATTAGAATGATGTTATATTTAACACCGATTCTTTGGACTCCTGAGAAGCTACCTTTGTTCTTACAGAAGGTAATGATCTTAAACCCACTATATTATATCGTTCAGGGATATAGAAATGCCTTATTAGGCATGGGGTGGTTTTTTGACGATATGGAATATGCTCTTTATTTTTGGATGGTTGTTTTCGGATTATGTTTGATTGGTTCAATTCTTCATTTAAAATTTAGAAGGCATTTTGTAGACTATCTATAATGAGGTTTGGTAATATGGATTATTCTATTCACGTACGTAATGTAACAAAAAAATATAAAATGCATAGTAAGAATTCGGAAAAGCTAAAGGATATTTTACTTCCTGGCGGTTTTGGCGAGGATTTTTATGCATTAAGAGATGTTAGCTTTGATGCACAAAAGGGAGATGTCATTGGCATTATTGGTGTAAACGGCTCTGGTAAATCAACCTTATCTAATTTACTTTCAGAAATTATTCCTCCTACTAGTGGCACAATTGTGGCAAATGGCGAAGTTTCCCTTATTGCCATTGCTGCTGGGTTGGATAAACAGTTAACTGGTAGGGAAAATATTGAGTTAAAGTGTTTATTGATGGGGATGAAGAAAGAGGAAATTAAACGATTACAACCAGAAATTATTGAATTTGCCGATATCGGAAAATTTATTGATATGCCAGTAAAAAAATATTCAAGTGGAATGAAGTCTCGGCTAGGCTTTGCCATTTCCGTTAGTGCTGATCCAGATATTTTAGTCATTGATGAAGCTCTTTCAGTTGGTGATAAAACATTTGCCGATAAATGTTTCGCCAAAATGAATGAATTTAAGGAACGTGGAAAAACCATCTTTTTTGTTAGTCATTCTGCAGGTCAAGTGAAGAAGTTTTGCACAAAGGCGCTTTGGTTAGAACACGGAACGGTCAAGGATTACGGTGACATTAAAGATATCATGCCTAAATATGAGGCTTTTATAAAGCAATATAAAGCATTAAGTAAGGAAGAACAAAAGGCGTTTAAGGCTGAAGGAATTCGTAAACAATCCAGTAAGATAAAAATAGGGACAAGAGGGGTTTCAAAGAAAAAATCAAATAAAGTGATGAAAACATCCCTCATCGTCACATTATCTTTTCTGTTATTCATGAGCGTTGCCTTTTTTATCTTTTCAAAAATGGAGATTAGTGATGTATTTACGAGAGGAAAGAACGAGAGTCCAATTGTAAATGATAAGAGCTTAACAGAACTTCAAAACGATGAAGTAGAAACGAAACCAAAGGTAATTAGATATGTACATGTAGATAAGGCAATAATACGTGCATTACCAACAACGGATAGTAAACAGTTAGAAACGGTTGAATTCGGCTATTCATTTGTTGTAAATGAACATGAAGTCAGTGAAGATGATATATCTTGGTCTATGTTAAGACTGGAAGATGGTACGAATGGCTGGATTAGTGACGTAATTACGAAACAAATTGATCCACTTGATCAACTAGAATTCGATGATGTGAAAGATTATTTATATGACACGATTCCAGCTTCTGAAGAAGAGGCAATAGCATTAATTGGACGAACAAGGCAGGAAGTGTCCACCGTTTATCCAGACATATCATACGAAGTAAATTCACAAAAAAGTAATCTTGTAGAGAATGAAAACACAACTATTTCTTTCAATGAGAATGAAATAGTTGAAAAGATAACCCTTAATCAGGTAGAGATTCCAATCGCTTTAGTAAATGAACAATTAGGAGAGCCTCATATCGCCAATCATTTTTTAGCTTCTTATATTTATCAAACTGACAAATACGGCCTTGTCTTTACTTCATCAGATAAAGAAGTCTTTGATAAAATAACAATTATCAATGCTGAATAATGATTATTCTTAATTTGAACGTTACACAGGCCCCTATTATTAGGGGCTTTTATTCCCCTTAAGTAAATTATTGGAATATCAGCTGAGAGACTTAATTCTTGGTTTGGTCTATGGTATGGTTACATAGTCCTATTTAAATTATAGCAGAATAATGAATAAAAAAGTAATGAAAAAAGTCGAAACATATTGAAGGTGTGAGATCAATTGGCTTTAATAACAATTAAAAATTACAAAATAAGCGATCATTTTTTTGAAATGGTCATAGATAAAAATGATCAGTTAATGGACGATATGGTTCAAATCATGACCGTTGACAGGAAAACAAAAGAATCGAGAGGATATGCTCCTGAAATAGAATATATTGATCATGTGATGAAGCTGAAACTAGATATGAATCAACTGAATTTTGATAACAGTGATAAAAATGCTCTGGATTTATCTTTTTTAATCAATGGTAAGAAGTTCCGAGTGCATAAAGAAACAATCGATCTCGAAAAGAAAAACAAATATTCCGCTACATGTTTTAATCTAAGTAAAACTAGAATCGTAGTTCCAAATTTAACCGTTAAAAACAATGTTTCCTTAGTATACGGGAATGCTTCAATGATTTTCAAAAGCTATTGTGATATGATCGCGGATAAACAAACAGTAGAAGATGTGACGGTCGAAAATGGTAAAGTGCTTTTTAAATTAAAGGAGTTTATTCTTAATCCTAACGATAGTTTTCACGTTGTGCTTTATAATAGTGGAAATAAGAGCAACCGAGCGATTGATTATGAAGTAGTAAAAAATAATCCACTCGAGCTTCAAGTTGATTTATCTAGTCTGGAAAGCTCAAAGATTGGTACAAAGTATGAACTGGCGATTGAGAAAAAGACAGGCTATTTATTAAAACAGTATAAATTAGGTGTAAGTGAAAACTTTAATGTAGAAAATAATAGATTTTATGAGCCTATCAAGATAAATAGATTAAAAGCAGTCGCACCATATTTAACGATTAAAGGAGAGCTAGCATTTTTAATCGTAAATGATAATTATTTTGACAGCAAAACGATGCCATTTGTAGAAGAAATCATGTATTTTGAAGACATATCTTTGGAGCGAAATAATCTTAAGATTAAATTGAAAAAGGGTGAACAACTTGGTGAATATAATCGTTATTCATTAGTTGTTTCTAACATAAAGACATCAGATGTTCTCACACTTGGGCAGCATGAAGGAAGCTTCAATGAAAATGGTGAAATAAATGTTAATATTTCCCAATTATTTGTCGATCCTTTATTCCAGCAAAATCAACGCTGGAAATTATATTTAAAGCTTTATACTGAAGAGTCAGTCATTTTATATGAAATAAAAAAAGATAGTGTTTGGATTGAAAGCCCAGTTTTAAGACATATGAAACCGATTGAAATTAACGAAGAAATTAGTGTGATAAATTATGTCTCAGGTAAAAATGAAGTAGCATTTTTGATCGGTGGCGAAGAGGTATATAGAAGAGAAGTATATCGAAAGTTAAGTAACCGTATTTCTATTGATGATGTAAAAGTAATTAGTAAAAATCTAATGTTTAGATTACCTAGTTTTCATTATGATAAATTAGAAAGTATACGTGTAATCTTGGTAGAAAGGAAGACGAAAGAGCAATGGTCTCAATATGTCTCTCCGAAGATTGTTGATGGTGATGCGTTAATTAAAATTGATTTAACTGACTTTATTAAGGATTATGAAACGGTGGATTCTCGTTGGGATGTCTCATTAGAAATCATTCATGATACGTTCATTGAACAGAATAAAATTGGCTATTATCACTATCCGAAGCTACCAGGACATGAAAGATTTTTTGACTCAATCACAACAAATACGTCTAACCTAGTTACACCATATCTAACAATAAAGAATGAATTATCTCTAGTCATTAAACAAGGATTACCTTTAGTGAATGAAAAGCTTAAATCCGCTGTGGAATTAACTAATTTCCAAATGGAAAAAAACATCATTAATGGAGAATTCACTCTAGAGCTCCCAGAGTGTTCATCCTATGAAGTGTCAGCCATTATGTTAAAGTATAGACACAAAATAGAGAACAGAGAATATCGATTCGATGCAAAGGAAGTAAAACTTACTCAGAATAAGTCTAAAGTAAAGTTTGAATTTGATATATTACCGTTAGAATTTGAAAATTATTTTTGGGATATATTTGCAGTCGTGAGTATTTCTGGTAAGGAATATCCAATTAAGCTTAAAAAGACATCAGCTAACGTAAAAGAATCAATTGATAAAAAGATTGTGAAATATTCTTTTACATTCAACAACGGATTCCAATTCTATCCTTATATTACTTCAGTAGGCAATTTAGCGTTTGTATATAGGGAAAAAATGTCGCATGAATCATTATCCTTTAAGATAAAGGAAAATGTCGCATATTTTACGTATCTATTGTTTAAGAAATATTTTGATAGAAAAGATATTTGGTTGGCATTTGAGAAATTTTCAGAAGGTGCTCAAGATAATGGGTATTATTTCTTTAAATATTGTTATGAGAACAATAAGAAGAAAAACTTCTATTATATAATCAAAGATACCTCACCAGATTATAACAATATTGAACCTATGAAAAATAAAGTCATCAAATACATGAGCTTTAAACATATGCTTTATCTTTATGCATCTACCCTGTTGGTTTCCTCAGAATCTAGAGGTCATTCGTACGATATTAGAATCGAAAAGGGCAAATTGAGAGAAACTATAAAAAGAAAAAAACATGTATTCTTGCAGCATGGAGTAATTGCTCTTAAGAGAATTGATAGTGTGTTTAAGAAAAAGGCGACAAATGCTAATGCTACGGATCTCTTTGTTGTTTCTTCGGATTATGAGAAAAGTATCATTACAGATGTATTTGACTATAAAGATGAAGAGGTTATCGTCACTGGATTGAGTAGATGGGATGTTCTTGCTGATAAATCGTCAGACAAGAAATCAATCATGCTGATGCCTACTTGGAGATCGTGGATGGATGATCTTCCGGAAGAAAAATTCATTGAAACCGATTATTATAAAAATTATATTTCACTTCTTAACTCGCCAAAGCTGGCTAATGTATTAAATACATTTAATGTAAGCTTAGACTTTTATATTCATCCAAAATTCAAAGCATATATTGACAAATTTAGTAGTGAAAATTCAAGAATAAGAATTTATCAGTACGGAGAAGAAAAAGTAAATGAACTCTTAATGAAGTCTTCGATGTTAATTACAGATTATTCAAGTGTTGCTTGGGAAATGTACTACCAGAAAAAGCCGATTCTATTCTTTCAGTTTGATATTGATGATTATAATAAATATCAAGGAAGTTATTTAGATATGGAAAACGACTTGTTTGGTGAGAGAGTATTCGATATAAACAATCTTGTACAAATGATAGAAGATTACACAAAAAGAGATTTTAAAGAAAAAGAAAAATTTAGTGAAATGAGACCAGACTATTTTAAATATATCGATCAAAAGAATAGCGAACGAATATTTAGAGCAATAATGGATAAAAGAAAATTATTAAATCTCTCGAAAAATCCTACAGTACTTGATCGCTTAAAGAAATCCCAAATAATCAAGAAGTCATTTAAAATTTTGAAGAAAAATAAAATGACGAATAAATTAACGACCAGACTTCATCATATTTTGACGAAATAAATGTTACATGATTATCACAAGTTATTAAAAAGAACGCCATCTAAGATGCGTTCTTTTTAATAATTTGCAATTTAGATGCTTAAGTAAGGGTGAAAATAAATATGGCTACTGTTAAGGAAGTACATCTTAAAAATAATACAATTGTTTTATCCTTCGATTTTGAAAAAATGTCCGATCTTTTAAAAGTAGAACTAAGATTAAAAGATGTAGATAGGTTTGTCGTACCTGCGTATCGAGATGTTTTTGAAATTGATGTAGTACACATAAAAGAAAATACGTATGAGTTTACCATGGATTTGGATCAGGTAATGAATAACTTTGAGATGTATAATCCAAACAATCAGTTCGTTTATTTCTATGTAAGAGCAGATAATGAATACGTTGATTTAAAAGTGGATGAAACTGTCCAAGCTGAGCTTAGAAGAATCGGTACAATAAAAAATAATAAGCTGGCAACAATCAATTTACTTAGAAGGAAAAACGGAACACTAGGGTTAAAGGTCAACAAAGTGGGAGTAAAGGGCACGTTGGATCTTTTGCGTTTTAATGAGCGAGAGGTAGTTCTTGACGTCTCTGCAATAATAACTAAAACAAATGAGCAACTTGATCTTTCAAAACTTTCATTGAAAAAAAGATCATTCAAAGATACACCGACAGTATATTCTGAGTGTATGTCTCTTGAGAATAAAGGAAAAAGCACGTTTTCTTTAGAGTTTGAAAAGTTAAGTGAATTTTCATTTGAAGATGAAGTGACAATCTTAGACTTCATTATAGAAGTACAAGATCAGGCTATTATTCTTGGGGCAGATATTAAGAAGAAAGACGAACAGATACTCAAAACGTTTGAATTGATGGATTTGAAATTTAAGTTTTATTGGACAAAATCACACGGATTATCAATCAGAGTTGAGAGAATTCAATTAAGTGCGAGCGTTACTTCTATTTCACATAATGAGGATAAGAGTAGTGTTCAATTAGTTTTTGATCAGTCCTCGTTTAGAAAGATAAGTGATCTACGTTGTTTCGTGTATAGAAAAAATATTGTAAATAATGATAGTGACATATTTCCATACAAAGAAATAAAGCTAGCCAATACTCGTAGTACAGATAATAATCTCATGATTGAACTTAACTTTATGGAAATCTTTAAAGGGATTGATTTGGTAGAGCAGCAAAATTACAGTTTATATCTTGTTGAGAATTTCTCCCTATATAATATTACTTATACAGAAGTGATTGAGAGAAAAACAAAGATAAATGGGTTAAATGTGAACATGACGATAAATTCTGATGGTACATCTATTGTTATCGCTGAAGAGAAACCGGAAGTACTTAATTTAGGGATATTAGGTACTTGCTTTACTAGATCTGCATTCAATAGTCGAGAGAACTATTATAACCCAGACTATAAACAGTACTTTAATGTAGCTTATACGCATTTTTGGCCATCTTTACTAAGTCTATCTAGTCAACCTATCGAATTTAAAAAGGATGACTATAAAGATGTAAAGGAAAAAGATTTAAATCAAGTAATCAGAGAATATGAAAAAAATACGTTTACAGACTTAAAAAATGCAAATATTGACTATTTATTAGTGGACTTCTTTGTTGATGCTGTACATGGAGCGAGAAAGTTAAGTGATGGAAGATATTTGGGACAAAATGGATTTATTCATAAAACATCACATTATCATCATTGGATTTTAAAAAATACAGATCAATTTGATTATCGACATCCTGATTTTTGGAATGAGTGGCGAGACTCCTGCGATGCATTTATCAAAGAATTAAGCCAGACGGTTGATTTAAAAAGAGTTGTCTTAATTTGGGGTGGACTAACGAAACATTACTACGATAGTGATAGACAAACAATGAGCTTTATTAAAGAGGGTAAATTTACAAATACACAGATAAATCTTTATAACAACATTTGGGAAAGAATGAATAAATATTTTATTACAAAAGCACCAAGTGTAAAAATCCTAGATTTAAGAAAATACAATTACCTAGCCGACGTAGATCATACTGTTAGTTTTGGTCCGCATCACTATGAGAGCAATTATTATAAAAGCTTTATTGGTGAATTATCAAAACTTATTGTGAATTCATAATGATAAAGGCTCGGAAACAGGTTCTAGTGCTTGATTCTTATAGCCTTTTTAACGGGAGAAATTTGTTGATTTAGACAATAACAAAATCTCTAGTCTAAAGACTAGAGTATATGCGTAAAGTGAATTTCTAAAAGACTACCAATTATATATGGGGGGAACGTATTGAGTCAGATAAATATATCAGTGATTGGAACATCTGCCACCCGTGGTTGCTTTGAACTAGTTAAGTTAGAGAATTTAGAACAAATATGTAATGTATCAATAGATCAGTATCAAAGTTCAATGATAAGTATTATGTCCGAACCAATAGTTAAAAACGTAACAATTTCAGACAATATAAAAGGCTGGGACAAACAAGTAATAAATATGGATTTTAAAAAAGAGCTGTTTAAGAATCTCGAAATCCAGAAGCCGCATTTTATTGTAGTCGACTTTATTGCTGATATTTTATATGGTGTGTTAAATGTTGGCCATACAAGTGTTACGAATAACAAAAATAAATTATCATTGGTGCAATTTCATGAGGATGTAGAGATATTTAATATTCATACACATAAAGATGAATATTTAACTAGGTGGTATGCTGCAACAAAGCAATTCCTTATAAAGGTAAAAGAAATACTGCCAAATACGAAAGTAATCATCCATTCTGCAAGATTTGTAAATTCCTACTACGATGAAAATAACTTCTTAAAAAGTTTTCAAAGGAATGATCTTCAAAGTAAAAATAAATATCTAGAACAGATGGAAGAAATGATCATGAATGAAGATGTAACATTTATTAATTTATCTAAAAGCAAATATCATTCTTCTTCAAATCATAAATGGAAAAAGAATATCGTTAATTATGAAACAAGATATTATCATGATTTTTTACTTGAATTCTTATGTTTCATAATAAAGGAGCAAAATAAGCTAACGGGAAAATAAGAATACGGGAGAATGTAGTTGATGGAAAAAATAACAGTTTCTGTAATAGGTTCGTGTGTTACAAGGGATACTTTTAATCGGAATTTTGTCCCTGATTACAAAGAATATTATGAATGTATAAGTACAGCGTGGCAATCTTCGATTATCAGTTTAATGTCAAAAAAAATTGAACTCGAAAATGAGTTTCTTGAAGGAAACTTAAATGATTTTCATAAACAATCGTTAGGAAATGATTTAGCAAAAAGTTATTTAACTGAAATCAGGAACACTCCCCCAGATTATATTCTTTTTGATGTTTACGCAGATCTAAAATACGGGGTGGCCAAATTTAATGAAGGCTATGTAACAAATAACCCGAATAATTTTAGAAACACTAAGGCATATAAAGAAAAATTATTTCAGCGTGAAATGAGAATGGTAAGTAATAAAAAAATCTATCTCGAATTATGGAAGAAATCATTTGAAGATCTTCACCGATTTATCCAAGAAAATATACCTAATACAAAATTAATTCTAAACTGTTTTAAACTTACTAATTGCTTTTTAGGTAAAGATGGACAAATTCATTTATTTGATATGAGGAAATATCCGAATCTAGATGTAGAAAATCAATTATTAGATGAGATTTATGATTATTTAAAACAAGAATATAATATTACTAGTATAGATCTAAGGACAAATGAATACTTTGCGGATGAAAGACACCCTTTTACATTGACACCATGGCATTATGGGAAGGAATACTATTTAGACATGGTAGATGAATTAAATAAAATTTCTTTAAAGGATACTCTTTTAAAAATACAAAAGATTCGAGATGTTATTAATACTAAATGTAGCGCTCTCTAACAACGCAGTGGTTTAATCCATTAAGTGTAAAGCGCAACATTACTTTACAATAGTCGGAGTATGAACCACAAAAGCAAAAGAACCTTCCCTAAGAGTGAGTTTAACTCAACTTAGGAAAGGTTCTTCAAAGGAATTATCTTAGTTTAACAACAATGTCAGCAATATTCTGAAGTGTTGAATCAAATGTTTTTAAATGTAACATTTAACGAATAGTAAATACTATATTGGGAATGTTACATTGTTCTAAAGCGCTGATGGCAGTCCCAAAATATTAAAACTAAACTGCTATCCAGAGGTCCCCATCGATTTACTTTTAATCCACTCTATATGAATCACTACGATCCAAAACCACTATCACCTGATAGAAAAGATAAAAAGCAAGAAACATTGTTAAACCAATTGAATCATAAAACACATCAAGCAGCCTGCCACTTCGTGAAAAGAACAATTGGGCGAGTTCTGTCGAAAAGGCAACTATTAAGAATAGTAATGTTGTAAGCCAAACTCGGTGCGAGGCCCAATAAAGAAGCAGAGCTAAAATGAAAAAACAAATAATATGGCCGGCCTTTTGGTTAAAATACGTGATATCTGGATGATTGATAAGATCATTGATGAAAAAATCAGAGAAGGAGGGGGAGGCATTAAATTGAAAGCTTAGTTTTTGTTCTTGAAGTAATAGAAATAAGCTCTCAGTACAAGTAAAGATAAAAATCATGCCGATATAACAAGTTACAATGAATGTCCGCATTTAGTAATCACCTCTTTAAAATGGTGGTCACTTTTCTCGTAATCTATTCGATAGGGATCAAATTTTCCTTAAAGAAAACAAAAGAACTCGAAATGTTATTGAGTTCTCAGGTTGTCCATTTTAGCCACGATTAATTTCAGAGACTGTTGCCAAAGCTCCTACTACGGATCAATAATCCCTAATGCTGATGAAAGTATACGAAACAATAGTGTTCAGGCCATTAAAGACATTAATGAAGAGATAGATGTCTTCGATGAAGCATGTATTCATAATAGCAAAAGTGCCTGTCCTTATAATGAACTAAAAGGACAGGCACTTCATTATTTTATACTATCAGAATTTATATGCTTTGTACTTAGTGTTAGTGTCTAGCTCCAGCGTCTAGCTCCTCGGGGTCATAAGTCACACATGAATTGAAGGCAAAGAACGCCTTCTATTCATGTGCGTCTTATGCCTGTCGGAGCTGAACAAGGCGCTTCCGCTTTTCTTATTTTAGTTTAACAACAATGTCAGCAATGCTGTTAAAATAACCGTAGCTACTGGAAAAGATGCATACATAATCGTTTTATTCCGCTTTTTAATTCTAGCTACTTCCTCAGGTGTTGCCCAATAATGATTTGACATCAAAAAACTCCTTTATCATTGATGATAGCTGGCTGGCTTTGCCGAAGCAGAGGCCCCTGTAGCTTTGCGTCATCACCTTTCAGTGATTTTGCCTTTGTAATCTTATTATCGGGACGAATGATATAGAAATTCATAGGTCTTTCTTCCTGAAAATGATTTTGGAAATAGAGGATAAGTTGGTCACCTAAACGATTTTCTAACACTGAACGGTGTTTCGCGGAATGGAAAGAGGGTGACATCGGACTAGGCTTGGTTGAAATAAACATGGAGAATAAAAAAAGAGAACCTGAAATGATTTTCAAGTTCTTTTCTTATGACCGCATCTAACGCATACGCTAGAATAATAGCTATATTTATGATGTTTATGTAACCAACAAAAAATGGACCTAATTTTCAAATGAATCCGCTCCCTTGAATTTCAATCCGGTAGCCCAGCCATCATAGTAGAGAATCTTAGATCTGTGACTTTGCGTCCCTATTTTTCAATAAGGTTTGCCTTTATCTAGATTATATTTGCTTAGTCCTAATTAAGGACAGTTAAAATTTTACTATAAGAGATAGAAAGAGGAAAAGAAAATTCGTTCGTAAAATTGCGACCTTTTCCTACGGGGATAATCTAAAAGTAAAATAAACCCATTCCTAAACTCATTTTAATCAAAACAAGTAGAAGAATGGGTTGGATCTATATGTTAGCTAGATAAACGAAAAGATATTAGAAAATCTTAAACACTACAACAAGTTCTTAATTAAAAGAAAGAATGATAACCACAATGGAATACTCAGTAACATCCCCCACTTAATCCCATTAAAAACATTTCCTCGTTCTTCCATGTTAAACACTCCTTCATTTCTAAAGTTAACTGCCTAGTAAGTATGTACTTATTATATATGAAAACGCTTCCAAAATCTACATTTTTTTAAGATTAAATAAGGATAACTAGATTTATTATGCTGCAGACCTTCATGCTTACCACCAAATCACCCATAAAATCCATATTCTCTCCATGCAACGAAGGATTCCACTAATAAATAACAAACAACTAGCCAAAACTAAAACTACGACTTGCTTGAAAATAGGGAGGTAAAATCGATGGGAACAAGTGCTACAAACTCGGGGAAAATAAGTGTCCTCTTTCATTATGATGATCAAACTGTGAAAAAAAGACTTAACTCGGAACAATTAACAGCGTTACTAGGAGCGGATCTCATTTTCATTGATCAATTTAAAGAGGAAAGGAAAATCGATAAAAAGGTTTGGAAAAGTCATGTGAATGGTGTGGAATTAGCGATCTATCTTAAATCGCACCGCTAATTTGGAAGAATAGAAAAAATTCAACAAGGAAAAAGAAGAGGAAACAAAAGCTTAGCGGCTCTCTTTTGGGATACGATTATGTATAAAAGTAGCGCGAATGACATCCTTGTTATACATGATTTATCGATGAGGATACCCAAAAGAGAACGACTTTTTTCGAAAGGATAAGAAAGCGTAAATTTTTTGACTTAGTTTTTGTGTCCAGCTCCAGCGCCTAGCCCCTCGAGGTCATAAGCCACTCAGGAATAGAAGGTAAAGAACACCTTCTATTCCTGAGCGTCTTATGCTTGTCGGGGCTGAACAAGGCGTTTGCGCTTTCCTTAAAAAAGTAAGCCCTTTCTTATTGCGGTTTAATGAAGAAGCAGCGTCACAACTGCACTCAAAATCACGGTGACAACTGGAACAGCAATCATCAAAAGCGTTTTATTTCGTTTCCTCGTTCTCTCGATTTCTTCTGGTGTTGCCCAATAGTATTTTGACATGACATCTAACCCCTTCTCTAGTCGTTGGTAGTTGGATGCTAGTGCTAGCAAATTGTCCCCCAATCGCTTGTCATCATCCACATCTTGGTGTTTTAACTTAAAGTAAAGTATAAGATAAAAAATAGTAGATATCTTGGTTACTTTTTCCTTACTTTAGATGAGGTCTGACCTAAGTCGAGTGATTCGTCCTGGTTAAAAGGTCTGTTCCATCAGCCGTTAGCATCTTTCTGAAACACCTCCAACTATAATCTATCTAAAATGAACAATTCAGTGACATCTATTACAAAGTCGAGACGTCTAGGGGAAAGCAGTACTGTATTCATCACCCTAATCTTGTCTGTCGGATATTTTGCTGCATGGGCAACCATCCAATATCTTCAATTACTCGAAACAGAAAAACACGCAAACAAATAGTTCAATAATCCTAATGGTGAATATTCTAACAAAACATTAAAAGTGAATCCTAATACCTAAAAATCACAAAGGATAAAACGGACATATTTCGACATTATTGTCGAAATATATTAGAGGTGATAAGGTAAATCAAAAAAATGCGATATAAAAGCAAAGTAAACACTTACATTCGGAAATAGGTGCGAAATGCCCAAAAAATGCCGTGAATATGTCAGCAAAAACGTGTTAGAATGAATCCTGTAAGTGAAAAACGAATTTTATATCCTTTTTTGTAAAAAAATGTAGTTTTCGTGTGGATATAAATCACCGTATTCTTTATAATGTTCTAGTCTTACTAAATAAATAGATTAAAATTTTTGGAGGTAATCATGGAAGAAACTATCAGCTTGAAAGAGCTGTTTCTCACATTAAAGAAACGTCTCTCACTCATCATAATCATTGCAGCAATTGCGACCGCAACAAGTGGAATTGTCAGTTATTTTCTCCTAACACCAGTTTATCAAACTTCAACACAAATTCTTGTCAATCAATCAAAAAGTGATCAACAAGTATATAATCCAGGTGAAGTACAAACGAACCTTCAGTTAATTAACACATATAACGTTATTATTAAAAGTCCAGCGATTTTAGATAAAGTAATTGAGCAAGAAAAATTAGATATGTCAGCTGGTGTGCTTAATGAATTAATAACAGTAGGCAGTGAACAAGACTCACAAGTTGTAAATATAACTGTTCAAAATGAAGATCCGCAAATGGCAGCAGACATTGCCAATGCGATTGCAAAAACGTTCCAAACTGAGATTTCTAAAATTATGAATGTAGACAATGTGACGATCTTAACGCAAGCGCAAATTGGTGAAAATCCGTCACCAATTAAACCACAACCAGCCTTAAATATGGCGATTGCTTTAGTAGTTGGCTTGATGGCAGGAGTAGGTTTAGCATTCTTACTTGAATATTTAGATAACACGATCAAAACAGAGCAAGACATTGAAACTCAATTAGGCCTTCCAGTCTTAGGTGCGATTACGACGATTAATATGGATGGCGAATTAAATGAACATGCTAATAAAGCAACAATGATAAGAACGCGAGGTGAGTCAGTTGGCTCGTAAGGATCGAAAGCAACTATTCTCATTACAAAACAGAAGCTTAATTTCTATGACAAGTCCAAAATCACCAATCGCAGAGCAATTTCGTACGGTGAGAACGAATATCCAATTCACGAGTGTTGATGAAGAGCTGCAAACGATGATTGTTACTTCTTCTGGACCAGCTGAGGGGAAATCAACGGTGACAGCTAACTTAGCGGTTGTATTTGCTCAACAAGGAAAACGTGTGTTATTAATTGATGCCGATTTGCGTAAACCTACTGCTCATTACACATTCCGTACGGAGAACCATGTAGGCTTATCGAATGTTTTAACAAGACAAGCGACACTTGAGGAAGCGGTGAAACCTACGGATCAAGACAATCTATGGGTAATGACAAGCGGTCCAATCCCGCCAAATCCATCGGAGCTTCTCGGTTCAAGAGGGATGAATGCCTTATTGGAGCTAGCAAAGAATGAATATGATGTGATCATTCTTGACTCACCGCCAGTATTAGTCGTAACAGATGCTCAAGTATTGTCTAACTTAGCGGATGGAGTTGTGCTTGTTGTTAGTAGCGGAAAAACAGAAACAGAGTCTGCGAAGAAAGCGAAGGAACTTCTTGAAAGTGCGAAAGCGAAAATACTTGGAGTCGTTTTAAACAATAAAAAGATAGAAGACAGTCAATATTATTATTATTACGGGGGAAAATAGTCAAATTTCGACAAAATACCCCCTTTTATTTGCTTTTCGACCGTGATACGATTACAAATATTGAAATATCATAGGGAGAAAGTAATGAAAAATATCCAATTAATTCAAAAGGGAGGTGTAGGTTTTGATTGATATTCATAGTCACATTTTACCTGGAGTCGACGACGGTGCACAAACGGTAGAAGATGCGATTGGTATGGCCAAGCTCGCGGTAGAAGAAGGAATTACGAAGATCATTGCTACACCTCATCATATGAATGGGAAGTATATAAATAAGAAGCAAGATATTATTGAACGAGTATCAACGCTTAACCATTTACTTCAAAATGAGAATATTCCTTTAGAGGTTTTACCTGGTCAAGAGACTCGAATTTATGGAGAGTTGCTGGAGGACCTAGAGAAGGGAGATATTCTTCCTCTTAATCAATCAAATTATCTATTTATTGAATTGCCTTCAGGTCATGTTCCAAGGTATACGGAGAAGCTACTATTTGACGTTCAGCTGAAGGGCTTGACGCCAGTTATTGTGCATCCGGAGAGGAATGCAGAAGTGCTGGAGAATCCTGATAAATTACTGAATCTTGTGAAAAAAGGCACACTCACACAGGTGACTGCTGGAAGTATAACAGGGCACTTTGGAAAGAAGATTCAGAAGTTTTCTATGCAGTTGATTGAAGCGAATTTGACACATTTTATTTCTTCTGATGCGCATAATACCTCGACAAGAAGCTTTCAAATGAGGGAATCGATTTCTGTGCTAGAAAAAGAGTTTGGTAACCAAGTGGTTTACTACTTTCAAGAAAATGCTGAACTTCTTATTCAAGGACAAGCTGTGTATAACCAAGAACCCAGTCAAATTAAACGGAAGAAGTTTTTAGGGATTTTTTAGGCATATCATTGGTGATGTCTCCTAACCATTATCAATGGGGGCACTCGGTTGCGCTGTGGGTGCCATAGGCACCTTAGACACATGTTGTCGATAGTGAGATGTGAGGGTGGGTTAGATGCCCATTCATTAAATTACTAGCTCACTACTATATTACTTTAAATTAATGGTAAGCCAGTAATTTAATAACAACTAATTTTATTTAGTTATGAAAAATAAAGAAAGAAGGAATATAGATGAAAAAAGTAAGAAAAGCCATTATTCCTGCAGCAGGATTAGGTACGCGTTTTTTACCAGTAACAAAGGCAATGCCAAAAGAAATGTTACCGATAGTGGACAAGCCTACGATTCAATACATTATTGAAGAAGCGATTGAATCGGGGATTGAAGACATTATTATAGTCACAGGTAAAGGGAAACGAGCGATTGAAGACCATTTTGACCACAATTTTGAACTTGAACAAAATTTGGTTGAAAAAGGTAAGTTTGATCTATTAGAAAAGGTAAAACATTCTTCAGAAATTAATCTTCACTATATTCGTCAGAAAGAGCCAAAAGGATTAGGACATGCCGTTTGGTGTGCGAGAAAGTTTATTGGTGATGAGCCATTTGCGGTATTACTTGGTGATGATATTGTTGAAGCGGATACACCTTGTGTAAAACAGCTTATTAATGAATATGAGAAAACAGGATCTTCTGTGATTGGTGTTCAAACAGTTGCTGATGATCAAACACATCGTTATGGGATTATTGACCCGTTAGAGAAGGATGGAAAACTTCATAAAGTGAATCGTTTTGTTGAAAAGCCAGAGATGGGAACTGCGCCATCTAATTTAGCGATTATGGGTAGATACTTACTAACTCCAGAAATTTTTGATTTACTAGAGAATCAAGAAACAGGTGCTGGTGGAGAAATTCAGTTAACTGATGCAATTCAGAAGTTAAATGAAGAACAATCAGTCTATGCTTATGACTTTGATGGTACACGCTATGATGTTGGGGAGAAGTTTGGATTTATTCAGACAACGATTGAATTTGCGTTGAAGCATGAAGATCTAAAGGAACAGCTATTAGAGTTAATGGATAAATTAGTAGAGCAAGAAAAAGTAAGTTTATAGGAGAGAGGAGCGGAATGCAGTGTCTGACCTTGTGAAACATGATTCGATAAATGCTCCTAGAGAAGAGATAACAAATGATCTTGAAAAGAAGGTACTCTATAACATCTCGAAAAGAACTTTGGATATTTCAGGCGCGTTAGTTGGTTTAATTATCTTAAGTATTATATTATTAGTAGTTGCGCTTTTAATTAAGGTTGAAGATCCAAAAGGACCGATCTTTTTTTCTCAGAGAAGATTTGGAAAAGACGGAAAAGAATTTAAAATGTATAAGTTCCGTTCAATGGTAACTGATGCTGAAGCAAAGCTTGAAGAATTATTGAAGTATAATGAAGTTGAAGGTGCCATGTTTAAAATGAAGGATGATCCACGTGTTACAAAGATTGGTAGGTTTATTCGAAAGACAAGCATTGACGAATTACCACAATTATTCAATGTATTAAAGGGAGATATGAGCTTAGTCGGTCCAAGGCCACCTTTGCCGCGTGAAGTAAAAGAATATACAAGCTATCACATGCAAAGATTACTTGTAACGCCTGGTTGCACTGGTGTTTGGCAAGCTAGTGCTAGAAGTAGTGTTGGCTTTGAAGAAATGGTTGAAATGGACTTATATTATATTCGTAATCGTAGTTTTTGGTTTGATATAAAGATCATCTTTAAAACAGTTGGAGTATTATTTGGTTCAAAAAATGCATTTTAAGATAGGGTGAAAATTGATGAATAAAGTGGCTAAAATTTATGTTGCTGGTCATAGAGGATTGGTTGGTTCAGCAATTGTGAGAAGACTTGAAGAAGAAGGATACACTAATTTAGTATATAGAACAAGTAAGGAACTAGATCTTCGTGATAAAGATCAAGTTGACAATTTCTTTGCGAGTGAGAAGCCAGAGTATGTATTTCTTGCAGCAGCAAAAGTTGGTGGAATTGTTGCAAATAATGAATATCCAGCTGATTTTATTCGTGACAATCTTTTAATTCAGACAAATATTATTGATGCTGCTTATCGGAATAATGTTGAAAAATTATTATTTCTAGGTAGTACTTGCATCTATCCAAAACTTGCACCACAACCTTTAAAAGAAGACTACTTACTAACTGGGGTATTAGAACCTACTAATGAACCTTATGCAATTGCGAAAATTGCAGGAATAAAAATGTGTGAGTCATATAATCGACAATATGGTACAAAATATATCTCAGTTATGCCGACAAACTTATATGGTCCAAATGATAACTTTGATTTGCATACATCACACGTATTACCAGCACTTATTCGTAAGTTCCATGAAGCAAAAGAAACAAATGCTCCTTATGTTGAAGTTTGGGGAACAGGTTCCCCTAAGCGTGAATTCCTCTATTCTGATGACTTAGCAGATGCTTGTGTATTCTTAATGACTAATTATGAAGGTAATGAAATGGTCAATATCGGTGTTGGCGATGATATTTCAATCAAGGATTTAGCTCTAAAAGTAAAAGCTGTCGTGGGATTTGAAGGCGAATTACAATTTGATACAAGCAAGCCTGATGGAACGCCGCGTAAGCTTGTAGACGTAACTAAGTTGAATTCTTTAGGATGGAAAGCAAGTACTACATTAGAAGATGGGTTAGAAAAAGCTTATCAATGGTTTCTTGATAACGTAACAGCAAAGGTTAAATAAATATAGATAATAAAATTGGACAGGATATAGGAGGACATTATGAAAAAGGCATTGATTACAGGTGTAACTGGACAAGATGGTTCTTATTTGGCAGAGTTTTTATTAGAAAAAGGTTATGAGGTACACGGTATTATCCGCCGTAGCTCATCCTATAATCAAGAACGTTTAGAGGACCTTCTTACAGAAGAAGAAGCAAAAGCGTTATTAGATAATAAAAACTTTCAACTACATTATGGCGATGTTACAGACGCATTAAATATAACGAAAATAATAGGTGAAATACAACCAGACGAAATTTATAATCTAGCAGCCCAATCACATGTACGTGTTTCCTTTGAAATGCCTGGATATACATTAGATGTAGATGCAAAAGGTACATTAAATATTCTTGAAGCAGTTCGTATCTTAGGGTTAACAGAAAAAACTCGTGTATATCAAGCTTCAACATCTGAATTATTTGGAAAGGTTCAAGAAGTTCCGCAAAAAGAAACAACACCTTTCTATCCACGTTCTCCTTATGGTGTAGCGAAAATTTATGGTTTCTGGATTACTAAGAACTATCGTGAATCGTACAATATGTTTGCAGTAAACGGCATCCTATTCAACCATGAATCAGAACGTCGTGGTGAAACATTTGTAACTCGTAAAATTACTCTTGCAGCAGCTCGTATTGCACAAGGCAAACAACAGAAATTAACGTTAGGGAACTTAGATTCTTTACGTGATTGGGGTTATGCAAAGGATTATGTTGAGTGTATGTGGTTGATTCTTCAACATGATAAACCAGAGGATTTTGTTATTGCCACTGGAGAAATGCATTCAGTACGTGAATTTGTAGAGTTATCATTTAAGCATGCTAATATTGAAATTGAATGGACAGGAAAAGGATTGGAAGAAAAAGGTATTGATAAGACAACAGGAGAAGTAATTGTTGAAATTGATCCTAAATTCTTCCGACCTGCTGAAGTTGATCAATTATTGGGAGATCCAACAAAAGCAAAAACGCTATTAGGTTGGAATCCAACAAGGACTTCATTTGAAGAATTAGTTCGTATTATGGTTGAAGCAGATTTGGAGAAGGTTAAAAATGAAGGTAAAGTAAAGAGGATGTTTGATTAATAAGCCAATCCTCCTACAATTTGCCACTAAATTATAGTGGCATAATACTATTTAAAACATTGATAAGAAATATTAAATAGTGTTACAAAACAGTGTTCAATGTATAAAAAGATAAGTATTGTAACACTATTTTTAATGGAAAATATAAAAATTTAAAGGTGAAAATATGACAAAGAAGCAAGAACATCTCTTAATTTATTCAGGTATACTTGTTTCTATGGGTATAACACTCGCGATAATCTATTACTTATATTTTTCAACTTTTAAAATGGAGTATGATATTGGCTTATTGTTTATTACACTTACAGCATGTGTAATAATTGCATCGATCTGGTTGCATAAAAAAATGGCTAATAAAATTGATCTTTTTTCCCCATTTATTATTCCAAATATACTATTTTTTATAATATATGTATTAAAACCTATATATATTGTTAAAGTTGGAGAAACTGGAGTTGGAGAATTTAATGTTCACATTTTAACTGAATATGAGAAGTTGCACTTTAGTAAAGCTACTTTATACACATTAATAGCTGTATTTGTTTATAATGTAGCTCTTCATTATTTTCTATATTTATCTATTAAAAAATATAAAAAAGTTGAAGTGCAATCTGTCATAAAAAAGAATGTTCGTGTTCTATTTAATAATAAATATGTGTATGGATTATCATTAATCGCCCTAGTAATTAGTAGTATTGCTATACTATACTTGTTTTCTACAGCGGGTGGAATTTCCAATTATATGGCCTCTTTATCATTAAGGAATGAATTGTTAAAGGGATTAGGAGTTATATTGTTACTTGCTAACGTATCCAAAATTTGCTTATTTATATTTACTTTGAAAATGTTATGTAATGAAAAAAATAAGTTATCTGATTATTATATTTGGATACTCCTCTTTACTATTACTTTGTCAATTCTTTTATTAACTGGTGGTAGATCTACACTTTTATATGGGATCCTAGTACTATTAATATTGAGGCATTATCTAGTTAAAAAAGTTAATTTCAATCAAGCATTATCTTTAGGGGCATTTTTATTTTTCTTAATAGTTATTGTTTATAGAGTATTAATAAGAGACATTCACTTTGCAAGTAATAAAGGGAAAAGTTTTCTTGAAATATTAATAAAGGCAATTACTGATTTTCCAAATTATTTTTTTGGAGGATATGATGTAATTCAATTTGACGCTCTATTGTTTTTATTAAAGGAAAAGCAAAATTACAATTTTCTTACTGGAGAAACAATTTTATCAGCTATTGTATCACCTATTCCAAGGGCTATTTATCCTGAAAAGGGATATGGTGCTATGACATACTTTACAAAAAACTTTTTCCCTGAATTTTATTATCCAAATAATGTTGAGGTAAACATATCCTTTATTGGTGAAATGTATCTTAATTTTGGTTTAATAGGTATCTTATTAGGAATGCTGTTCGTTGCTGGAATATTATCTTTTTTCTATACGAGATTTGTATTTAATAAGAGTCCATTTTTTCTTTTAATTTACAGTATTACAATAGTAAGGATAGTAAGTTTATTTCGGGGTGATACCTATAATTTTAGTACTTTTTATATTCAAGATCTTATTCCTATTCTAGGAATTTGGTTTATTTTAACTTTTGTAAAAAAAATACCTAGTTCAAAAAATTAAGTAGGGTTGTCAGATAATTAATGAATAAGTTAATTAAAAGTTTAAGTAATTTCGGTTTGATTGAACAATCACTTATTTCTTTACTGAATTTCTTTATTATTTTTTTAAATGGTAAATTTTTATCAGTGAAGGATTTTGCAGATTTTATTGTAATATTCTCTTCTTTAACTTTTGTATTTCTAATTGTATCAAGTTTATGGGCTAACCCTATCTTAGTATTCTTATCAACAAAATTTAAAGATGAAAATTATAAGTATTTAAACAATATCTACTGGATGAATCTAGTTACTTCAATTTTATTAGGAATAATAACATTGATCTTAGTCGATGTATTTGTTAGAAATATTAGTTTTTCAGTTTTTTGTTGGGCATTATTAACAATTGTATTGTGGTGTCAATATGAATTGTTAAGAAAGCAATCTTATGCAAAAGACAGTTTAAGTAAGTTAATGAATGCAAGTATATTCTTGGTTTTATTATATTTTATAGGTAATTTGGTATTTAATTATCAATTAACATTGACCATAAGTTATTTGCTTTTAACAATAAGTTACATTTTTCCTATTGTTTATGTTATTACCTCTCAGCGTATTAAGCATAAAAAACAGACTAATTTATTATCTGAAAATGTTGAGAGATCAATAATAGTTAAAAGTCATTGGGATTTTGCTAAATGGACTATATTAGGTAGTGGTTTTTATTGGTTTTCTACTCAAGGGTACTTTATTTTAGTAGCAAATATTTTATCTGATATTGAGCTAGGTGCACTAAGGACTACTTTAAATGTCTTGGGATTAATAAGTATATTTTTAGTCTTATTTGAAAATAAACAAATTCCGAAAGCTTCAAAAATATATTTTGAAAAGAAAGAAAATCAGTTAAAAGTGTATATTTCTTCCCTTTCAAAAAAATATTTATTACCTTTTTTGGTTCTAATTACAATAACCTGTTTTATATCATATATGGCGTTTGATTTAGTATTTGGAGAACAATTTAGTAACTATAAGTATTTAATAGTGATTTTCGGTGTTTATCAATTGATATTAGGTTTAAACAGGCCTTCAGTTGTTGCTTTAAGAAGTATGAATAGGACTAAGTTTTTCTATGTAAGTAACTTATTATCAGCAATTGCAACAGTTACTATTGGATTAATATTAGCAAGTGAATTTACTGTATTAGGTGCTGCTCTAAGTATGGTAGTATCGGCTTCTTTAAGTACTATTTATTTTATTATTTCTTATAAAAAAGTTACTAGAGTATAGAAGAAAGTAGGGAGTTTTTTAATGAAGTTTTTACTTATCAATGCTTATTCAGCAAAAAATAGAGGAGATGCAGGTATTGTAGCATCTATGATCCATCTAATTAGAGATATTTACCCGAAGGCTGAAATAAGTGTTATGTCATCATTTTGGAAGGAAAATGAAAGTTTTTATAATAACTATAAAGTACATTCAATTCCCCCAACTTGGATACTTGATCATAACCAATCCAGTATAAAAAGGTATATTACAGGTTTAAAAATCCTTTCTGAAAGTTTGATATCTAAAAATTCAGTAGATATAAAGCCTTTTAAAGAAGCGGATGTTGTAATAAGTGTAGGTGGCGGATATTTATATTCTTCGAGAAAAGGACCTTTAGGAGTTGGGCTTTTAAATTCCTTATTTCATGTATGGTTAGCAAAAAAAACAAATAATAAAGTTATTGGGTTTCCTCAAAGTGTAGGACCTATTACGTATGAATTAGATAAAAAAATCGTTAAATCTGTTTTGAAAAAAGCAGATACCTTTATTAGTCGTGAAAAAATAACAACTGACTTTCTAATTAATTTGGGGCTTGAAAATGTCAAGCAAATTCCTGATATAGGTTTTATTTTACCTGAATTGGAAGTACCTAATAATAAAATTCAATTTATAGATAAGAAAGTAAAAATTGGTTTGACATTACTTGACTGGAGATTTGCTAAAAAGAACAGTACAGAAACAGATATTAAAGACTATGTTACAAAAGTAGCAGATGCATGTAAATTATTATTGGAAGATGGAATTGATTGTCACTTTTATATTTTCCCTCAAGTTACAGTTGGTGAAGGAGACAGCGATTTACATGTTTCAAATATGTTAAATGAAATGCTAGGGAAAAAGGTTAGCACTGTAATAAATTTAGACCTTATTGAAAATCGACCAGAATATCTTGTTAATTTATATGGAAAGATGGATGTTTTTATCGGAAGTAGAATGCATTCTACTATTTTTGCATTAGCAGGCAACACTCCTACAATTGCTTTGGCTTATCAACATAAAACAAGAGGTACATTTAATGAAATAGGCTTAGATAAATATGTTCTAGACGTAGTTGATTTTTCACAACATGACCTATATAAGTTAATGGAGGAAATTGTAAAGGAAGAAAATTATCCTATCAATAAAGTTGAACAAAAGATAAAAGAAATTAAAAAAGAACTAATAAATGTGCTTGAAAAAATATAGACTTAAAATAGGTGTGTGATTAAATTGAAAATAAAAATATTGTATATTCAGCCTTACGCGAGTCATGTTGGAGGTGTAGATTCAGTATTACTTCAATTAATTGATGGTTTAAATAAAGATGTCTATGAACCCTACGTTGTGTTACCTAACCCTAGTCCTTACGTTGAAAAGTATGAAAAATTAGGGGCAAAAGTTATTTTTGAAACCTTAGCGGTATTCGGAAAACCAACTAGCTGGTACTACTATTTTGAAAATTTATACAAGCTATTCGTCTCAATAAATAAGATTAAACAAATCGTTAAAAAATATAATATAGACCTTATCCATTCGCACAAAATGGAGCTAATGGGGGGGAATATTGTAGGGAAATTTTCTGGGATTCCGACTGTACAAACAGTCCATGAATTACCAAGAAAGCCACTAATTGCATATAAGTTTGTAGGATTATTAAACCATATTTTTAATGATAAAGTAATTGTATTATGTGAACGCAGTAAAGCAGTTCTAGAATGGGGAAAATACAAATCGAAAAAAGTGGAAAAGATTTACAATGGAATTAAGTTAGTAGATGGTAATAATAAAAATTTAGATTTAAAAAAGGAATTAGGGTTAGAACAAGATGCAAAATTAGCTGTAACAGTTGCGAGACTTTCACCAATGAAAGGAATAGAATACTTGCTTAATGCAGCAACCAAAATAAAAGACATCGATAAAAGTATTAAATTTGTTATTGTTGGTGATGTTGCCTTTGAACATGAAAAAAGTTATAAAGAGGACCTAATAAAATTAGCAAAGGCTAAAAGTCTTGAAAATACTGTTTTCTTTTTAGGTTTAAGAAGAGATGTTCCTGAAATTCTTGAGCAAGCCGATGTATTTGTATTACCATCAGTATATGATATTTTTCCTACTGTATTATTAGAAGCTATGAGTAAGGGATTACCGATTGTTGCATCAGATGTAGGTGGAGTTCCTGAAATGGTACGAGATAATACTGGATTAATTGTAAGTCCTGAAAACTCTGAGGAATTAGCAAATGGGTTGCTAAAAATGTTTTCAATGGATTATGAAAAATTCGGGTTGAATGGAAAAAAACTTTTAGAAAATGAATTTACCCAAGAAATATATGTTCGTAAAACTGTCGAAGTCTATAATACAATCTTAAATGTGAAAGCCTAGAGAGATGAAGAACATTATTAAATTAAATAAATATAATCAAGAGTGGTATTCTAAGGGTAAATCTAATTTTATTGTTTTGTTATGGTGGTTAGTACAAGGTACATTATTTCGTTTTTCACTACACAATATGTATAGATGGAGAAATTTCTTGCTTCGTATATTTGGAGCAGAAATAGGTAAAGGCGTTCAAGTGAGATCATCCGCAAAATTTACTTACCCGTGGAAAGTATCTATTGGTAACTATTCATGGGTAGGTGATGATGTTTATTTCTATAGTCTCGATAGAATCAAGGTTGGGAACAATTGCGTAGTTTCCCAAAAGGCTTATCTATGTACAGGTAGTCATAATATTAAAGATATCCATTTTGGATTAATAACAAGTCCAATAGTAATCAAAGATGGTGCATGGGTAGCAAGCGATGTGTTTGTATATCCTGGTGCGACTATTCATGAAATGGGTGTAGTAGCAGCAAGAAGTACAGTTATAAGAGACGTTCCAACTAATGAAGTACATGCTGGCTCTCCAGCTAAATTTATAAAGAAACGATTCGAGGAAGAGGAAATCAATGAGTAAAAAAAAGAAAATAACTTTTGTTATTAATTATTTTTATCCTGATCTAGCTTCTACAGGACAGCTTATGACTGAACTTTGTTTGGATTTACAGCATGATTTTGATATTACTGTTGTAGCAGCTCAACCTGGTTATGCAGGTGAGAAAGCTAATACTAGTAAATTATTTGAAGTAAATCATTTGGAGAATGTGAAAGTCACCCGTATACGTCTTCCTGAAGTAGATAAAACATCAAAAGTTAGTAGGCTTAAATATATTTTATCCTATTTTATTTTAGCAAATATTGCCCTGTTGAGAGAAAAGAAAATAGATATCATTTATACAATATCACAGCCACCTGTCCTAGGAGGTTTAATTGGTACAATAGGTAAATTATTCAAGCGTACTAAACATGTTTATAATATCCAAGATTTTAACCCTGAACAGGCCGAAGCTGTAAGTTATACAGATAAACAAATTGTCTTCAAAATAGCTAAGTCAATTGATAAGTTAAATTGTCGTTATTCTGACCATATTGTTTTAGTTGGAAATGATATGGCTGAAACATTGAAGAAACGATTTGACTACAATAATGTTCCAATTCATTCTGTTATTAATAACTGGACAAATGAAGATCAAATTACCCCTTTAGACAAGAATAATAGTGAAGTTGATAAATTTTTAAACGAACATAATTTGAAAGATAAATTTATTGTAATGTATTCTGGGAATTTGGGGCTTTACTATGATCTCGAGAACATTATTAAAATAACAAAAACATTTAAAGATTATTCAGATCTAGTATTTCTCTTTATCGGTGAAGGTGCAGTTAAAGAGGGAATGCAACAGTTTACAAAGGAAAATAATATAAAGAATGTTCTCTTCTTACCTTATCAGCCTAAAGATTTTATTAAATATTCATTAAATGCTGCAGATGTCCATCTAGTTGTCAATCAAAAAGGAATAAAGGGTGTATCTGTTCCTAGTAAAATATATGGTGTTATGGCGGCTGGTAAACCAATTCTTGGTGTGTTGGAGCAAGGGAGTGAAGCCCAGCGTCTAATTGACGAAAGTAATTCTGGAGTAGTTGTTGAACCACAAGACTATCAAGGAATAATTGATTCAATAAACTATTTCTATGAGTTAAGTGAAGAGAAAAGAAAAGAAATGGGTTTATGTGGTAGATTTTATTTAGAAAGAAATTTAAAAAGAGAAACATCTATTAACAAATATAAGAAATTACTCAACAATCTATAGAAGATTAAGAATATCAAATATAAATTAATTAACATCTATAAAGTTGGAAAGTTTCTATTCAGGAGTTTCGTACACTACTTGAATCTACCAATATTATTTAACTTACGTAAATGCTATGATTCATATATAGTTATAATCCAGAAGAAAAAAATAATCCACAATATAAAAGAGAACAGATGGAGAATTCTGTTCTTTTTATTAGGAGTGAATAGAGTGAAATTAGTTTTATTATCTGGTGGATCTGGTAAACGTTTATGGCCTTTATCAAATGATACAAGATCAAAGCAATTTCTTAAAGTCTTAGAAGGACAAGAAAATGAAAAGCAATCTATGGTACAACGTGTTTGGGGGCAACTTAAAGAAGTTGGCTTATCAAATTCATCTATTATAGCAACCTCAAAAATGCAACGAGACATGATTCACAGTCAAGTAGGGACAGATGTTCCACTTATTATTGAACCCGAAAGACGTGATACATTTCCTGCTATTGCTCTTGCTGCTTCGTATTTGTACTCAGAACAGAAATCACTAGAAGATGAAATAGTTGTTGTTTTACCAGTAGACCCATATGTCGAAGATAGCTTTTTTAATAGAGTGAAAGATTTAGAGAAAGTTCTATTAACATCAGGTGCTGATTTAGCTTTAATGGGGGTTAAACCAACATATCCATCTTCAAAGTATGGGTATATTGTACCATGTGAAAAGGTAGAGAATGACCATTTCTTTAAAGTCGATCGTTTTACTGAAAAACCTAGCGAAGAGAAGGCACAAGATTTAATAGATATGAATGCATTATGGAATACAGGTGTGTTTGCGTTTAAATTAAGCTATTTACTCGATATTTTAAGAGATAAAAACTTACCTTTATCCTATGAGGAACTTTCTGAAGATTATCAAATGCTTCCTAAAATCAGTTTTGATTATGAAGTAGTCGAAAAAGCGAATCATATTGTAGCTCTTCCATATGATGGTTATTGGAAAGACCTCGGAACATGGAACACATTAACTGAAGAAATGGCAACCAATCAGATTGGTAAAGGTGTTCTATCTGAGGATTCAGTTAATACTCATTTAGTAAATGAACTAGATATACCTGTAACGGTAATTGGCACCAAAGATATTATTGTAGCTGCAAGCCCAGATGGAATTCTTGTTGCGGACAAGGCCTCTAGTCCTAAGATCAAAGAGTTAATTAGTGATTTTGATCAACCACCTATGTATGAAGAACGGATCTGGGGATGGTCGAGAACGCTAGATTATGCAAAATATGATAATGGTCAAGAAATGGTAACAAGACGTATTTGTATACATGAAGAGAAAAATTCAACCTATCATTATCACAATCTACGTGATGAAGTGTGGACAATTGTTAGAGGTGAAGGTGAACTTGCTCTTGATGAAAGCATTCATCGTGTAAAAGCAGGGGATATCGTTCATTTACCAGCAGGTAAGAAGCATGGTATTCGTGCATTGACTGAATTAGAATTTATTGAAGTTCAAACTGGCTTTGAGATTAGTGATGAAGATTTTACTCGCTTGTATTATACATGGGATGAAGTTCTTCAGAATTTCCAAGAATCAAAGTCGAAAGTGATTTTATAAGGAGGGCATTGATTGCTCTCCTATTTTTTGTGGTGAAATAAGTGAAAAATATTATTTATTATATTTCAGAATATGGCTACGGACATGCTGCAAGAAGTATAGCAATAATTAGGAACATTCTTGAGCAGGATTCGGAGATTCATATACAAGTTGTTCATAACTATGCATTGGAATTTTTGAAAGAATCATTGCGAAAAAATAATGTTTCTTTTTATAACCTTGCAACAGATATTGGTTATTGCTTAAAGGATGGTTCTATTGAACCAGACTCTAGTAGACAGATTCATGAAGTAGAGAATTACTTACTTCAAATGGAAGATCTTCTATATTCAGAAATCAATCGATTAAGCTCAAACAATATTGATTTAATCATTTCTGATATCTCACCTATTGCTTTCAATGTAGCTGATCGATTAGATGTTCCATCAGTTGGTATTTCAAATTTTACTTGGTACACGGCATATCAGGATTTAGTTCCTTCAGAAATTCTAGTACCAATAAAAGAGTCATATGAAAAAATGGATTATTACTTTGCACTTGCTGGAAGTACTAATGAAGAGTGGGGAAGAATGGAAACAGTTCATTTTGGTTTTCACTCTAGAAGAATCGACTTTGTTGAAGTAAATCGTATTCGTTCCACTATTAGGAAAGATAAACAACTTGTCTTTATAGGTTTTGGTATGAAGATGGAATTAACTGATCTGCAAAATCTCTCTTTATGGAATAGTCCAGATATTCATTTTATCGTCTCCTCAAATTTAAACATAAATCACTCAAACGTTTCACGTATTCCACATGAGTATATGGAAACACAAAATTATATGGCAGCATGTGATTTGGTGATTACAAAGGCTGGTTGGGGGACTGTTGGGGAAGCTGTAGTAGGAAAGACTCCTTTATTGATTATTGACCGTCAATTAATGAGAGAAGATAAGAATACTATTGCATATTTAAAGAAACATAAACTTTGTCAGATAATAAATTGGGAAGAACTGAATAACCTAGTTATTACAGATAAGTTTATGGATGAAATGAATAAAGCATATATGGTGAGTAATTTTTCTAAGACGAATGAAGTTGGCAGGATCGTCGAGGGAATTTTTACGATTTTAGAAAGGGTATGACAATATGACACAACCAATCTTTTTAACACCTGTTTTTCAAGAACGGATCTGGGGTGGAACAAGATTAAGGGATGCATATAACTATGATATCCCATCCAATACAACAGGTGAATGCTGGGCAATTTCCGCACATCCAAATGGACAAAGTATTGTAACTAATGGGGAATATGATGGAAGTACATTAAGTGAACTATGGGATAACCATCGTGAATTGTTCGGACATCGTGAAGGAGATCGTTTCCCGTTATTGACAAAAGTATTAGATGCAAATGATGATTTATCTGTGCAAGTACACCCAGGTGATCAATACGCTAAAGAGTTTGAAAATGGTGAGTTAGGAAAGACAGAATGCTGGTACATCATTGATTGTGATGACGATGCTGAAGTCATTTTCGGTCACAATGCTCGTTCAAAAGAAGAGTTAGTGAAGATGAGTGAAGATGGAAAGTGGAACGAGTTATTACAACGAGTAAAAATAAAGCCAGGTGATTTTTTCTATGTCCCAAGTGGCTCAATTCATGCGCTATGTAAAGGAACTCTAGTATTAGAAACCCAACAAAGTTCTGATACGACATATCGTGTCTATGATTATGATCGCCGTGATCAAGACGGTAATTTGCGTGAACTTCATTTAGAGAAAGCAATTGAAGTAACGACTATTCCTCATACAGTAAGTAAAGTGGAACCTAAAATAAGTAAAATGGAAACTTCTACGATTACAACATTTGTCGAAGAACAATATTTTACTGTTTATAAATGGGACGTTCATTCCCGTTTGGAAATGACACAGGATAAACCATTTATGTTAGTTAGTGTGATTGAAGGAACTGGTGAGTTAACCGTAAATGATGAAAGCTATCTAATTAATAAAGGGGAACATTTTATATTGCCAAGCAGTATGGGCGACTTTGTGGTAGATGGCAATATGCAACTGATTGTCTCACATCCGTAATGTATATAGTGCGTCAAAACCTATTATAGAGGATTTCTGACAAGAATGTATTAACCTTGTTTCCAATCAATGTTCTCAAAGTTACTGGTTTCTAACTTATAGTATAATAAATTCATCTTTTGCAAGATAGTATATTTTAGTTAGGGGAGAAACACCATGCTATTAGGTGCAATTGAAGCAGGGGGTACTAAATTTGTTTGTGGTATAGGTGGAGAAAATGGTGAAATCTATGAACGAGTAAGCTTTCCAACCACTTCTCCTGAAGAAACAATGAAACAGGTTGTATCTTTCTTTAGAGAAAAGAAGGTAGATGCAATTGGAATCGGCTCGTTTGGTCCTATTGACCTTACTAAAACAAGTGATACCTATGGTTACATCACAAGTACGCCGAAACCTTATTGGAACAACTTTAACCTCGTTGGAGAAGTGAAAAAGTATTTTTCGGTTCCTATCGGTTTTGACACAGATGTCAATGGTGCAGCCCTCGGTGAAATCAAATGGGGAGCTGCAAAGGGTCTTGATAGCTGTATCTATATCACAGTTGGTACTGGTATTGGTGTCGGTGCAATCTCAGAAGGAAAACTACTTCATGGGCTCCTTCATCCTGAGATGGGCCACATCTTGATAAGAAGACATCCAGAGGACGACTTTGAAGGAAATTGCCCTTATCATCTCGATTGTTTAGAAGGAATGGCAGCAGGACCAGCACTTGAGAAAAGATGGGGGAATAAAGGAGTAGAACTCTCTACCAATCAACGAGTATGGGAACTAGAATCTTATTATTTGGCTCAGGCGATTGCGAACTATATTTTGATTATTTCTCCTAAAAAGGTGATTATTGGTGGGGGAGTGATGAAGCAAGACCATCTTTTTCCTTTGATTCGAAAAGAAGTGGTCAGGCTGTTGAATGGCTATGTACAATCAAAGGACATCTTGGAGAACATCGACTCTTATATTGTTCCACCATGTCTTGGGGATAATGCTGGATTGGCAGGGGCGCTTGCACTTGCTCAGAACTGTCTAATTGAAAGTGATTGTAGCTGAAGTCGCTGTTAAGACACAATAAGTGTTCGTTTAAAATGTAATTTGAAATAGAATGTTTTTTTCAACAATCATCACTAGGATTTTGCCGAATCAAGTAAAAAAGCGCAAAGGAGAGAAAGTTACTTCAAAAGTCTAAGTAATCCTTTCTCCTTCGCGCTTTTTACTTATGTGTAGGCAGGAATATTAGCTTTCGTAAATCTTTTTTTGTTTAGAAAAATAAATTGAAATCTAAGATAAGTAATATGCTTGTCGGTATAGTTCTTCAAGTGCTTTTCTAGCCGCCTCACTTTCACTATGATAGTCTACACCTTCTGCAAAAAAATCTTTAAAAGGCGCTTCATTTTGGCAAATTGTTGCGAACGCACGGCAGTGATCATGAAATTGTATCGTTTCCAGTTCTATTTCATCACCGTGTTCATTTACCGTTTGTGATACCTTACGCGAAATTTCGTTTAGTAAAATGTAGTCTTGTTTCCAGTTCATCTCTTTCCCTCCTAATTTTGTATCATACATATATATAATAGGATAAATTACCTGCTTATACTGTTAATTGTTTCTAAAGATAATGTAAATAAAGGTAAAGAAAGTATGGAACATTTGGTTATGTAAGTCCGATCGATTACAAACTTGAACATCTTAAAAAATCTGTCTAGTTTAGTGTAGGCATACCACTATTTATTAACATATTTTTATAATTTTTAGCTTTAACCGCGTTAAAAGTAAAGGGGATATATATGAGTGAAAATATCGTGATTTTTGGTTCTGGGGCTCATTCCAAAGTGGTAATTGATATTATTGAAAAATCGAATCAATTTTCTATTTTAGGTTTAATTGATCATTGTTGGCCGCGTGGTAGTGTAGTAAATGGTTATAAAATTTTAGGTGATGATTCAAGTGTTGAAGAAATTCATCATCAAATACATGGTGGCATTGTTGCCATAGCTGATAATTTTGTTAGAAGTAAAGTGGTGGCTAAAATTATGAGTGTGTGTCCTGATTTTAAATTTGTTTCAGCTATACATCCTGCTTCTGTCATAGGTAGAGATGTTAAGATAGGTGATGGTACTGTTGTTATGGCAGGTGCCGTTATAAATAGTAATAGTTTAATAGCAGACCATTGTATTATTAATACGCAATCTTCAGTAGATCATGACGGATTGATTGAGAATTTTGCTTCTCTTGCACCTGGAGTAACTTTAGGGGGAAATGTGAGAATAGGTGAATACTCTGCAATATCATTAGGAGCAAATGTGATTCATTCAAGAATTATTGGAAAACACTCGGTTATAGGTGCAGGTTCTACAGTTGTTTCGGATATAGATTCGCATGTAGTAGCATATGGTATACCTGCAAGAACAATAAGAAAAAGAGAAATTGGCGAAAAATATCTTTGAGAATTACTTGAAACGTAGGGGTAGTTCTTTTGTTTCCCCGATTTCTACCAATTCGAAAGACCAAGAACACAGTTATCTATTTTTTTCAATTTGCTAGTGTAATTGAAGGTATTTCGCTAGAGTTAAAACATGATGTAATTTTTGACCGCCATAAATTAAACACTATTCAAACTTAGAGAATTATAACGTGTAGGAAGATAATGGTAAGTACCATTATTTATGTAAAAATAGTAAACAGATATTAAAAACTTACGAATTATAATAATATAATGATATCTTTATCTAGAGGTGAGCCGTCATTAGAAAAATTGCATATAAATATTTATTCTGGATAATGTTAGGTGTTTCAGTTCTTTTTGTTGGATATTGTATTGGAAATAGCGGTGACAATGATACTAAGGGAACTAACCAAAAATCAACAAAAGTATACAATGTTAAAGAATATGGTGCTGTGGGTGATGGTGAAACAGATGATACAGCAGCCATTCAAAAGACAATAGATGCTGTTGATAAAGATCGAGGTGGATTAGTTTTCTTTCCAACTGGTACTTATTTAATTTCATCAACTTTGAAAGTCTCTGAAAAAAGTAAAATTCAAATATCAGGGGAAGGCTTCTCAAGTATTATTCGTGCTACTGGAACGCCAAACAAACCTGTATCATTCCCATTAATTACAGTAGCGAATAAGGGTAGTGCAAAATTTATTGTAAGTGATTTGCTATTCCAAATGATTGAATCAGATTCTGAGAAAGCATCGGGAATCTCAACGAAGGGAAGCTTAACAGATGTTACAATTCAAGATAGTTGGTTTACTCAAACCAATATAGCTGTTAAAGGAGAATTTGTAACTCTTAACTTCACAAGAAATACGATTGAGTTAAATAAAAGTGGCGGAGTGGTTGCTCGAGGAAATAATTTTCGGAAAGTAGTTATTGCTAATAACCACTTTTTTGCTAATAATGTGGCACACATTAAATTGGAAAATACAAATCCTAATGTGAAGTCAATGAATAATATAACAATCACAGGTAATCAATTTGATCAGGGATTATCGTCTGGGTACGTTAAAGGCTTTTCTCCTCAAGGTAATGCAATTGACATAACAAATGCATCTTTATTTTCAATTAGTGGAAACAATTTTAATGGTTATACACCTGAAATTGGCCATAAACCGGCGGAGAAACAAGATGGTCATTCAGTAAAAGTCGTAAGCAGTGATAATTTTACTATTACAGGTAATACCTTTTCTAAATATAAAAAATCGGCTGTTTACTTGCATAATTCATCTAATTTTAGTGTGAGTGGTATAGTGGAAGGATTTGATGGTGAAGGGGCGGTTATAACCAATAGTACAGATTTTGAAGTTGATCTGGTTGTAAATGGTTCCAAACAAGGAGTAATCATTAAAGATAGCATGAGGTTTTTGTTGGACGGTTTATACAATGGTAATATAAAAAATGGTGTCCAAGTTCTTAATTCCACCGACGGAAAAGTTAATCTCATCGCTAATTGAAATGACAAAAAGTTAATAAGATATTATCAGAACAGTAAGAGTCCATATGGGCTCTTTTTCCTTTTCGAAGAGGGCGATGCTTGCTACAATAATTCCATTTTTTCTCTTAGTAGAATGGTGAAATTGCTAAAATTGATCTAACAATAATTGATATGTTCGAGAATAGACATTTGATTTCAGAAAGCAATCTAGATAAAAAATTGAATCATTATCTCCTTAGCGATTTAGCCGGTTTTGATATGCCTACTCATATAGAATAAAAAATTTAACTGAATATGGACAGATCTTTTATTGAATTATTGGCTGAAAGTGCGTAACGGGAAGTAGATTAGTTTTGGGCGGAAGGACAGGTACCAATGTCTCCTGTCTTCTTACCTCCCACTCAAAAGATTTTTAATAGAAAATGCTTCTTTAGTTTAGCAATCGCATCCCTAAGCCATGCTTTTACTGCAGAAATCGATACCCCTTCATCCTTTGCAACTTCACTTGGTGTTTTACCATAAAGACAGTAGGCTTTGAGCCATTTGCTTTGATTTGAAGTCAAAAGAGAGGAAATACTGTCAATAACTGAATGTGATAGTAGGGATGTAGAATTATCTCCACTTGTTTCCTCTTGGATCGGATTGGCCTCGAGACGACGATCCTTCTCCTGTTGTATCCTTTCATTCGTAAGCATCGTTTTCATTTTGCCCATGATATATGAATAAGCATAGGACTTAAATTCCCCTTTTTCTTCATTTTCCTTGTTGTTATTCCGTAATTTGAAAAATCTATCGGTATTTCAGATGGATTAAAGTGAGTGTTTACAGAAATGGATCTTTATCACCTGTTCGTTCACATTAATAGGGACATAAAATTTTCAACAAAATTGTAATTGTGAATACGCTTTCATTATTGGTATGATAAGAGCAAGAAATGAGGTGGTTAAAATTCATGAATGAGCGTCACAATAAAATCATCGAAATTTTGCAAAAGGAGAGGAGATATGTAACAGCTTCTGAATTGGCTGAAAAGGTACATGTTTCTAAAAAAACAATTTATCGAGATATCCAAGAGATATCAGAAAATAATCCTTCCCATTATCGAATTATAAAGAAAGAGAATAATGGATATTCATTAGAATTTTGTGAGGAAAACAAGTGGAACGCCCATGGTGAATTTGAACATCCAGAAGAAAGGCGTCTAAACTTATTATTATTTCTCCTTTCAATTGCACCCTGTAAAACATCCATCCAGAAAATAGCAGAAAGATACTTCGTTAGCCAAAGCTCCATTATGAATGATTTTAAGCATATAGAGAAGAAAATATCCCCGTACAACTTACATTTGTCGAGAAAAAATGACGGCACCTGTTTAGAAGGAGATCAACTTGCATTATATCGATTAATGTCTGTTATCATTGAAAGTTATTTAAAACAAACAGGAGATTCATTTAGTCAAGATGATATCCCAGATTCTATTAAGGATATAAAAGTAAAGAATACCAGATTGGATGAAATAAAGAAGCTGCTTCATGATATGCAAGTGGAACATGATTTACTCTTAGATCAGCCATACTATTTAACATTATTTTGTTCTCTTCTTTCTATTATAGAAAAGCATACGAATAGGATGCAGCTCGTAGCCCAAGAGGGGAAAATCTACGAAGAAATAGATAAAAATTCAGCTATCTATTCAATGACGAAACAGTTGGTTGATAAGCTTGAATTGCTTTATGCCATTCGATTAAAACCATACGAAATGTATTCTCTTTATTATATTTTAAAAGCTTATAAACTTAATTCTAAATTTTTGCTAAATCAAGATACCAAAGGAATCATAAATGAGGAAGTCAAGATACTAGCTGAGCATTTCATTTTAAAAGTGACAGAAAACAGTGGTTATCAGTTTATAGAAGATAAAGAATTGGTCGAGAGATTGACCTTGCATCTACACTCGATGGTCTATCGGCTAAATCATCAAATCTATATTATAAATCCTATTATTAAATCAATAAAAACTAATTTTCCAAAGATCTTTAATCTGGTGAAAGACAGTTCTAAACAATTAAATAAAGAAGGCATCTACGATGAGTATATATCAGATGAAGAGATTGGCTATATATCGCTGTATTTTCAAATGTCCTACGATGAAAGATTTGCTAATAAAATACCAATATTAATTGAGTGTTCAAGTGGAATAGGTACTTCTCACTTGCTAAGCGGAAAAATAAATAAAATTTTTCCGGAAATTCACGTAAAAAAGATTATTGCTCAACAGCGAATTAAGCAGAGTGATTATAACGATGTTGAACTCATTATATCAACCGTCAAAACTCACAGTATAGTAGATAAACCTACCATTCTTGTCAGCCCAATTTTAAATGATGAGGATAAGTATAAAATTCATCAATTTATAAAAAATTATTATCAACAACAGAGTTCTTATCAGAACAATTATCAAAAAGTATAGGAGGTTCTAGGATGGCTGTTAATATGGAAGAATTGGATTTTAGTAAAGTAGTAACGGAGGATCTCATTAAATTAGATTTACAAGCTACAACGAAGATAGAAGTGATTAAGGAATTAACAAATCTATTATTTTTAAACGGTTGTATAGATGATGAAGAAGGTTTTATTAGGGATGTGATGTATCGTGAAAGTGAGGGAGTAACTGGTTTAGAAAAGGGAATAGCAATTCCTCATGGAAAATCAGATTATGTTCTCAAAACGTCTATTGCCATTGGAAGAACAAAACAGCATGTGGAATGGGAATCAATGGATGGAAACCCTATTAATATTATCATATTGTTTGCGGTGAAAAATACAGATAAAACGACGACTCATATAAAACTACTTCAGAAAATAGCAATATTATTGTCTGATGAAGATACAATCGAACAGTTCCAAACGCTTCAAACGAAGAAAGACTTTTTACAGCTATTATCCAAAAATAATTAACTAGGGGGAATTAAGAATGAAAATTGTTGGGATATCTGCTTGTACGTCCGGTATCGCCCATACGTATATTGCTAAGGAAAAGCTGATTAAAGCGGGACAAGAATTTGGATATAAAGTTCGAATTGAAACACAGGGAACAATTGGTACAGAGGATGAATTAACGAAGGAAGAAATCATGGAAGCAGATTTGGTCATTATAGCTGCTGATATCAAAATTAGTGGAAAAGAACGATTTAAAGGAAAAAAAATTATCGAAATCCCAACCAATATTGCCATAAAGGCACCAAAGCAATTATATAAAAAGATTGAAGAGGAATTAAACTTAAAACAATAATTCCTATAGTAATATATCAGACTTTTTAGACCTATTAGCTTAAAAAGAAAGCGCTTTAATAAGTTGATGAATGACTAGCCCTCACTATCTAACCCAGAATTTTTAAGAAGGTAATGAACTGAAAATTATCTAGAAAAAGGATACTAAACGTACTGTAAAAGGAGGGCAATTATATGTTAAAAAAACTTCAAATTAAGAAGCATGCTTTAACCGCTATATCCTTTATGTTACCACTTGTTGTTGCGTCAGGACTTTTAATTGCAATTGGTAATTTAACTGGTGGAACCGTGATCGAAAATTATCAGGAAGCCTATTCGATTCCATCAGCTCTTGTCTCTTTAGGTGTGTTAGGGATGGGGTTACTCGCTCCTGTTATTGCAGGTGCCATTGCCTACTCCATAGCTGATCGTCCAGGGATAGCACCCGGCTTATTGATGGGGTTAATTGCGAATGCAATCGGTGCCGGATTTTTAGGCGGAATGTTAGGTGGATTTCTTGTAGGTTATTTTGTTCTATTTCTTAAAAACAATTTAAAAGTGCCAAAATGGGCAGAAGGCTTAATGCCGATGATGATCATTCCCTTACTATCTAGCTTAGTTATCGGTCTATTAATGTTCTTTGTGTTAGGAGTTCCAATTGTATGGGCAACAGATGGATTAACCTCCTTTTTAACAAGCATGCAAGGATCAATGAGATTCGTATTTGGAGCAATTTTGGGTGGAATGGCAGCATTTGATTTCGGTGGTCCAGTAAATAAAACGGCCTCTCTTTTTGCAGATGGACTTTTACTAGAGGGGATTTATGAACCTGAAGCCGTAAAAATTTTAGCCAGCATGGTTCCTCCATTTGGAGTAGCGCTCTCATGGGTTATGGCAAAAATGTTTCGTAAAAAGAGATATACCAAATCAGAAGAGGATAATATTAAAATTGCTTTTCCAATGGGAGTTTGTATGATTACCGAAGGTGTTATCCCTATTGCAGCTGTAGACATTGTGAGAGTAGTAGTCTCATGTACGACTGGTGCAGCAATCGGCGGAGGATTATCGATGATGTGGGGAGTTGGCTCACCTGTTCCTTCAGGCGGTATGTTTATCGTACCAGCAATGAATCATCCTTTACTATTCTGCTTAGCTTTGCTGATAGGATCATTGATTACTGGAGCAATGTTGTTTTTATGGAAGAAAGAGCCTGTCGAAAATGTAGTAGATAATACGGAGGAAGAAGAAATGGATTTATCCGATATCAAAATCTCTTTTTAGTAGATTGGGAGTGATTACGATTCAATTATCTCAGGTCAGATGGTAAATCAGTTTAGAAAGAGGGAATCTAGTTTGTTCTTAAACATGAAACAAATATTATACGTTGCACGTTCTCCTTAGGTTTTGCAGATAGTGCTTGGTAAGTTAAATTGTCGTCAAACATGTCCAAAGGGTTTCGGAGGGAAAGTTTCACAAAAAATTGACTGTCTAAATTCAGGAGGTAATGTAAATGTTAACAACAATGAAAGATTTATTAAGTGTAGCTGTTAGAGAAAGATTTGCTGTTGGGTCCTTTAATATCGCAAATAGTGAATTTGTTAGAGCTGTCATTGAAACAGCCGAGGCTGAAAACTCTCCAGCGATTTTACAAATTCATCCTAATGAAATCAATTTAATGACAGATCACTTTGCAGCGTACTGCAGAGAAGCGGCTCATAACGCCAAGGTGCCCATCGTGATTCATTTGGATCATGGTGGAACGGTTGAAGATGTTGTAAGAGCGATTCGCAATGGATTTACATCTGTCATGATCGATGGATCACATCTGCCTTATGAAGAGAATGTGAAGCTGACTCAAGAAGCGGTAAGGATCGCACACTCTGTTGGTGTCTCTGTTGAAGGAGAGCTAGGAACTATTGGTGATACAGGTACTAGTTCTGAAGGTGGCGCAATGGATATTATCTATACAGATCCTGACCAAGCAAAGGAATTTGTTGATCGAACAAATGTTGATACATTAGCCATTGCCATTGGTACGGCACATGGATTTTATCCAAAACACATGACGCCTAAACTACAAATCGACCGATTAAAACAAATTCATTCAAGAGTCGATATTCCACTAGTGCTGCATGGTGGATCAGATAACCCTGATGAGGACATTACAGAATCCGTTAAATACGGAATCGGAAAAATCAATTTATCTAGTGAAATGAAACGCGCCTTCTTCAATGAATTAAGAGAAACTCTGCAAGAATACCCAAATGGATATGAACCAGATGTACTTTTCCCAAGTTCAACTGCTGCGGCGAAAGAAGTCATATCTAGAAAGATGAAGTTATTTGGTTCAACTGGGAAAGCTGATTTGTACGGAGCTTCTAGTAAGGCTGGTTTGTTGTTGAAGTAGGGTAGGAAGCAAAGAAGTGCGGGGGTGGTACTCGCGCTTCTTTTGGTTTTTCTTGTTTGCAGAAATATTTATTGACGAAATGAATAAACTCTAAATTGAACGATGTTGGAAGAATTGTAATGGAACTTATTACGATAGTAGAAAGGATATGATGATATGATTCAACCAATCTTTTTAACTCCTGTCTTCCAAGAACGGATCTGGGGTGGAACAAGATTAAGGGATACATATAACTATGATATCCCATCGAGTAATACGGGAGAATGCTGGGCGATTTCGGCACATCCAAACGGACAAAGTACGGTAACTAACGGGGAATATAAAGGAATTACATTAAGTGAACTTTGGGCTAATCATCATGAATTTTTTGGGAATGATAAACGTGATCGTTTTCCTCTATTAACGAAAGTGTTAGATGCAAATGACGATTTATCTGTACAGGTTCACCCAGACGATCGATACGCAAATGAGTATGAAAACGGTGAGCTAGGAAAGACAGAATGCTGGTATATTATTGATTGTGATGACGATGCCGAAATTATTTTTGGTCACAATGCTCGTTCAAAAGCAGAGTTTGTGAGCATGATTGAAAATAATAAGTGGAACGATTTATTACAACGAGTAAAAATAAAGCCGGGTGACTTTTTCTATGTCCCAAGTGGTTCTATTCATGCTTTATGTAAAGGAATCTTAGTTTTAGAAACCCAGCAAAGCTCTGATACGACATATCGTGTTTATGATTATGACCGCCGTGATCAAGATGGCAATTTGCGTGAACTTCATTTAGAGAAAGCGATTGAAGTAACGACCACTCCTCATACAATAAGTAAAGTGGAACCTAAAATAAGTAAAATGGGGACTTCTACGATTACAGCATATATAGAAGAACAGTATTTTACCGTATATAAATGGGACGTTCATTCTTGTTTGGAAATGAAACAGGATAAATCGTTTATGCTAGTTAGTGTGATTGAAGGAGACGGTAAGTTAACCGTAAACGGAGGAAGTTATTTAATTAATAAAGGGCATCATTTTATATTGCCAAACCGTATGGGAGACTTTGTGTTGGAGGGCAATATCCAATTGATTGTTTCACACCTATAATGATTGTGTTGCTTACAAAACTAGTTTAGAGGATTTTTGATAATTCCTTATTATGCTTGTTTCAAATCAATGTCTCATAGATGTTGGTTCCTAACTTTTTTTATAATAAACTCATTTTCTTGCAAGATAGTATATTAGTTAAGGGGGGAAGCACTATGCTATTAGGAGCAATTGAAGCAGGTGGTACCAAATTTGTCTGTGGTATAGGTGGAGAAAATGGAGAGATCTATGAACGAGTAAGCTTTCCAACCACTAAACCCGAAGAAACAATGAAACAGGTTGTGTCTTTCTTTAACCAAAAGAAGATTGAGGCAATCGGAATCGGCTCATTTGGTCCGATCGATCTTACTAAGACCAGTGATACCTATGGATACATTACAAGTACGCCAAAACCTTATTGGGAAAATTTTAACCTCGTTGGTGAAGTGAAAAAGCATTTTTCGGTTCCTATCGGCTTTGATACAGATGTTAACGGTGCAGCCCTCGGTGAAAGCAAATGGGGAGCTGCCAAGGGCCTTGATAGCTGCCTATATATTACAGTTGGTACTGGTATTGGAGTCGGCGCAGTAGTAGAAGGAAAACTACTTCATGGGCTTCTTCATCCTGAGATGGGGCATATATTGATAAGAAAACATCCTGAAGACTACTTTGGAGGAAGCTGCCCTTACCATCTCGATTGTTTAGAAGGAACGGCAGCAGGACCAGCAATTGAGAAAAGATGGGGAAATAAAGGAGTAGAACTTTCTAACGATAAACGAGTATGGGAACTAGAATCTTATTATTTAGCTCAGGCGATAGTTAACTATATTTTGATCCTCTCTCCTAAAAAGGTTATTCTTGGTGGAGGAGTTATGAAGCAAGAACAGCTTTTTCCCTTGATTCGTAAAGAAGTGATCAAGCTGTTGAACGGATATATTCAATCAAAAGACATTTTGGAGGGCATCAATTCTTATATTGTTCCACCAGGTCTTGGGGATAATGCTGGATTGGCAGGGGCGCTTGCACTTGCTCACAACAGTCTAATTGAAAGTGATTCGCTAGAGTTAAAACACGATTAGCTTGCCAATTGAAATATAGAAGTTAGGCCATTAAGAGATGACTTTGATATTGGAGTCATCTTTCTTCATGCCCACTAATATCCCAAACGATTATCCTCGATATTCTCCAATGATACCTTTTCGCACATGAGCACAATGAAAGCAAAATATCATGACGTAGATTGGGTCCAAATCAAATTGAACACACAATGAAAGCGTTTTATAATCAAGATATGAAATGGAGGGTTTCCTTTGCTGGATCAAAGATCATATGTACTTTTTAAAGAAATGATGAATTATGAGCAACTATCGAAGGCTGAAGTTATAAGGAAATTCAACTTAACTGAACGACAAGTGAACCATGATTTAGACAAGGTTAATCATGCTTTAGATGAGATAAACATGCCACAAGTAACCATTGTGGATAATTGCTTCATAATAGATAGAAAATTAAAAAGTGCGATGAGATCAGGGGTGCTCTTGGATATCACTCCAAATCAATTTATCATTTCTGAAGAAGATCGAATGTTTTTGCTTTACCTGTACACTTTTATTCGCAAAGAGGCGATTTCAAATTACCATTATCAACTGCTGCTTGCAGTAAGTAAAAACACGGCATTAGCTGATGTGAAACGAGTAAAGGAACTTTGTCAGGAGTGGGAAATCGAACTCGTGTATACGAGAGTGGATGGCTATCATCTGAAAGGAAGCGAACTCGATAAGAGAAGACTAGCATCCTATTGTATCGACATGTTGTTGACACAACCACTCGGAAAGGAAATCCTGATTATTGCGCTTAAGACATGGGGGTATGAGGATTCGCTTGTTTTAACGCAACGGCTTATTGATGAATGGTTAGTCACAAGCCCCATTTCTTTCGTAAAGAGTAGGAAAGCTGAAATGATTACTCGACTTACATTTGTCCGAGTAAGAAATAAAAGTGACAATATGTTCTTTAAAGAATATGAAAAACAACTAATCGAACGACAAAGTTTATATGAACTAGGAAAGAAGCTAACGAATCAATTATTTCCTAATGGAGGTGAGCAAGAAAGCTATTACGTAACGCTCCAGTTACTCATTGCGTTTCAGGAAATACCTTATGAAGAAAATCCATCGTTAGTAGATCTAGCTGAGCGGATCATTGATGAATTCGAAAAGGTCACATTATTACCAATTGATAACAAACAATCGTTGAAACATAGTTTATACAATCATATGGTGCCAGCCTTTTTTCGAATTTCTTTTGAACTACCGATTGTCAATCCATTAAAAGATAGAATTAAAGATGAATATCCAGAATTATTCCAATTTGTAAAAAAAGCATTAGCTCCATTGTCGATGTGGACAGGGAAAAAGATTAGTGAAGAGGAGATTGGGTTCTTCACACTCCATTTTGGAGGCTATCTGAAAGAAGAACGAAAACCGAATGACGAGCAATTGCGTGCATTGATTGTTTGTTCGAACGGGATAAGCTCGTCGTTAATGCTGAAAGCACAGCTTAACGAAATGTTTCCTGATATTCATTTATCAAGGGTACGCGCTGCTGAGGAAATGACAAGTATACCAGCTTCTAGTTATGATTTGGTCTTCTCAACTGTTGATTTAGTAGCTGATAAGCCATTATATATTTTGAAACCACTATTATCACAGGTCGAGAAAAACTACTTACTTCAAGCTGTTGCAAGGGACTTTCCGCGATCAACTAATAAAAATGTGTCTGTTGATAAGCTTATGGCTATTATAAAAAAATATGCTGATGTAAAAGATGATGAAAGACTATTTTCCGAGCTTGTTAATGTACTATATTCGCAGCAATCAGAAAAGGGGAGGTATTCACCGTTGTTATCTGAATTACTAACAAAAGAGATGATTAATTTTACAGATCAAAGCTTGAAATGGCGTGATGCTATTATTAAGGGATCACAACCATTGGTAGATTCAAAAAGAATAGAAGGTCGATATGTTGATGCCATGATTAAAAATGTCGAAGAAGTAGGAACCTATATTCATATCGGAAAAGGAATAGCCATTCCGCATGCAAGACCTGAAGCAGGTGTAAAAGAAATTGGGATGTCCTTCTTAAGAACGAGAACTCCTGTCTTACTATTAGATAAAGAGGAGCATCAAATCGATATATTTATTACGATAGCTGCCATTGATAATCAAGCCCATTTGAAGGCACTATCCCATTTAACAAAACTTTTATCAGATAAAACAAAGCTTCAATTACTAAAAGCTGCAGAAACAGCTGAACAAATCATTGAAATTATTAAAGAGGGAGAGTAATAATAATGAAAATTTTAACAGTATGTGGATCAGGATTAGGAACTAGTTTTATGGTGGAAATGAATATTAATCAAGTGTTAAGTGAGCTAGGGGTAACTGGAATCGAAGTATCGCATTCTGATTTAAGCTCTGCAACACCTGGTGATGCAGATGTGTTCTTCTTGGCAAAGGATATTGCAGAAGGTGGACAGCATCTAGGAGAAGTGATCGTTTTAGACAATATCATTGATATGGATGAATTAAGAACAAAGGTATCAGATCTAATGAAAGAAAAAGGTCTACTCTAAACATACATAAAGGGGTCAGTGACGATGAAAACATTAATAGACATTCTAAGCCAACCGGCTATCTTAGTTGCTTTAATTGCATTAATCGGTCTTATCGCACAAAGGAAAAACCTATCTGATACCTTGAAAGGGACAACAAAGACCTTTGTTGGTTTCCTAGTTATCACAGCAGGGGCGGGAATTTTATCTAGTTCATTAACTCCATTTGGAGAGATGTTCCAAGAAGCGTTTCATGTATCAGGCGTTGTTCCTAATAATGAAGCAATTGTTGCACTTGCTTTGGAGGAATATGGTTCTAGTACAGCATTAATCATGTTCTTTGGAATGATCGTCAATATTTTGATTGCGAGATTCACAAAGTTCAAGTATATCTTTTTGACAGGTCACCATACGTTATATCTTGCGTGTATGTTAGCTGTAATCATGGCTGTGGCAGGATTTTCAACTGTACCACTCATTATTGCGGGTTCAGTTGCATTAGGGATTATTATGACGTTATCACCAGCTATTCTTCAACCATTTATGCGAAAACTTACTGGTCATGATAATGTTGCATTAGGGCATTTCAGTGCTGTAGGTTATGCAATTAGTGGATTAGTCGGAAAGGCTGTTAAAGGGAAGAAGTCGACATCAACAGAAGAAATTAACTTTCCAAAAGGTCTAGGATTTTTACGTGATAGTACAGTTAGTATCGCGTTAACAATGGTTGTGATGTATCTCATCGTCGCTATATTTGCAGGACCAACTTTTATTGAAAGTGAATTAAGTGGTGGAACGAACTTTCTAGTATTCTCGCTTATTCAAGCTGGTAGTTTTGCAGCAGGTGTCTTCATTATTTTATCAGGAGTTCGATTAGTATTAGCTGAAATCGTACCTGCATTCAAAGGTATTTCGACAAAACTAGTTCCTAATGCGAAACCAGCTCTTGATGTCCCAATCATTTACACGTATGCACCAAATGCAGTTCTAATCGGTTTCTTCTCTAGTTTCCTTGGAGGAATCGTTAGTATGTTCCTACTCGCAATGACTGGAAGTACGATCATTTTACCAGGGGTTGTGCCGCACTTTTTCACTGGGGCAGCAGCAGGTGTATTCGGGAATGCGACAGGTGGTATTAGGGGAGCGGTAGCAGGTTCGTTTGTAAACGGTATCATCATTTCGTTTTTACCAGTATTCTTAATGCCGGTCTTAGGAGATTTAGGATTCGCAAATGCGACATTCTCTGATGCAGACTTCGGTGTTGCTGGTATATTCTTTGGAGCATTAGCTCATTACGCTGGTCCAATTGCAATCTCGGTAAGCTTAGTTGTTATTTTAGTTCTGATGTACGTGGCTAAATTTTTCGGAAATAAACAGGCGGAAACTGGACTTTTCGAGAACAAAAAAACGGGAACAGAATCTAAATAAAAGGAGAATAACAAATGTTATCTACGAAACTAGCAACAGCAGCCAAACAAATTAGATATTACACACTAAAAGAGTTAAGAGAATTGGGTTTTGGACATTTTGGCGGAAGCTTATCGATTGTCGAAGCTCTAGCTGTTATTTACGGAAAGCATTTAAATATTGATGCTCAATGGGCTAATGATCCGAATAGAGGTTACTTTGTTTTGTCTAAAGGACATGGTGGACCTGCATTATATGCAACGCTCTTTTTAAAAGGGTTTTATAGTGAGGACGTTTTATATACACTAAATCAAAATGGAACAACCTTACCATCACATCCTGATCGAAATTTAACACCAGGTGTGGAAATGACGTGTGGTTCATTAGGACAAGGTATTTCTGCTGCGACAGGAATTGCGTACGGGAATAAACTAGCAGGGCGTAACAACTATACGTATTGCATTGTTGGTGATGGAGAATTAAATGAAGGTCAGTGTTGGGAAGCATTTCAATTTGCCTCCCACCACAAATTAGAAAATCTAATTGTGTTGATCGATGATAATAAAAAACAATTAGATGGCCCAACAAAGGAAATCATTGATCCACTAGATTTTGTTGAAAAATTAACAGCCTTTGGATTTGATACAGTAAAAGTAGATGGAAGTTCTGTCGACGCGATTGATAAAGCGATTGAAAATGCCAAAGAAAATAACGGAAAACCTCAAGCTATTGTACTAGATACAATTAAAGGTCAAGGTGTGAAATATATCGAAGAAAAGGCAGATAATCACCATATGAGACCGAATGAGGAAGATTGGAAAGCCATTAATCAAGCGATTGAAGAGTTAGAAAAAGAGTTGGAAGGAGTGCTTACAGTATGACATTCATTCTTGAAAAAGCCGAAAAAGAAATGCGACAGGCTTATGCAGAAACGATTTATCATCTAGCAAAACAAGATCCTGATGTAATCGTCATGGAAGCTGATTTGAGTAGTGCCATGTCAACTGGAAGTCTCAAAGATAAACTCCCAAATCAATATGTCAATATTGGCATCATGGAAGCCAATATGATGAGTTTGGCAGCAGGACTGAATGTTACTGGAAGAAAACCATTTATTCATTCTTTTGGACAATTTCTAACAAGAAGAGCCTTTGATCAGTTATTCGTGTCATTAGCCTATGCACAATTATCAGCCGTATTAGTCGGTTCTGATGCTGGTGTGACAGCAGAACATAATGGTGGAACTCACATGACCTTCGAAGATATGGGCTTAATGCGATTAGTGCCTAAAGCGCATGTATACGAAGCAAGTGATCCAACTCAATTAGCTTATTTACTTGAAAAAGGATATAAAGAGGGTGGCGTTCATTATATTAGAACGATCCGTAAAAGCCCTGTAAAACTCTATGATGAACAGACAAATTTTGAAAAGGCTCAAGTGTTAAGAGAAGGAACTGATGTCACGCTTGTAGCAAGTGGGATGATGGTAGCTGAAGCCTTGAAAGCAGCCGATTTATTAGCTAAAGAGGGTATTGAAGCCGAAGTCATCGATATGTTCTATATTAAACCACTTGATAGCGAAACATTATTGCGTTCAGTTAGAAAAACAGGAAAAGTAGTGACGGCAGAAAATCATAATGTCATTAGTGGATTAGGTAGCGCAGTTTCTGAATGTTTAGCAGAAAATTATCCAGCTCCCGTTCGAAGAGTAGGTGTAAGAGAGCAGTTTGGTCAAGTTGGTGTAACACCATATCTCCAAGAGTTCTATGGACTGACAGCAGAAAATATTGCAAAAGAAGCGGGAAATTTAGTGAATAAATAGGTCGGGAAAATTAAACCCTTCTTTACAAAAGGAGGGTTTTCTTGACTAAAGATAAACTCATAATCAAGTATCGCTCACTGAGATTTTAATTGTAGCTGAATAGAAATGGGAGTGAAAAAAACAATGGCAGAAAAAACATTTACAATAATCGAAGAATCAGGAATTCACGCACGTCCAGCAACACTTTTAGTTCAAGCAGTATCTAATTTTAGCAGTGAGATTAATTTAGAGCATAACGGAAAAAGCGTAAACTTAAAATCAATTATGGGTGTTATGTCATTAGGAATTGCAAAAGGTGCTGAAATTAAAGTTATTGCATCTGGTTCGGATGAAAACGAGGCAATTGCTGCCGTGACTGAAACAATCACAAAACAGGGGTTAGGCGAATGATAGTTCAAAGTCTAAAAGGGATTGGCGCATCAGCGGGAATTGCCATGGCAAAGGCTTATCGTTTAGAAGAACCTGTGTTAGAAGTAGAAAGAAGCAGTGTAGAAAATAGAGAAGCAGAAGTTAACCGTTTTGATGAGGCGATTAATCAATCGAAATAATAACGCGCTTGTAAAAACTGATGTAAGTCCTAAAAAATAGCTAATAAGCATGTTGCCGAATGATGAAAAGTGATTTACATAAGGTAAGAAAAGGCTCTCTTCCTAAATGGATTGAGAGCCTTTTTGCTTAAGGTTGGTCAAAGCAAACGAGATGTAAATGTTATATTTTCGGTTTCCACGTTTTATACTTCACAATACTATGAATCGTGTGTCTGCTCACGTGATATTCTTCTGCGAGTTTTCGTATCGATGTGCCTGTCTCATTTGTATACCGATGTCTAATTTCCTTGACGTCGTCTGCGGTTAAATCTGATCGGCTCATCGTCGTTTTTGGGACGAGTGGAGGCTTTTCTTTCATGGTGCCTAAACTTGTACCAAGTCTTGTTTGTTTGATTTTTGCTTTTGTTTTGATCGTTCTCGACTTGCCTAATTTAGCTACAGCTATTTTTCGCTTATGTTCCTCTGAAAGCTTCCTGCCCTTTAACGCTCGACTTATTTTTTCCCCTTTAGATAGATTGTTCATCTTGTAATCACCACAAATCACCAATTACTGTCAATTATATAGTAAAAGGGTATTGCTTTCAAAGGTGTTTATTATCCATTTATTTCCGTATTTGTGTCACATGAAAGAATTGCTGAAAGTACCCATAAACAGAGACTGGGGACATAATCATTTGATAGCCTAAGATGAAAAGGATTAGTTCTTGTCACAGCGACCAGCTCCTTCAAAATCATAACAAATCGTAGGTTTTATGAAGTAGGGAACAAAACGAGGTTTTGCCTGACCCTTCGCTGGTTGGGCTGCGTCAAAGTGACCACCCGAAATTATATACATGAAAAGGAGAACAATCATCTTTTTTAATTCTTCTTCGCATGTTTAGTTGCCGTTACTGTAAACTATTTAGTCGTTATCACCAGTGCCGTTATCATTCTGATGTTTTACCAATTGATCGTAGAATGCTGCTAATGAAGCCGTAAAGTATGGTGTAGTCCATAGACTTGCTATTCCAAATGTAATGGCACTAAGTAATGCCCACCCGATAAAGCTTAGTAATAATAAAAAGTATTTCCATTTGAAACCGTCCATTAACCTTCTGCTCTCTGTGATTGCTCCATTGACTGACATCGTAGGATTATCTTTCAAAATAAAATAAACTTGTGAATAGGAAAAAGACTTTATAATCCCAGGGATGATTAACAATAAACTCCATAAGAATATATAGATTGATGTTAAAATGTATATACCTAACGCTTTGAAATACATCTTTGAATCGAAAGCTTGAAATAAGTCTTTTGTTCCTATTGTTTCGCCTCTAGTTAGACTAAGAAAGGTTGCATAGTAACCAAAAAGTAATGGACTTAAAGCCAACGTGAATATCCATGAAAGGCTTTGTGCATGCCCTGGTGATTCCATTTCCGACCACGTATGAAACCCGCCGCTAAATATTGCTTCAACCAAATATGGCACGAATATATAAATCCCATAAGCTATTATTGTAAGTAAAATTCCTTGACCCCAGCGATTTCTTAATGCATCTAGTGCGGTCGTCTTAAATGCTTTAATTGTCATGTTGTATAACTCTCCTTAGTTATGACCTCATGTAGCAAAAACATGATCATAATAAAATTTTCTCGTTTTTTTGTTTTTAGCTAGATACCTAGGACCCGAATCGTTCATAACCATATAGCGCTTACCGTTAGTGACATAGATGTACATCTGTTTACAATGTATGCCTGATAAAAGATAATTTAGACCAATTTGTATTAACTTTGGTTTCCATCACAGGGACGCCCCGAAAAATCCCGTTTCACAAGATGTTCCACGGAAGATATTAATCGAGTAGGAGGCTAATCATTATCTGGTTAGCCTCCTATTCAATGGTTAGCGAGACTTATCACGCTCAGGAACGCCACATCCTGTGGCTTCACCTGACTTGGACGTCAATCGTTCGTCGGATCTTTACGGGCAGTTATCTCCCACTTATCTTCTTTGCCTCTCTCGAATCTTTCGTTAAGAGTTTTACTGCCCGTTAAGGTGGATAAAGAATACTGTAGCTAATCAATGTAAGTGGTAGCACGAATAGGGTCATTGGCCAAACAATCCAGTAAAATCTAAAGAAGATTAAGGTAAGACTGGGGATTCAAAAAGGCGTATATGGAAATATGGGGATAGTTCTATTGTGTTTCTACTTTCTACTAAAGAAGAGAATGCTAGCTTTAGTGTTTGCAAACGCAGGAACCGCTCTTTGTCCTCCTGACATCATTTTGTAACATAAATACTAAACTATCGAAACATTCCTGTTATATTAATTTGTTATTCTATGCTTACGATATAAAATAAGGGAGACTTTTTATTATGAAAAAAATTCTTGTTACACTTATGACAGTAGCATTTATAGTGTTCGGTTTTTCCCAAGTTTCATCGGCAGCTAGTAATAATACATACCAAGTAAAAAAGGGCGATTCATTGTGGAGAATTGCTAATATACATAATATAACAGTTAGTCAACTTAAAAATTGGAATAATTTGAAAAGTGATATCATTAAAATAAATCAAGTGTTAAAGGTAAAGAGTACAACAAGTACAGCTAAACCAGCTTCAACTAAACCAGCTTCAACTAAACAGAGCGCATCTTATAAAACGATCACAGTAAAGGCTTCAGCCTACACAGCGAGTTGTACAGGTTGTAGCGGTATTACGGCAACAGGGATAAATTTAAAGAAAAATCCTTCCGCTAAAGTCATTGCGGTAGATCCAAAAGTTATACCACTTGGCTCAAAGGTTAACGTAGAAGGTTACGGTGACGCTATTGCTGGTGATAAAGGTGGCGCTATTAAAGGTAATAAAATTGACGTCTTTGTTCCATCAAAACAGACAGCGATTAATTGGGGCGTAAAGACAGTAAAAGTAAAAGTTTATAAGTAATAATAAAAGAATGTTCCAGAAGCCTAGCTTTTGGGGCATTTTTGTGTAAGGCTCTTTTCTAAATGATTGTTGTTTTTAAACATAAAAAGATTAACAGCAGTTACAGAGCGGGACTAAAAATATGTCGAAAATTGAAGGTTGGTCGATACCTCGGTTATTTCGGACAATAGAATTCAAAACCAGACAATAAAACCTTGAGCTTGGACAAAAAATCTCAAGTTCAGACAATAAATCTCAAGTTCAGACAATAAATCATGATTATGGACGATACATCATTTCGAAAAGTTGAATTAGAAATCAAGTAAGTTTAAAAACAACAAAGTTTACTAAAACAGCCTTGTGTGAAAAAGCAAAAAATTCATAAGAATTTTTTTGTTTATAGCAACTATTTCCGAGTACCTTTAAAAAAGTATCATCAACTACATATTAAAATTCTGGTGAACTATGCAACATTTAACGTCTGCGCAGTAGATCATTTAGGACAAAGTTAGACATCTTCCGGACACAGCTGCGCGCAAGTCGTTTGGAAACTTAAAAATTATGTTCCCTATGATTGCCAATTCTCAGTGAATTCCGTCAAGCAAAGGCAATTTTGCTGGAGGAAAAAGAGAAGCTGCAAGCTGAAGGTTTCGTTGTTTCTGAAACAAGTATGATGTATTGTATCATGGATAGCTAATCGCTTTGAGAATAGAGAGAGTTGTAGGAAACGAGAGAATATGTTAGAATTATTTTAATATATTCAAGATTTTGTAACATTTTGTTTCGTGATAGCGATCCTGTTTTCGTTTCAAATTGTTATAAAAAAATGTAAGCGATTAACTATGCTGGGGTATAGCGCATTCAGGTTGATTACCTTCAAAAATTCTTCTGTATGTGGTAAAATATTCATGTTACAACTTCATGTAGGTAGGAGTATATCATGAATAAGTATGAAGCAGAGTTTAGTAATATTGTTCGTTCATTTAGGAAGAAAAATATGGGGAAAGGACCTAGTAAGATCACAACCACCTTTTGTAAAAATTGGGCGATCTGTGAAATGGAAGGGAATTTATCTCCGGTTGAAAAGTTTATTGCTAGTGCAGACGAAGGAAAGCATATGCTGAGATCAGCAAGAACGGAAATGGTTAAGGAAATGTATAGAAAGATTCCACCGATTGAGATGGAAGAATTCTTGGGCTGTAAATTTGTCGATTTATTTGTAGATATAGACATTGATAGAGATTTTGGCATGTCGATATTCGTATTTGATCAAGATATTGAAGAGAAATTTTCTTAAATAATAAGGTATGGCACTTAGTAGCGATCCTGCAAAAGACTAACCACCATTTACCCTCACATTTTTATGTTGGGGTATGGTGGTTTTTTTATTTTTTATCCCACCTTAACGGGCAGTAAAACTCAGACTTCAAGATTAGGGAGAAATAAAGAAGGTAAGCGGGAGATAACTGCCCGTAAAGATCCGATAAGTCTCGCTAACCATCAGTGGGGATGAAGAAAACCCCACTGATAGAAGTCTCACTTTATAGATTAGGAGTGGATTCAAATGGGGGAAACGAAACACCAAGGACCGATTAAAGCAACCAAGGCACTTCAGCCAAAGCATTGGGTTAGTCCAATTCCGTTTGGATTAGGTAAAGTAAAGCCTCAGCATTTTCGTGACACAATGAAAATTGCGCTGGATAACAAAGATAATTTCGGCTATGCGACACGAATATTAACACAGGGTGTATGTGATGGCTGTGCGTTAGGTGTTTCCGGACTTTTTGATCAGACATTGAAAGGACCACATATTTGTACAACTAGATTGAATGTTCTTCGTTTAAACACAATGCCAGCTCTTAAAGAAGAAATTGTTCATGCTGACATCGATGAATTGCGAAAATATAGCAGCACGGAATTACGAAAATTAGGGCGAATTCCTTACCCGCTTATTCGACGTAAGGGAGAAAGAAAATTCTCGCGTATTTCGTGGGATGAAGCAATGGATGTTATTGCAAATAAAATGAAGAAATTAGACCCTAAACAATATGCATTTTATTTAACCTCGAGAGGGATCACAAACGAGTCGTATTATGTGGCAGCGAAGGTTGCTCGCTTCTTAGGAGCAAATCATATTGATAATGCATCACGAATTTGTCACTCACCAAGTAAAACCGCTTTAAAACGATCAATTGGGGTCGGCGCATCAACAGCAAATTATCAGGATTGGTTTGGCACAGATGTCCTTATGTTCTGGGGAAGTGTTGCTTCAAACAGTTCACCTGTATCAACGAAATATATGCTGGAAGCAAAGAAAAGGGGAACAAAGATTATTGTCGTCAATCCATATAGTGAGCCTGCAATGGACAAATATTGGATTCCATCAAATATGGAATCGGCTCTGTTTGGCACAAAAATTGCAGATGACTTTTACCAAGTTAACATTGGCGGCGATATCGCTTTTATGCACGGAATTATGAAGCATTGGTTTGACATGGAGGAAAAACAAAGGGGATCGGCGATTAACCATGAATTTGTCGAGGAGCATGTGAATGGCTATGAAGAGCTTAAGGCGAGCGTTCAAGAGCTATCCTGGGATGAAATTATCGAATCATCAGGCGTAACGAAAGAACGAATCATTGAATTAGCAGAGCTTCTCGCGAGAAGTAAAAATGCTGTTTTTGCATGGGCGTTAGGTTTAACGATGCACTCATTTGCAACAGATAATATTTCACAGGTGGCGAATCTTGCGCTTTTACGTGGGTACCTAGGTCGTAAAAATAGTGGATTAATGCCATTCCGTGGTCACTCATCTGTTCAAGGCTCAGGTGAAATGGGGGCAGATCCATTTGTTTTACCGGGAGGTGGCTTCGATGCAGAAAACCTTAAACGCGTGGAAGAAATTTGGGGTTTTGACATTCCAAAATGGCAAGGTGATATTGTTGGAGTTACACTGGAGAATATCGTTCTTCCCGAGGACCATGAGCGTAAAATAAAGCTTTATTATTTATCAGGCGGGAACTTCCTGGAAACAATGCCTGATCCTGATTTCGTTGAGAAAGCGTTATCTGAATTAGATATCCGTGTTCATCAAGATATCATTCTGAATACTTCTACTCTCGTTGATGCAAAAGAAGCGGTCATCGTCCTTCCAGCAAAAACACGTTACGAGCAAGAGGGCGGTGGAACGTCAACTTCAACAGAGCGTATGGTTTATTTCTCTCCTGAAATTATGGGAAATAAAAATGAAATCAAAGAAGCACGTTCAGAATGGAAAATTTACATCGATCTTGCGAAACGAGTCAAGCCTGAAACGGCTCATTTAGTTGAGTTCAAAACAGGTCAAGAAATTCGTGATGAAATTGCCATCGCAAACAGAGATTATGATGGAATTCAGCATTTGAAAAATCAGGGAGATGTCTTCCAATGGGGTGGGGCTTGGTTATGTGAAGATGGAATCTGCCCAACACCTGATGGAAAGGGACAATTAATCGTTGTTGATATTCCGGATTTAGGTAAGAAGGAAGGGCAATTTGTTGTCACCTCGCGTCGCGGAAAGCAGTTTAATTCCATGGTTTATAAAGAGACAGATCCATTCAATGGTGCAGGTCGATACGATGTCCTTATGAATGCAGAGGATGCGAGACGGTTAAGTATAGCGGAAGGCGAAGGGATTGTCGTCTATAATGGTTTTGGTGTCTTCCAAGGTAGAGCAAAATTTGTAAATATTGCAAGTGGAAACCTAGAAGTTCACTTCCCAGAAGGTAATTTCCTCTTACCAAGAGGTAGATATGAAAAATTCGCTGGTATTCCAGATTACAATATTACTGTCACAGTGGAAAAAGCAGATCGCTTTAATGCACGCAAGGATGTTCAGTATTTAGAGAAGCAGATTGAAGATTTAGAAGTTAACGCACCTATTTAATATGAATAGCTTAAGCTCTGTCACAGGAGCCACCGCAAATTTGTCGAAGCTAGATCGATTTTCAGTTATCAGAAAAATGAAGAATATTTAATGTACCTTTAAGTAAGAAACGGACCTTAGAAGCAATTCTAGAGGTCCGTTTTTTTATGATGCTATTGTTGTTCTGAAAGGCTGTTTTCTAAATGATTGTTGTTTTTTGATGGGATAGAAGCTCGAATCAAGGAAAAAGAGCAAAAGCGGGCAACTTTAATGGGTTTATGTGACCAATTTCTGAAATATGGGACTAAGCGGGCAACTTTAGTGGCGTTACGTGACCATTTTCTGAAATTTGGAGCCTCAGCGGGCAACTTTAATGGGTTTACGTGACCGTTTTCTAAAATTTGGAGCCTCAGCGGGCAACTTTAACGGAGTTTCGTGACCGTTTTCTGAAATTTGGAGCCTCAGCGGGCAACTTTAACGGAGTTTCGTGACCGTTTTCTGAAATTTGGAGCCTCAGCGGGCAA
>NZ_JAIQUM010000002.1 GCF_020075705.1 Metabacillus rhizolycopersici | reverse complement strand
CCTCGAGATGAGATTTCCCATAGCGTAAGCTAGTAAGATCCCTGAAAGATGATCAGGTTGATAGGTCAGAGGTGGAAGCGCGGTGACGTGTGGAGCTGACTGATACTAATCGATCGAGGACTTAACCTAATAGAAAAGCGGAAGAAGCTTAGCTTTTATCTGTAGGGAATTGGAGCACTCGAGAAGAAGTCGTTCTTTGACTTCGCAGGAGAGTGTCAAATTACCGTAAGATTTGGCTTCTGTAGCTGGACAGAGTAAAAAGCGTAAACTTCAGTGAATTGAATTGTGAATCGTTATCTAGTTTTGAAGGAATATAAAAGCTTTTATAAAAAAAGCTTGAAATATTTTCGTGATATAGTATAATAATCTATGTCGCAAATGTCTGGTGGCGATGGCGAAGAGGTCACACCCGTTCCCATGCCGAACACGGAAGTTAAGCTCTTCAGCGCCGATGGTAGTTGGGGGTTTCCCCCTGTGAGAGTAGGACGTCGCCAGGCTGTTATATTGTTCCGCAGTAGCTCAGTGGTAGAGCTATCGGCTGTTAACCGATCGGTCGTAGGTTCGAGTCCTACCTGCGGAGCCATTTTGGAGAGCTGTCCGAGTGGCCGAAGGAGCACGATTGGAAATCGTGTAGGCGGTGAAAACTGTCTCAAGGGTTCAAATCCCTTGCTCTCCGCCACTATTTATATTTTTAAAATGGCCCGTTGGTCAAGCGGTTAAGACACCGCCCTTTCACGGCGGTAACACGGGTTCGAATCCCGTACGGGTCACCATATATTCGGAGGATTAGCTCAGCTGGGAGAGCATCTGCCTTACAAGCAGAGGGTCGGCGGTTCGATCCCGTCATCCTCCACCATGAAATTTACATGAATTATTATTATCGCGGGGTGGAGCAGTTCGGTAGCTCGTCGGGCTCATAACCCGAAGGTCGCAGGTTCAAATCCTGTCCCCGCAACCAAAAAATGGTCCGGTAGTTCAGTTGGTTAGAATGCCTGCCTGTCACGCAGGAGGTCGCGGGTTCGAGTCCCGTCCGGACCGCCATTCTTATTACGATAAGTCTATTATTTACTTATCTCAAGGAAAAGGGTTTCAATAAACGAGAAGATCAAGGAAGCGATTGAGTGAACACCGGAGCGTATGTCAATACGTGAGGATGTGAACGAAAGAGCTGACGCAGAGATTCGAAGTTTAGTGGAAGCCGTAAACTAAATGGCTCAGTAGCTCAGTTGGTAGAGCAATGGACTGAAAATCCATGTGTCGGCGGTTCGATTCCGTCCTGAGCCACCTTTTATTATGGAAAATAATTATATTAATAAATACGCCGGTGTAGCTCAATTGGTAGAGCAACTGACTTGTAATCAGTAGGTTGGGGGTTCAAGTCCTCTCGCCGGCACTGTTTCACATATATGGAGGGGTAGCGAAGTGGCTAAACGCGGCGGACTGTAAATCCGCTCCTTCGGGTTCGGCAGTTCGAATCTGCCCCCCTCCACCATTTTAATAGGGGCATAGTTTAACGGTAGAATAGAGGTCTCCAAAACCTTTGATGTGGGTTCGATTCCTACTGCCCCTGCCAATTTAATGAATAATGGCGATTGTGGCGAAGTGGTTAACGCACCTGATTGTGGTTCAGGCATTCGTGGGTTCGATTCCCATCAGTCGCCCCATTTATTTTTCAAAAAAATTAATGGGCTATAGCCAAGCGGTAAGGCATCGCACTTTGACTGCGACATGCGTTGGTTCAAATCCAGCTAGCCCAGCCATATTTTATATCACATTTCCGTCTATCTTGCATAGGCTAGAGTATATAAGTTAGACGCGGAAGTAGTTCAGTGGTAGAACACCACCTTGCCAAGGTGGGGGTCGCGGGTTCGAATCCCGTCTTCCGCTCCAATTTAATGAATGGCGGCATAGCCAAGTGGTAAGGCAGAGGTCTGCAAAACCTTTATCACCGGTTCAAATCCGGTTGCCGCCTCCAATTAATTTTACACCCTTGCCGGGGTGGCGGAACTGGCAGACGCACAGGACTTAAAATCCTGCGGTAGGTGACTACCGTACCGGTTCGATTCCGGTCCTCGGCACCATTTTACTTATTTATTAGTGTGAGGGAATTGACAGATATATATGCTTTAAAAGAGTATAGAACGACTAAATTCACTAACACTAAACTTTATAGTTTTGCCTGAGTGGTGGAATGGCAGACACGGTGGACTCAAAATCCACTGCCTTTGCGGGCGTGCCGGTTCAAGTCCGGCCTCAGGTATCAAGCATAAGAGACTTCGTATTTAATTATACGAAGTCTTTTTCTATTTTCTGAAAAACTCCAGATTTACTACGAATAATGGTTGAAGATCATGTACGATGAGTTCAAAAAGGTGAATGTCATAAAGAGAGGATGAACTAAAAATAAAACAACGTTATTTGCTTCGGCTTTTATTAATCTATATGGGAGTTATAGGCACATTAGATTTAAATTCTGATTCACTTGCTGTGTCAATAAGAATTCTTTCAACATCTATATTTTCAGATGTTGAAAGAATTGATTTAAGCCGTATGTAAAGGAGTTGTGATAATAACTACGAAATTGTCATAGATATAAATTATGGGCATGGTTTACTAAAAATTAATGTTTTGATCAATTTTATAATACATATAAAACTAACAAAGGTGGAGGTTTCATGGCAAACCAATTTGTTGCGAGGTCCTTAGATGAAATTCAGTTTTGGTCAAGGATTATGAAAGAGCATGCATTATTCCTAAGTTTAGGCTTTACACATGATCAGAAACAATTGATTGAGGAAGCACAGCAGTTTATAACCGTTTTTGAGAGAATAGAGGAACAATTGAGTAAGTTTACAGTTAATTCTGACCCTCAACAAATCCAATCGTTTAATAATCAAGTTTATCAAGCAGCTGCATCCATTTGGAGTTATAAAAGGAAAGTATTAGGATTAACTCTACGTTGCGAAATTCGATCAAATAATTACCCTTTGTTGGTTGATCATATTAGCAGAGAAGCAGCTTACTTCGCTAATCGATTAAAAGAACTTAATGAAGGGAAATTAACACCCCTTCCCGAAGCTATTATTGGAGAAAATGTTTTCTTCCTTAAAATCATGGCAGATCATGCAAAGTTTATTGGGCACCTTTTGGATCCATCGGAACGTAAATTAGTAGAACAGGCTAGAGAGTTTAGTCATGACTTTGACCAGCTTGTATTCCAGGCAATCGACCTAGACTCAATGCGACCGCAGTCTGAAACTCGGCCTTTACTAGACCAATTTTTAGATCAAAATAAAGTTTCCGTTGTTTCGTTAAGGGACTTTAAGAAAACAGCTAGAGAGTTAATAGAAGCATGCCGTATTAAGAGCAATATTCATCCTCTTCTAGCTGATCATACATTTAGAGAAGCAGAAAGATTTATTGAAATCATAGATTTGTTTGAAGCAAAGCTAAAAAATAATTAATAAAGTCTGTAGTATCAACATCATGTTTGTGAGGAGTGTCGGTTCGCCCTCGAATACTAGTATCGAAAAGGGAGGAACTAAATAAAAAATCAAGGGAACTTACAATTTGTGAGTCCCTTTTTTTATGTAAAATATAAAAATTTAAAATGTAAAACACTTCGAGCTCAATAGATAGATTATTAATGTAAAATCGTGTACTCTGTAAAAGGATGTGTTGCAACGATATTTATATTGACAGAATCCTATATGTAATAAGGGTTACTGTATGAAAATATTACCTTGTTGGGATCATATTCTGAGACTGATATAGAAAAGAAATGAGGAATAGGTAGAATGGAAACACCAGGCTATAAGAAGTCTACAATTGTAGGACTTCTACTTGCAGGAGCTTTTATTGCTATATTGAATCAAACACTTATGATTACAGCCATACCGCCGATTATGAAGGAAATGAATGTTACGGCGAACAGTGCACAGTGGCTAACGACTGTTTTTATGCTTGTGAATGGGATTATGATTCCTATCAGTGCCTTTTTATTGGAGCGCTTTTCAACGAGGCAGCTCTTTATATCTGCGATGAGTATTTTTGCCTTCGGAACTTTAGTCGCGGGTTTTGCTCCTAACTTTGAAATGCTATTACTCGGTAGAGTGATCCAATCAAGTGGAGCTGGAGTTATGCTTCCTCTCATGCAAACAGTATTTTTGATGATTTTTCCTGTTAATAAGCGCGGTGCAGCAATGGGATTAGTTGGTCTAGTTATGTCCTTTGCGCCAGCGATTGGTCCAGCCTTATCAGGATGGGTAACCTCTCATTATTCTTGGAGGCTCTTATTTTTTATCATTTTGCCAATTGCCCTTATTGATATCGTGATTGCATTTTTTGCGATGAAAAATGTGACAGAGGTAACTAAACCGAAAGTCGATGTCCTGTCGATTATTTTATCTTCAACTGGATTTGGAGGATTACTTTATGGATTTACTAGCGCTGGCAATTCCGGCTGGTTAGCCTTAAGTACGCTCATCTGGCTCGGAGTAGGAGCGCTAGCACTTGTGTTGTTTATTACAAGGCAATTGCGCTTGGAACATCCAATGCTTGAGTTCAGAGTATTTAAGAATTCGGTTTTTCCATTAACCGTGATCATTGGAATGATTACCTTTATGGGGTTAATCGGATCGGAAACAATCATTCCTCTATTTATGCAAAATATGAGGGAATTTACAGCGTTTGAAGCAGGTTTGGCTCTATTACCTGGAGCGCTTATTACTGGCTTGATGTCACCTATTACAGGAAGGATTTTCGATAAAGTCGGTGCAAGGTGGTTAGCGTTAATTGGCCTATCTATTATAACAGTGTCTTCGTTAGCGTTATCAAATCTGGGCCCCTCTACATCCTTTACCTTCATCACAATTATGTATGGGATTCGGATGTTTGGTCTTTCGATGGTGATGATGCCAGTTGCGACGGCAGGGTTAAACAAGCTACCAAAACGATTGATTGCTCATGGAGCAGCCATGGACAATACGATGAAAATGATCGCAGCTTCGGTTGGTACTGCTATTCTTGTCACTGTGATGACTACTTCAGCAGAAACCGCCCAACAACGGCCTGAAATCGCCAATCCGGATATGTATGGGGCTAATGTTGCTTTTATTGTAATCACGATTCTTTCGTTAGTAGGCGTAATTATTTCCTTTTTCATTAAAAATAAAAAGTCGCCGGAAGATGAATTGAAGGAAAAACGGGTTGGAAATGTAAGTGTTGATGAATAGTAAATGACTATGATTGACTTAAATATATGGATATTCATTTTTTAAGAGTTTTGACACTGTTTTTAAAGTACTGAATTATCAAGGTATTGAAAGGTGTCATAACTTAGCGTCAAAAATAAAACTATAATGGGTGATATTAATAGAAGTTTTGTACTTTTCAACAAATGGTCCATTTCATGGGAAAAGTCTTTCTAGCCAACAACTAGGTAAAAACTGTTGCTGAAGCAACCACAAAAGTAGCATCTCATTTTTAAAAAACAATGTGGTGAAATATTCTTATTAACAATCGTCATGACTACGTCCTATGCGGAACGATAAGCATATCGAGAGTGTCTTTTTAGGCTTGTAGAACAAAGTGCCTTGCTATACGCAATACGTCCGTTCATGTTCTAAGAGAACGTACACTAGTGTTTCAGTAGAAACTCTTTCCATGTAGAAGATAAGGATACTGTTAAGAAGTGTACTATTATCCTAGAACCTCATTGCTTTAGCTATGGGAGTTATCAGCATCGTTTTAAAAAAAGAAATAGAAAAATTAAGCCCAAAGATTTTATTGTTCTATGTATTTTTTATTAAAGAAGAGTAACTAAAAAGGACTGGAGATTCCAGTCCTTTTTATATTTATCTAAACATATGATATTGTTACCTAAGTTTAATAGGGAATTCAATTAATCAAAAGAGCCATAAATACCATTAATTATAAGTAATCTCACTAATTCCCGCCTCTAATAGTTGAATAAAGTCTTCTGGATTGAGGTTTGCTCCTTCTACAAGAGCACTATCAATATCAGGGTTCAGCCATGAATTCCGCTATATTTTCAGGTTTGACGCTTCCACCATATTGAATACGTACAGAAGCTGCTGCCTCTTTTGACAATTGTGAAGCAATTACAGAGAATATGAGCACACACTAGATTGGCCTTTTTTGCAGAAGAAGACTTTCCTGTTCCAATAGCCCAAATAGGTTCATAGGCAATAACGGTTTGTTTCGCTTGCTCTTCAGACAGACTATTTAGCGCTTGTTTAATTTGATTATCAACAATGTTATAAGTTTGTTCGTGTTCGCGCTGCTCTAATGTTTCCCCGCAACAAATAATTGGAATTAAATTGTATTCAAACGCGGCACTGACTTTTTTATTGACGCTTTCATCTGTTTCGTTAAACATTTGACTGAATATGCATTCAATCAAAATAAAAAACTCCTTAATCTCCCTTTATTTACAAGTTCATAAAAGAGATTAGTTATATATGTTATAAATGATGAACTAGGATGGTTGTATACGTAAGAAGCGGTAGAACAGTTCTATAAGGACATACAAAATCTGCTGACAAGCAGAAATGTTCTTACTACTTGATCTATTGACAGTAACTAAGAATAATATTATGATAGATCCATAGTTAATCAAGATATAATCAAAATGTAATCAAAATGACATTATTATGATTAGCAGATTAGTACAATACTAAGTATAGGGGGAGTTAAAATGCCATTAATCAGATTCGACCTTATTGAAGGAAGAGATGAAAAGACTTTACGAAATTTATTAGATGCTGCACATCGAGCGGTTGTTCAAGCGTTTGGTGTTCCTGAGAGAGATCGTTATCAAATAGTTACCCAGCATCCTGCACATGAATTAATAATAGAAGATACTGGATTAGGGTTTGAGCGTAGCAAAAATGTTGTCATCATCAGTGTAACGAGTACTCAACGAAGTGATCAACAAAAGAAAGACTTCTACAGATTACTAGTAAAAGAGTTAGGAGAAAGCTGCGGGATCGAACCAAATGATATTATGGTTTCCATCGTAACAAATGGGGCCTCTGACTGGAGTTTTGGTTTTGGTGAAGCTCAATTTTTACTAGGAAAATTATGATATCAGAAATCTATTTTCTAGGAGTAAACTAGCTTTACTGACTTGTGATTAAGTTGGAATGTAATAGAAAGCCGACTTCAGTAAAGGAGGTTAGATTAATGAGATGAAAATGAGGGATGTTGCTAAATTAGCGAATGTGTCCCCAGCGACCGTATCCAGAGTTATTCGGCACCCTAATCTCGTGAGTAAGGAAACGCGTGAAAAAGTTTTAGTTGTGATTAAAGAATTAAATTATCAACCCCATATGATTGCTAGTCAGTTCAGAACACGGAAAACGAAAACCATACTCGTCGTCATTCCTGATATTCGAGATCCCTTTTTTTCGCAAGTCCTAAGAGGGATTGAATATACGGCATCATATTACGGGTATAAAGTTCTTCTCGGAGACACGGGGAATAATCTCGATAAGGAGCGGCAATTTATCGATTTCTTATTTCAGAAACAAGTGGATGGCATTATTCTACTTACTGCTCGATTAGACATTTCCAACTTGCAGCAAATTTCTGCGCAATTTCCGATGGTGCTCGCCTGCGAATATTTGGACGGGTTAGAGGTGCCAACGGTATCGATTGACAATGTCAGCAGTGCTAGGAAAATGACCGAACATCTCATACAACTTGGTCATATTAGAATTGCCCATATTACAGGCCCGATGGATGTGGTTCTAAGTCGGGACCGGTTACGTGGCTTTCAACAGGCCATGATGATTCATGAATTAACGATACCCCCTGCTTATATCCAAGAAGGAAATTATGGATTAAAGTCCGGTTATAACCAAATGATTAAATTACTAGCTTTAGAAGAGCTACCAACGGCTGTTTTTACGTTTAATGATGAAATGGCGATGGGTGCCATTAAGGCGATTAAGGATTATGGCATGAAAGTACCTGATGATATCGCAGTGGTTGGATTTGATAACCTGGAGATCTCCGCTGTTTTTGAACCAGGCATCACCACAATTCAACAACCAAAGTATGAAATCGGGGAACAAGCTATGGATCTACTAATCAAATTAATCAATGGTGTACTGTTGAGTAAGAAAAAGTTTGTTCTTCAGGATGAACTGATTGTAAGAGAATCATGTGGGGGTAAGGTTACTTGTGTTACATACAAATGAAATCGTTTTCAATAGTTTTTCAATGATATCACCGAATTTTATACAATTTACATTTTTTGAATAAATATTTTTTGAAAAGTGGTTGACTGAAAGCGTTTTTAGTATTAAGATGTAATCAAAGATAACCAAAAGTTAATCAAAATATGATAAAGAATTCAAGTTCCGATCAAAATGAAGGTTTGAATCTAATAGGTTATCAGAATGATAGTATACCGAAAACGATTTCAATCGATTTTTATCAAAACATTATGATGGAATACCAATAAGGAGGAAGAAATCTGATGGCAGAAACATTAGTAGGCGTAAGAAAAATTAAAAACTACATAAATGGTGAATGGGTAGAAAGTAAAACAACACAATATGAAGATGTGTACAACCCTGCAACGAAAGAAGTAATTGCTCAAGTTCCAATTTCAACAAAAGAAGATCTTGATTATGCAGTAGAAGTAGCAGCAAAAGCATTTGAAGATTGGAAACAAGTTCCTGTTCAAAAACGCGCAAGAATTTTATTCAAATTTCAGCAATTATTACAAAAAAATAGCAGTGAGTTAGCTCGTATTATAACAATTGAAAATGGTAAAAACCTTCCTGAAGCATTAGGTGAAGTTGGTCGAGGTATTGAGAATGTTGAATTTGCTGCAGGTGCACCTACTTTAATGATGGGGGATTCATTATCAACTATCGCGAAAGATGTAGAAGTGACAAATTATCGTTATCCAATCGGGGTTATTGGAGGAATTACACCATTTAACTTCCCGATGATGGTACCTTGCTGGATGTTCCCGATGGCTATTGCAGTAGGTAATACATTTGTTCTTAAGCCATCTGAAAGAACACCTCTATTAGCTGAAAAATTAGCCCAACTATTAGAGGAAGCTGGTTTACCTGCAGGTGTGTTTAACGTAGTACATGGTGCACATGACGTTGTTAATGGGATCTTAGATCACCCAGCAGTAAAAGCCATTTCCTTCGTTGGATCACAACCAGTTGGTGAATATGTCTACAAACGTGGAAGTGAAAACTTAAAACGTGTTCAAGCATTAACAGGGGCTAAAAACCATTCAATCGTATTAAATGATGCCGACCTAGAACTTGCTACAACGAATGTAATTGCTTCAGCATTCGGATCTGCGGGTGAACGTTGTATGGCATGTTCGGTTGTAGCAGTTGAAGAAGGAATTGCAGATGAGTTTTTAGAATCATTAATTGCTAAGGCAAAGGACTTGAAAATTGGTAACGGACTTGAAGAAGGTGTATTTTTAGGTCCTGTGATTCGAGAACAAAACCAACAGCGTATTTTAGGCTACATTCAAAAAGGAATTGAAGAAGGCGCTAAATTAGTATGTGATGGTCGTGAAACGGCACCAGAAGATGGATACTTTGTTGGACCAACTATTTTTGATGAAGTAACAACTGATATGGTCATTTGGAAAGATGAAATTTTTGCTCCAGTATTATCAATCATTCGTGTTAAAAACTTAAAAGAGGCCGTTGAAACAACTAATAAATCAGAATTTGCAAATGGTGCATGCATCTATACACCGAATGCTTCTTCTATCCGTTACTTCCGCGAGAATATCGATGCAGGTATGTTAGGAGTTAACTTAGGTGTTCCAGCACCAATGGCATTCTTCCCATTCTCTGGATGGAAATCTTCATTCTACGGTACATTACCTGCTAACGGTAAAGATGGAGTTGAATTCTATACTCGTAAAAAAGTAGTTACAGCTAACTATAAAGCACCAACTTTTGAATAAGATTGTAAATTTCTGCTATTATCCTACGGGTTTAGTAGGATAATAGCGATTCTCATACTAAACTGATTTTTAATAATAGGAGGAGATTACACGGTGAGTAAATTACTCTGTAAACCAAATACAACTGAAATATCATCAGGCGTCACGCTCGTTCACGACGTAACTTCTGAAAATTCACCGTTGGAATATGTTGGATTTAAAGTAGTTGATTTAACTCCTGGTGCTACATATACAGAAGAACTAGGAAAGGTAGAATGCTGCATTGTTGCCTTAACTGGTAAAATCACGGTTTCAGATCAAGAAGTAACATTTGAAAACATTGGTACAAGAGAAAGTGTGTTTGAAAAGATACCAACAGACAGTGTGTATGTATCCAATGAGCGGAAATTTGTAGTAGAGGCAGTAAGTCAAGCGCGTGTCGCACTTTGTTACTCTCAATCGTATCAACAATTACCTACCAAATTAATCAAAGCAGAAGATAACGGCATCGAAAATCGCGGTAAATATAGCAACAAACGTCTCGTACACAACATTTTACCGGATTCTGATCCATCTGCAAATAGTTTACTAGTAGTTGAAGTGTTTACAGAAAGCGGAAACTGGTCTAGTTATCCTCCACATAAACATGATCAAGATAACTTACCACATGAATCATTCTTAGAAGAATCGTATTACCATGAAATGAACCCAAGACAAGGCTTTGTATTCCAACGTGTGTACACAGATGATCGTTCCATTGATGAAACGATGACAGTTGAAAATGGAGATGTTGTGTTAGTACCTGCAGGATATCACCCAGTAGCTGTTCCAGACGGATATGAATCTTATTACTTAAATGTCATGGCTGGACCAACACGTATTTGGAAATTCCACAATGAACCTGCTCATGAATGGATTTTAGAGCGTAAATAACAAAAGTGAAGCTCGACCATTCTTTAAGTTAAAACATACTATTTTCTTTGATTATTAAACAATAAGGAGTGTTTTCCATGAAACTGGAATTTGATACAGACAGAGAACTTGATATCATTGCGATCGGTAGAGCATGTATCGACTTAAATGCAGTCGAATACAACCGCCCGATGGAAGAAACGATGACATTTAAAAAATATGTGGGTGGATCTCCAGCGAATATTGCAATTGGAACTTCTAAATTAGGCTTAAAAGCAGGATTCATTGGAAAATTAGCGGATGACCAACACGGCCGTTTTATTGAACAATACATGACAGGTGTTGGTGTGGATACATCACATATGGTAGTGGACAAAGAAGGGCACAAAACAGGCTTAACTTTTACAGAAATCAAAAGCCCTGAAGAATGCAGCATTTTAATGTACCGTGATGAAGTAGCGGATCTTTACTTAGACGCATCTGAAGTAAGTGAAGAGTATATTAAAAAAGCTAAAATTCTTCTTGTATCAGGCACAGCATTAGCAAAAAGCCCATCTCGTGAAGCGGTATTAAAAGCTGTTCAATTAGCGAAGAAAAATGATGTTCAAGTATTCTTTGAATTAGATTATCGCGGATATACTTGGGCTTCACCTGAAGAAACTTCTATTTATTATACACTAGTTGCTCAAAATGCAGATGTTGTCATTGGAACTCGTGATGAATTTGATGTGATGGAAAATATCGAAAACGGAAATAATGACGAAACCGTAAACGCATTGTTCCAGCATTCTCCAAAATTAATCGTCATTAAGCATGGTGTTGAAGGATCTTACGCATATGCGAAATCTGGCGACGTATTCCGTGGCAACGCATACTTAACGAAGGTATTAAAAACATTTGGTGCCGGCGACTCTTATGCATCTGCTTTCCTTTATGCATTATTAAATGGTAAAGATATTGAAACAGCACTAAAATATGGCAGTGCTTCTGCCGCGATCGTTGTTAGCAAACACAGCTCTTCTGAAGCGATGCCAACTGTAAAAGAAATTGAACAGTTGATTGCAGAAAGAGAAGCCGTTACAAATCAGTAAGAGGTGAATTTTCATGGGGAAAATTAGATTAACGACAGCACAAGCATTAATTAAATTTTTAAATCAACAATATATCCATGTAGATGGAGAGGAATTCCCATTTGTTGAAGGAATCTTCAATGTCTTCGGTCATGGGAATGTCTTAGGAATCGGGCAGGCGCTTGAACAATATTCAGGTCATTTAAAAGTTATTCAAGGTAAAAATGAGCAAGGGATGGCACATGCCGCAATTGCTTACAGCAAGCAAATGCTACGTCAAAAAATCTATGCTGTGACCACTTCGGTTGGACCTGGTTCAGCCAATCTGGCAGCGGCTGCAGGAACAGCGTTAGCGAATAACATTCCGGTATTATTATTGCCAGGTGATACATTTGCAACAAGACAGCCTGATCCTGTTTTACAACAAGTAGAACAGGAGCATAGCTTAGCTGTGACAACAAATGATGCGTTAAAGCCGGTATCTCGTTACTGGGATCGTATTACACGACCTGAACAATTAATGTCCAGCTTAATTCGTGCATTCGAAGTATTAACAAACCCAGCCATTGCCGGTCCTGCAACAATTTGTATTGCACAGGATGTAGAAGGAGAAGCTTACGATTATGATGAAAAATTCTTTGAAAAGAGAGTTCATTATTTAGATCGTAAAGCACCAGTAGAGCGTGAACTAAAAGGGGCAGCAGAGATCATTCGCAACAGCAAAAAACCAATGATTCTTGTTGGAGGCGGAGCGAAATATTCACAAGCGTATGATATTTTAGTTCAACTATCTGAAAAGCATAATATTCCATTAGTTGAAACGCAAGCAGGAAAAGCAACGGTTGAAAGTACATTTAAAAACAATTTAGGCGGTATGGGAATCACAGGTACATTAGCAGCCAATAAAGCAGCCCGTCAAGCGGACCTAGTTATTGGAATTGGTACAAGGTATACAGATTTTGCGACGTCTTCCAAAACAGCGTTTAATTTTGAACAAACAAAGTTTTTAAATATTAACGTAAGTCGTTTCCAAGCTTACAAGCTGGATGCATTCCAAGTGGTAGCCGATGCGAAAACAACATTAGAGCAATTAGCACCATTATTAGAGGGCTATGAAACGGAGTTCGGCACAACGATTTCTGAGTTAAAAGCAGAATGGAATGCTGAAAGAGACCGCTTAAGCAAAGTGGAATTCTCACGTGAAGGGTTCGATCCTGAAGTTAAAAACCACTTCACACAAGAAATATTAAATGAATATGCTGACGAATTAAATACAGAATTGGCGCAAACAACAGCCTTAATTGCTGTGAATGATACGATTGCTCCAGACAGCACAATCATTACTGCAGCAGGCTCTCTTCCAGGAGATGTTCAACGTATTTGGAATCCAACGGTGCAAAATACGTACAATGTTGAGTACGGCTATTCTTGCATGGGCTATGAAGTATCAGGTGCATTAGGTGTTAAATTAGCTAACCCTGACAAGGAAGTATACTCTCTTGTTGGAGATGGTAGTTTCTTAATGCTTCACTCTGAACTGATTACAGCGATTCAATATGGCCAAAAAATCAATATTGTTCTATTCGATAACTCTGGTTTTGGTTGTATCAATAACTTGCAAATGGATCACGGTAGTGGCAGCTACTTCTGTGAATTTAGAACACATGACAATAAGATTTTAAATATTGATTATGCAAAAGTTGCGGAAGGCTATGGTGCGAAGACATACCGCGTAAATACCATCGAGCAATTGAAAGAAGCTTTAGAGGATGCGAAGAAACAAGATGTTTCTACTTTAATTGATATTAAAGTACTGCCAAAAACAATGACAGACGGCTATGACAGCTGGTGGAATGTCGGTGTAGCGGAAGTATCTAATAAAGAAAGCATTCAAAAAGCGCATGAATTTAGAATGCAAAAATTAGAAAGTGCAAAACAATATTAAGTTTTAAAAATGATTCCTGGCAGGAAACATCTCTTGTTTTCCTGCCAGATTTAAGCAGATTATTCATAGTTAACGACCAATTTAAAAAAAGGGGGGGATATGGTCATGTTAACAACGTCATCGAAGTTAGTTACGATGAAAGAAATGTTGGTCAGAGCGAAAGAGGAAAAGTATGCTGTTGGTCAATTTAATATTAACAGCTTCCAATGGGCGGAAGCGATTTTAGAAGCGGCGCAAGAAGAAAACTCACCTGTTATTGTGGCTTCATCTGATCGTCTTGTTGACTATTTAGGGGGCTTTAAATTAATTTCAACTGTCATTAACCGCCTTGTTGAAGACAAAAACATCACTGTGCCTGTTGCGCTTCACTTAGATCACGGGAGTAGCGTAGAAAGATGTATAGAGGCAATTGATGCTGGATATACATCTGTTATGATTGACGGTTCACACCATCCAATTGATGAAAATATTGAGATGACAAAAGAAGTCGTGAATTATGCAAAGCTTCACGGTGTTTCTGTTGAGGCAGAGGTAGGTACTGTTGGAGGTAATGAAGACGGCTTGATCGGTGGAATTCAATACGCAGATCCAAGTGAGTGTGTTCGAATCGTTAAGGAAGCTGACATTGATGCGTTAGCGGCGGCTCTTGGCTCTGTTCATGGTCCATACCAAGGTGAGCCAAAATTAGGTTTCGATGAGATGAAAGAAATCTCCGAGTTAACAGACGTTCCATTGGTATTGCATGGTGGTTCAGGTATCCCATTATACCAACTTCATAAAGCGATTGATCTCGGCCATGCAAAAATAAACGTGAATACAGAATGCTTGCAGGCATGGGCAGCAGCTGTACGTAATACGTTAGAAAACGATAGGGACGTTTATGATGCTCGTACCATCCTTACTCCTGGTAAGGAAGCTGTAAAAGAAACTGTTAAAGCGAAAATACGTGAATTTAAATCGAATAATAAAGTGTAACAATATGAGGATGTCAGCAGTTTTGAGGGCATCCTCTCTCTATTTTGTCTTATAGCGTACGAGGAGGTTATTTTCATGAAATATACGACATTGAAAAAAACGGATATTAAGATTTCGAAAATGGGCTTAGGTACGAATGCGGTAGGCGGTCATAACTTATATGAAGGTTTAAACGAAGAAGACGGCAAGAACTTTGTTCGTGCAGCAATTGAAGAAGGTATTAACTTCATTGATACGGCAAATATATATGGAAAAGGCCGTTCAGAGGAATTAGTGGGGGAAGTATTACGCGAAGTGCCTCGTGATCAAATCATTCTTGCCACAAAAGGGGCTAATCAGTGGTTCTCGGATGGTTCTGTTGTGTTAAACAATGAGCCAGCTTTTTTACGTCAATCACTTGAAGACAGTTTGAAAAGACTGCAAACCGATTATATTGATTTGTACTATATTCATAATCCTGATGGTAAAACACCGATTGGCGATGCCGTTACGGAATTAGCTAAAATGAAGGAAGAAGGAAAAATCCGTTCAATTGGAATTTCCAACATGACCATCGATCAAGTGAAGGAAGCGAACGCGCATGGTGATATTAATGCATTGCAGTTAGAGTATAGTATGCTAAACCGTTCTGTTGAAAAAGAGTTGCTTCCATATTGTGTAGAAAATCAAATTTCCTTTATTCCATTTGGTCCGCTTGCTTTCGGTTTATTGGGCGGTAAATATACTCAAGATTTTACGTTAGCAGCGAACGACTGGCGGAATTCTGTGCCTCTATTTGCAGAGGGGGAATTTGAGAAAAATCTTGCGAAGGTAGAAAAATTAGAGGCCTTTGCTTCTTCTAAACAAACGAGTATCAGCCATTTAGCCCTTGCTTGGTTATTAGCGCGAGATGGTGTGGATGCCGTGATTCCAGGCGGAAAACATCCTGGACAAATTCGTGACACAGTTAGAGCCGTCGATGTGGAGCTAGGTGGACAAGACTTAGACGCGATCAAAGGAATTTTAGGCTAAGAAAAGCTGATGTCAAGCCGCTTGATCTACGGGATTAAGCGGCTTCTACTCAGTGAACGACCCCTCCTTACTTCGTTGAAGAAGGGGCTTCCTGATTCAATGACCATTGCTATCAGAATGATCTAACAAGTCTTACATGGTCTCCACAGGCGTAAATTCGGGCACGACCTTGCCCTACAAAGATTAGCGCGTTGGCTAGTTCTTTGATGGCTTGAAGATTTTACACGACAGAGCGTTCTTCCTGTCGAAACCTCATATCTTCAGTCTTCAAAGAGCATGTTTGACTTCAGTATAGCACAAGTGTTCTGGAAAATAAACATTTTGGCTAACACCAACCGACATTCATCCCCTCCCTACTCATTGGGCTACGCCCTTCACATTCCTTGAGGAAGAGGACTTCTGTCGGAATACGTTAAAATATCGAGAAACAGCATTCAATTGGGAATATCGTTTGAAATGGATGTGATTACTTGGAAAGAAAACAGTCATCGAAATATTTATTTATCCTGGTCTCTTTTTTATTATGGTTTCCGCATTTTATTTATGTCCCTATTTTATCGCCCTATATGGAATCAATCGGCGGGCGCTATACCTTCATTGGGATTGTGTTAAGTAGTTATGGGCTGGTACAGCTTTTATGTCGACTGCCGATTGGGATTTTTTCTGATCTAATGAAGTTTAGGAAGCCATTTATTATTTTTGGGATGTTTGCTAGTTTCCTTAGCTGTATGATTTATCTCATGACAGATCATTTATGGATGATCCTGTTAGCTCGTTCTTTAGCGGGTATTGCAGCTTCTTCTTGGGTGGCTTTTAGTGTCTTGTATCCGACCTATTACAATGATAAGGAAGTTCATAAGGCGATGGGGAGCATTTCCTTCGTCGTCGTGCTTGCGCAGTTTTTAGGAATGAGTTTTAGCGGTTATATCGTTGATGAGTGGGGCTGGAAGGCGCCTTTTGTGATCGGGGTTGTGTTTAGTCTCATCGGTTTGATACTTTCATTTTTTATTACAGAGCGTAAAGATGCAATTGCGAAGGAGCCGCTAAAGGTAAAGGACTTAGTAGTTGTTATTAAAGAACCTTCGTTATTGAAAATTTCCTTATTATCCATATTGGCTCATAGTATTATTTTTTCAACGATGTTTGGCTTTACATCGAACTATGCGTTGGAAATTGGATTCAGTCCTAGCCAATTAACATGGATCGTATTTGCGTTTATGATTCCACACGCCATTGCAACGCTTTTCATGGGGAGTGTTCTAGTGCCTCGATTAGGAGAATGGAGGTCCTTGAAGCTAGCCTTCCTTTTTTCTTCTCTTTCGACGATTTTGATTCCGTTTGTTGGGTCGAAAAGTATGTTTTTAGTCGTCCAAGGGTTGAATGGATTTTTTCTTGGGCTCATTTTTCCGTTATTATTAGGACTCTCAATTGAAAAAATTGCAAAAGATAAAAGAGCAACTGCAATGGGTGCCTATCAAGCACTATATGCCATTGGCATCTTTGTCGGTCCATTTTTTACGGGAATCTTTAATTCTTCTTTTGGTATTCAGGCCGGATTCTACTTTGTTGGGTTCCTAGGATTAGTGGCGACTCTATTGGTTGTAGTTTGGAGTCGGAGTAAAGAAAAACGATATTCTTCAAAGGAAGCTCTTTGGAAGAAGGAACAGAATCGTAAAATGCATGGATAATGCTATGGTAAATTAAAAAACCTATTCTCTTATTTTACCCTTTGAGAATAGGTTTTTTGATTCATAATGAATACGTTCAAACTTCAATTTAAATCATCCTAACGTAGGTTCATTTCATAGATTTTAGCTTATTTTTTGAATGATGAAAGACGGGTAGATCCATAGTTATCCATAGATTTATCAAATTCTACTAGCATTTTCGTCAATAATTTCGTCATTTTTTTCATTTGTGATTTCTCCTTTTTTAATCGAATGATTATTTTACAAGTGTTAAAATGCGTTTTGATCCATAGATTTCCATGGATTGATCAAAATCAACTAACAGATTTGAAAAGAATGCCATAGCTTTTTTCATTTGATTGACCTCCTTGTTATGTTTGATAAACTTATTATAAAGTATTGGTTATATTTTGACGATATTGATGAAAACGGCAACAAAGACTATGTAAGCGGATAACATATAACATTCTCTTCTATTACCTCGTTATTTCTTTTATTTTCGCTATTATTTTACTTTTCATTTGTAGGAGCTTTTTAGAGAGTAAAGTTAACCGTTCGACTATATATTGAGTTATTTTTGTTATTATCTGGGTACTTTTTGATATTTTTTTTGTAAGAATGATAAAAAAATATTGACTGTAAGCGTTATTAATATTATTATTGATTTACAAGTAATCAAAAGTTAATCAAAAAATAATGAACTGTTGATTATTGTGTGTAACCATTTTTAATTATGTTTGCTATAAAAGGAGGGACAAACTCAGCGTATTACCAGATAAAGTTACAAATATATTTCTTTTTTACATAATGAATCTACACCATAGAAAAAATGGGTTTCTCCTTTTTATCCACCTCTATTGAAAGCGTTCCCATATTAGAAAGAGAAGATTTGTTATGGGAGGCCGAGGAATTCCTTGGAGAATTGTTCCGAATGTCTGGCTAAAAGATGACATTCCAGAGATTGGTGGCGGGTGTATCGATTTTACCGAAGTATATGAGGATTTATCCCACCTTAACGGGCAGTAAAACTCCCACTGATGGAAGTCTCACTTTATGTAAATCGAATTATTCTGGTTGGATTGTTGTTGAAGCAGAACAAGACCAATATGTTGCACATCCTCTACTATGCTTTAATGATGAAAAACGATATTGATGAAAATTTATTTAGCAAGAATCTAGCTTTCATTCATTCTTAAAATTAATCCCTAGGGAGGGGAACGTATGAGTAATCAAGGAGTAGCAAAGCGAAGAAGTCCGAAGAGCTTTTTACAATTAATCATGATTTCTGCGACATTCGGGGGACTTTTATTTGGTTATGACACTGGTGTTTTAAATGGTGCGTTACCGTTTATGTCTGCAGAGGATCAGCTTAATTTAACACCCGTAACAGAAGGTTTAGTGACAAGTTCATTACTAATTGGAGCAGCGATTGGAGCATTCTTTGGAGGAAGATTAGCAGATAAATATGGTCGTCGTAAAACGATTTTAAATCTAGCTTTATTGTTTCTCCTTGCAGCTATAGGTACAGCATTAGCTCCGAATGTAACCGTCATGGTTATTTTCCGTTTATTCTTAGGTTTAGCAGTTGGTGGTGCTTCATCAATGGTACCCCCCTTCTTAGCTGAAATGGCTCCAGCAGAGAAAAGGGGTCGAATGGTTACCCAGAACGAACTTATGATTGTTGGTGGTCAATTTTTAGCGTATGTGTTTAATGCAATTCTTGGTGTAACAATGGCTGATACGGGTCATGTTTGGCGTTACATGTTAATCATTTGTGCGATTCCAGCGATTGCGTTATTTATCGGTATGTTAGTGGTTCCGGAAAGTCCACGTTGGTTAGCTGCAAAAGGAAGACAAGCTGAAGCGTTAGAAGTACTTAAGAGAATTCGTGATCCAAAAAGAGCAGAAAGTGAATTTAAGGAAATTCAAGAGGCAGTAAAAAAAGATGTAAATGCAGAAAAAAGTTCCTTGAAAGACTTTGCTGCACCTTGGCTAAAACGTATCCTATTAATTGGAATTGGGGTTGCGGTTGTTAACCAAATTACAGGTGTAAACTCCATCATGTATTATGGTACTCAAATTCTTGTAGAATCAGGATTTGGCACTCAAGCAGCTTTAGTTGCTAATATTGCAAACGGTGCCATTTCAGTCATTGCTTGTTGTGTCGGTATTTATTTTGTTGGAAAAGTGAATCGTCGTCCAATGTTGATTGTTGGTTTAGTTGGAACGACAACATCGCTCTTACTGATTGCCATCTTTTCAAATGTACTGGCAGGGACTGACGCATTACCATATGTAGTACTTTCCTTAACCGTTACTTTCCTTGCCTTCATGCAAGGATCTGTTGGACCAGTTACTTGGTTAGTTATCGCAGAACTCTTCCCACAAAAAGTTAGAGGAATTGGTGCGGGTATCAGTGTATTCTTCTTATGGATTGTCAATGCTATTATTGGTTTCTCGTTCCCGATATTACTAGGAACAATCGGATTATCAGCTACATTCTTTGTATTCGTTGGTCTTGGAGTTGCAGGTATTTGGTTCGTATACAAATGCATGCCTGAAACAAACGGAAAATCACTGGAAGAATTGGAAGTAGAATTCCGTGCAAAATACGATTCAGTTGAAGTGGCTTCTGAAGTTAAAAATGCTCAATAAGAGTCAGAATAGAATAGAATGAAATAGGAGAGATCTGAGGTCCAGGAGGACACAGGTCTCTTTTTTTGTATAATAAAGGTAATCTAAGCATCTGGTGGGAGCTTGGAACAGTTAGTTTTATTTCGTAAAAAACTGTAAAAAATTATATCAAATCAAGAGGATTAGGTTTTATATGATCTGTTCTATGCTTTCAAGCCTAAGTGAGTGTAGTCTTTTGAAAAGAAGATAGCACGATGAACTACGTTGTCAGGGAGCGGTAAAGTCGTACCCTTGGATGTTTTTCCAGTTTGAGGCTCTATGAGTGCCGAGTAAGACCGTTTCCTACCTCTTGGAAACCAACAACGAACGCACATATCCCGTCTGATGACTTTGGCAAGGAGAATAATACCCTTTAGGGGAGGTTGACCAGAAATGGTTTCGTATTGCTTTGTGCTAGATGTTTGAGGGAAAAATCTTTCTCCTACAAATGAAAATAAAGGATGGTATCTCATCCGAAAGAGAAAAGCGAAATTAATTCATAAGTTCCCAATGGTTATTCAGCTTTTTAAAGAAGTGCCAGAAGGAAAAATCGATCAAACACTAATCCATTTTAATATAGATGATGGTTCGAAATATACAGGTGTGGCGCTTGTTCAAGAAGGGGAAACGAAAAACAAACCCTTATTTAAAGGAACCATCGAGCATCGTACGGATGTAAAAGAGAAAATGGATGTAAGAAGAGGGTATAGACAATATAAACGTTCTCATAAAAAATATCGCCCAGCACGTTTTTCGAACCGTTCTTCTTCTAAAAGAAAAGGAAGAATCGCTCCTAGTATCAAACAGAAAAAAGAGGCCACGCTTCGAGTAGTGAATCAATTGAAAAAATGGATTCGAGTCGATTCCATCCATTTGGAAAATGTTTTAATCGATATTCGAAAATTAGAAAAAGGGAGTCAGCCTTATCGCTTTGAATATCAACAATCCAATCGTTTAGATGAAAACCTAAGAAAAGCCACTTTAATGCGGGATACTTTTACTTGTCAAGATTGTGGGAAAAGGGATGGAAGACTCGAAGCTCATCATATTATTCCTAGAAGAGTAAAGGGTTCAGACTCCATTCACAACTTAATCACCTTATGCCCTTCCTGCCATGAACAAGTAACGGGGGAAGAAATGACACACGTTGAAAGGTTCTTACGTAAGATTGATGGGAAAGTGATCTATTTTCAAGACGCTATGCATGTCATGCAAGGGAAAACCTATTTACAAGAGGAATTACAGAAATTAGCACCTGTTACTCTTACTTCAGGAGGAGATACGGCGAATAGACGAATCGATTGGTGCATTGAAAAATCACATTCCAATGATGCGATTGTCCTTTCTCAGTTAAAGGTTTCACCCGAACAATGCCAACTAAAAGATTGGTTGATAAAACCAATGAGAAGACGTTCAAAGAAGAAAGTAGAAGACGTGCAAGGTTTTCACCATAGAGATTTTGTTCGCTATACGAAAAGAAATGGAGAAACTTATGAAGGGTACATTACCGCCCTTTATCCGCAAAAGAAACAATGTAATCTCACAACAACAGAAGGAAAGGTATTGAAACGTTATGGTGTCAATAGAATGAAAGTACTTTGGCGTTTTACCCATATCTATTTCTTTGAAAATAAACGGAAAAGGGAGGTGAATCCTGGTTTCAATCAATGTGAAATATAAAACAAATAGTTTATATTTTTATACGAAATAGTACTGTTTGGTATAGTTGATTTTAACCGGGGATAATAAATGACCCAGTATTTTCTCAAAAAAGACTTTCAATTTAGCTTTGAAAATGGTAAGTTTCCTAAACTTCTATATGTATGTGATGTTGATCAGACATATACCCAGCTACCGCGGATCATGCATAGCCATAGGGATATTATGGAAATTGTATATATCAAAGAGGGCAGCGGTTATCATGTAATTGGTGATAAAAAGTATAAGACGAAGAAAGGGGACGTTTTAATCTATAACAGCAGCGTGATTCATGATGAAACAGCCAATCCCAATACGTCAATGAGTGTTTATTGCTGTGGGATGACTAATTTAAAGCTAAAAGGATTACCAGAGAACCATTTGGTGGCTGATGATGTCTCCTATGTTCTACATAGTGGTGAGAAAGCGAATGAGATCGAAGTGTTGTTGAATTTAATGTGCTCCCATATCAAGGAAGATAAACTAGGCGCTGAGGAAATTAGTACTTATTTACTTTGTGCGCTGATTTCGCTTATTCTGCAAATTCCACAGGAAAATACAGGATTATCTACATCAGAAAAATCACTCCTAGCTGATCGGATCAAACACTATATCGATGAACATTATCAAGAAGATATTACGTTGGATACGATTGCACAATCTCTGAATATCAGCTCTTTCTATATCGTGCATACATTTAAAGAAAACACTGGTTTTTCGCCGATTCAATACATTATCCGACGTCGTATTGGTGAGGCGCAGTCCTTGTTGATTAATACCGACTACAGTGTAACGCAAATCGCCGGGATGGTTGGTTATGATAATATCAGTTACTTCACAACACTTTTTTCAAAAACAGTTGGAATGACACCGAAAAAGTATCGGCAGTTTTGGACAAAAATGGCAAAGTGACACTTACTATGTTGCTTTGCCTTTTAATATGGTTTTGCAAAAGATGATGGTTGCCTGTTGCATGAATCGGCAGAATCTTTGAACGGATTTCTGAAAAAACCACATTCTTAAGGAATACGCAGAGAGCTTTAGTAACAATTTGCATGAGTGAAAATATGCCATAGACTCCAGGTTCATTGTCTTCTAAATGAAGAAATAACAAGATAGTGAAAGTTTTGATTTTTTTATGAATGAAAACCATGGGTTTCTATTCTTATAAAAAACAATAATCTGAAAGCGTTTTAGAGACAGTGGATTTATACTAAGTATATAGGATTTGGAGGTGCAAACAATGAGTATTAAAATATCAGGTGCTCCATGTTGCTGGGGCGTAGACGATCCAAAGAATCCGTACCTGCCGCCGTGGGAACGGGTATTAAGTGAAGCATCACAAGCGGGATATAAAGGAATTGAATTAGGACCATATGGTTATATTCCGATGGATATAGAGAAGGTACAGGCCGAGCTTGAGAAAAATGATTTAACGATTATTGCAGGAACGATTTTTGATGATTTGTTATCGGAATCGAATTTAGATAATTTATTAAAACAAGTTGATGATATTTGTTCTTTAGTTACAAAGCTTCCGCAAACTCCTCAGGAAGAAGGGCAGAAGTTCCCAACCCCTTATTTAGTGATTATGGATTGGGGACATGATGAGAGAGATTATTATGCGGGACACCCGGAAAAAGCCGTTCGATTGGGTGAAGAGGATTGGAATACGATGATGAATCATATTCGCTTATTGTCTGAACGAGCTAAGCAATATGGTGTACGTCCAGTGATTCATCCTCATGCAGGCGGTTATATTGAGTTTGAAGATGAAATTAAAAAATTAGTAGAAGATATTCCATATGAAGTAGCAGGGCTATGCTTGGACACAGGACATTTATATTATTCGAAAATGGATCCAATTGAATGGCTGCGTAACTACGCTAATCGCGTGGATTATATTCATTTCAAAGATATTGATTTGGACGTCTATCATCAAGTAATGAATGAACGCATTCGTTTCTTTGATGCATGCGCCAAAAATGTGATGTGCCCAATTGGTCAAGGTGTAATCGATTACGTTCAAATCCGTCAATTATTAGATGAAATCAATTACCATGGCTATATCACGATTGAGCAAGAACGTGATCCGCGTAATTCTGATACAAGCTTACGCGATGTAAAGCAAAGTGTTGATTATTTAAAGAGTGTTGGATATTAATAGATAACATGAACAAAAGCGCAAGCGTCTTGATCAGCCTCAGGCATAGCATAAGACGCTTTTGAATAGAAGGTGTACTTTGCCTTCAATTCAAAAGTGGCTTAGACCCAAGAGGGGCTAGGCGCTGGAGCTGGATACCATGCGCTTATCCAGAGTCCAAGAAATTTGTACTTTCTTATCTTTAAAAAAGTGAGGAGAATTTGAAATGATTTATGGAGAAAAAAATGTAGAGCAACCGATTCGTTGGGGAATGGTAGGTGGAGGACGCGGAGCACAAATCGGTTATATTCACCGTTCCGCAGCACTGCGTGATAACAATTTTCAATTAATAGCTGGAGCATTTGATATTGATCCAGAACGCGGCAGAGACTTTGGGAAGAACTTACATGTAGATCCTGAGCGCTGCTACCCTGACTACAAAACAATGTTTGAAGAAGAAGCAAAACGTGAAGATGGAATTCAAGCGGTGTCTGTTGCCACACCAAACCGTACACACTATGAAATTACAAAAGCAGCTTTAGAGGCTGGTCTTCATGTAGTATGTGAAAAGCCGCTATGTTTTACAACAGAGGAAGCGGAAGAATTAGTGGCTCTTGCAGAAGAAAAAAACCGTGTCGTTGGGATCACGTACGGTTATGCAGGACATCAAATGATTGAACAAGCTCGTCAAATGATTGCAAATGGAGATCTAGGTGAAATCCGTATGGTGAAAATGCAATTTGCACATGGATTCCATTCAGCTCCAGTAGAAAACGCAAATGCAAGTACAAAGTGGCGTGTTGATCCAAAAGTAGCTGGACCAAGCTATGTATTAGGTGATTTAGGTACACATCCACTTTATTTATCTGAAGTGATGCTGCCTGAGTTAAAGATTAAACGATTAATGTGTTCTCGTCAAAGTTTTGTTGCAAGCCGTGCTCCGCTAGAAGATAATGCTTTTACGATTATGGAATATGAGAACGGTGTAATGGGAACAGTGTGGTCTTCTTGTGTGAATGCTGGTTCGATGCATGGACAGACAATTCGTGTCATCGGTTCAAAGGCTAGTATTGAATGGTGGGATGAACACCCTAACCAATTAAGATATGAAGTTCAAGATCAGCCAGCACAAATTTTAGATCGCGGCATGGGATACTTATATCAGGAAGCATTGGCAGATGACCGTATCGGTGGTGGCCATCCTGAAGGATTATTTGAAAGTTGGTCTAATCTTTATACGCGTTTTGCGATTGCGATGGAAAAAGCAGATCGTGGTGAAAAGGTATTTGATATGTGGTATCCAGACGTAAAAGCAGGTCTAGAAGGTGTTCGCTGGGTAGAAAACTGCGTACGTTCTGCAGATAATGGTGCCGTTTGGGTTGATTATAAATAATAATGGAAATAAGGTCTTAGGAGTTCATCCTCCGAAGGCCTATTTTGTGTTAAAAAAAGATTGACTTTGGTAACTTGTGAGATTATTATGATAATAGATAACCAAAAGATAACCAAGAATTGATAACTAATAAATCAATTAACTGGTTGTTTGCAACTTATTTATTTTACGATTGAAAGCGCTTAAAACTATTACATAAACTGGAGGCTGAACCATATGAATCACATTCGCGTTGGTATTGTTGGATTAGGACGACTAGGTAAAATACATGCGACCAATATTGCTAGAAATATACCAGGAGCAACACTGCAGGCAGCATGCAGTATCGTAGAAGCAGAATTAGAGTTTGCTAGAAATGAATTAGGTGTAGAAGAAACTTATCAAACATTCGAGGAAATGGTCGATAGTCCAAATGTTGATGCGGTATGTATTGTGTCGCCGTCAGGTTTCCATCCCGAGCAAATACAATTAGCGATGGAAAAAGGATTACATGTATTTTGTGAAAAGCCAATCGGCTTAGAAATAGAAGATATTGAAAAAACAATCGAAGTGATCGATAATCATCCTGATCAAGTGTTTCAACTAGGCTTTATGAGACGATATGATGAGTCATATCAATATGCAAAAAAATTGGTGGATGATGGTGAATTAGGTGAGCTAACGGTTATTCGTTGCTATGGCATTGACCCAAGTTCAGGCTTAGAAAGCTTTGTTAAATTTGCTGGAGCCAGCAACAGTGGCGGTTTGTTCGCTGACATGTCCATCCATGATATCGATTTAGTGAGATGGTTTTCAAAGAAAGAAGTAAGTCGTGTCTGGGCTATGGGGAAAAATGCGGCATACCCTGAATTAGATCAAGTCAATGAACTCGAAACAGGTGCAGCGATGATGCAATTAGAAGATCAGACGATGGCCATTTTGGTTGCCGGCCGTAATGCTGCCCATGGCTATCACGTTGAAACAGAATTGATCGGAACAAAAGGTATGATACGCATCGCAGCGGTCCCAGAGAAGAATTTAGTATCTGTTTTTAATGAGAATGGTGCGGTAAGACCAACATCACAAAATTTCCCTGAACGTTTTCAACAGGCCTTCCAAAATGAGATGAAGGAGTTTATTTCTTGTATTCGTGAAAAACGTCAACCAGAAGTAAGTGCTTATGATGGGCTTCAAAGTACAATCGTGGCAAAAGCTTGTCAACAATCTGTTGATACAAAAGGGTTAATCGAGATCGAGTCGGCCAAAATTTTTAGCTAAAAGAGTCCTTGCTTTATTTCGTCGTCAAAAGCTTCGGATTAGGAGTGTGCTTTTTTTCAAAGTCAATCTTTGTATCTAACAGGCTATTGTGGACTGTTAGACGAGCATTTCCATAAGAATCCATTGATTCATCAAAATCTTTCATCAGCTTTTTAAGTTTCGATAGGAATGTTTTCATTTTACGGTTCTCCTTACATGATTCTACCGCTTATTATCGTACATGGGCTTCTCTGCTTGCAACTGTCGTGAAAACGGAGCCATTTGTCAAGAAACCGGAAACATTTGTGATGAAAGCGAACAGCAATGAACCTTTTTGCTATTTTTCATGCTCTTTCTCGATTTATCTCGCATTAACGGGCAGTAAGACCCCCACTCTCTAAAGAATCCATTTAGGGAGTGGGAGCCTATTAATAGATATGGTTTATAAATCCCGGAAACACATGACGGCATTTCATTAAAAACAAGTTTTTCTGAACTTCCCGGGCGTCATACCAGTAGATTTAGAGAATGCATTAATAAAGTGCCCGGTGCTATAAAATCCACACTCTATACTAATTTGCTCGATGGAGAGCTGACTATCCACTAATAAATTTTTGGCTTGAATCAACCGGTAATTTAATAGGTATTGATGTGGACTCGTGCCGACATGTTTTTTGAACAAACGACTAAAGTGATAAGTGCTTAAATTAGAAATATGACTAAGCTTTTCCACCGTAATTTTGGAAGAAAAGTTTTTTTGGATATATGATAGTGCTGCTTCAATTTCTGGTGTTTTTTTGGCTATGGCCGAATCCCTGTATTCAAAGGAAGGACTATTGCTTTCAAGTATATTCCCTAGTAGTTCATAAATTTTTAAAGATATTTTAAAATCTACCTTTTGTTGGGATTCTATAAGGGACAAGACATCAGGAATCGTATTTTGTTGAGCAGGGATGGAATAGACACTCCCTTTGCTATTGTAAATTTCGGTATAAAGTTCTTGAATATGCTTCCCGTTAAAATGAAAGAATTGGAAGACTGTTTCTTCTGTTGCATAATAGTTATTTTCTTTCTTGCAATCTAATAGAACGATCTCGTCTTTTGAAGCCGTAAAAGATTGATTTTGATAATGGAAGTGCAGTGATCCCTTTTTAATCAGAAAAAAGATAAAGGAATTCATGTAATCACGCCTAATGCTATAGGGGGCATTTACTACATACTCGCCGCCCCAAAGGACGTAATAAAAGACTTCTTTTGCTAATTGGGTTGGTTCATAAAAATATAAACCATTTTTTGAAATAATACCTGGTTCTACCTTTGGAATATAGTAATTCATTAGGATGTCCATCTCTTTCTATTTCAGTCAATACCTTGATTTTATCACATGATAAGAAAGTATAAAATTTTTTACTTAGTTTTCGTGTCCAGCGCAAGCGTCCTAGCCCCTGGAGGTCATAAGCCACTTTTGAATTGAAGACAAAGTACGCTTTCTATTCAAAAGCGTCTTATGCTATGCCTGATGCTGAACAAGGCGCTTGCGCTTTTCTTTGATTTTTAATTTATTCATCATTAGTAATTTTTGAAAAATAGCATTTACTTGTAATTTTAGAGCACGTTTTTATAACGAAGAATAGGAATCAATCGATTAAAATGAGAGCGTATCCAAAAAAGTAGCGCTTACCTAATATCATGCGGAGGTACAGAAAATGACAGCTATGTTAAAAAATATTCAGATTGGTATTGCCCCTATTGGTTGGAGAAATGATGATATTCCAGAAATAGGGAAGGAAAACACATATAAACAAATCTTAAGTGATGCCGCTTTAGCTGGTTATGAAGGAACAGAAGTAGGCGGCTGCTATCCAACAGATCCTAAAGAATTGAACAACGAAGTGAACCTTCGAAATTTAAGGATTATAGGTCAATGGTTCAGTGGGTATATTGTGCGCGATGGAATCGAGCAAGCCAAACTAGACTTTACGAAACATTGTGAATTCCTGAAATCTGTTCAGGCAGATGTGGCCGTGTATTCTGAGCAATCTTATAGTATCCAGGGAACTGATCAATGTGTTTATACAGATAAACCATATTTGACAGATGAAGAATGGGAGCTTTTTGGAACGGGTTTAAATGAATTAGGTGAAGTAGCAAATAGCTTTGGGATTAAGCTTGTTTACCACCATCATATGGGAACTGTCGTGCAAACAAAGGAAGAAGTGGATCGTTTAATGGAAATAACTAATCCAACGAAGGTTCATCTATTATATGATACAGGGCATATTTTTGTATCTGACAATGACTATCTTTCCTTATTAAAAGCACATATAGACCGTATTGCACATGTCCATTTTAAAGATGTTCGTCCTGATAAATTAAAAGAAGCTAAAGCAGAACATAAATCATTTTTAGGCTCTTTCTTACATGGAATGTTTACTGTTCCTGGAGATGGATGCATCGACTATAAAGAGATTTACAATCTACTAATCCAACATGACTATACAGGCTGGATTGTTGTCGAGGCTGAACAAGATCCTGCTATAGCTAATCCTCTAGAATATGCGCAAATGGGTAGAAAGTATATTGATCGTTTGATTGATTCAGTCAAATTATCTGTTTAAGAATTCATGTTAAAAATGGAGGAATAACGAGTGAAATTAGCATTTAATGAAGGAACAACATGGGAAAGTGCTTCTCTACAGCAAAATTTAGAGTACTGTGAAAAACATGGCTATGATTATATTGAAATTCGCACGATTGATCAATTAAAGGATTATTTAAAGGAATATACATTAGATGATTTAAAAGAGTATTTTGATACACATCAGATTAAACCGCTTTCTTTAAACGCATTATGTTTTTTTAATAATCGTACAAAAGAGGATGAAGAAAAAGTTATTGAAGAGTTTAAAGAGTACCTCGAGATTTGTAAAAAACTTGATTGTGAATACATTTGTGTCGTCCCTTCTAATATAGATGTAACAGAAAAAGGAAAGACCTTAACCGAAGAAATTAATGCAAGTTGTATTCGCGTGTTATCTCATTTATCTGATTTAGCTAAGCCTTATGGGGTTAAAATTGCTTTGGAATTTATCGGAATTCAAGAGAATACCGTCAATACATTCTCACAAGCATACAACATTGTGAAAGAGGTTAATAGAGATAATGTCGGGCTTGTCTATGATACTTTCCAATTCACAGGAATGGGATCTAGATTTGAAGATGTAACAGACGAAACAGCTGAGAAAATCTTTATTTTCCATATCAATGATGTCGATGGTTATCCAGTTGGACAAATGCGTGATACGGATCGAGTATGGCCTGGTCATGGCGTGATTGATTTGGAAGCTCATTTAAAAAGATTAAAAGAATTAAAGTATGATTTTGTTGCATCTGTTGAGTTATTCCGACCTGAATATTATCAAATGGATCCAGAAGAAGTGATTAAAAAGGCAAAAGAAACGACGTTGGAAGTATTAGAAAAGTATTATAAATAAAACAAAATAGTAAAAATTATAGGAGGAATATGTTATGACATTACGTTTTGGAGTAGTAGGAACAGGAGCTATTGGGAGAGAGCATATCAATCGTATTACTAATAAATTATCTGGCGGTAAAATTGTCGCTGTAACGGACGTTAATCATGAATCTGCGACACAAACTGTTGAAGCATATCAATTAGATGCAGTTGTTTATCCAGATGATAAGGCGTTAATCGCAGATCCAAATGTAGATGCTGTTCTCGTCACAAGCTGGGGCCCTGCCCATGAAGAAACAGTGGTGGCTGCTGTGGAAGCAGGAAAATATGTATTTTGCGAAAAACCATTAGCGACAACGGGAGAAGGTTGTTTGCGTATTGTCGAAGCAGAAATGAAACAAGGGAAAAAATTAGTACAAGTTGGTTTCATGCGCCGCTATGACACTGGCTATGTTCAATTGAAACAAGCCATTGACAATCATGTGATTGGCCAGCCATTAATGATCCACGCGGCACACCGTAATCCGCAAGTGGGTGAAAATTATACAACGGATATGGCTGTCGTAGATACATTGGTTCACGAAATTGATGTACTTCACTGGTTAGTTGGAGATGATTACAAATCAGTTCAAGTGGTTTTCCCAAGAAAGACCCAATTTGCACACGATAAACTTCATGATCCACAATTGTTTATCATTGAAACTCAGAGTGGGATTGTCATTGATGTAGAAGTATTTGTTAATTGTAAATATGGATATGACATTCAATGTGAAGTGATTGGAGAAGAGGGCATTGCCAAACTACCTGAATTTCCGAGCATTGTTTTACGGAAGGACGAAAAATTAAGCGCTGGAATCTTAAACGATTGGAAATACCGTTTCATGGATGCTTACAACATTGAAATTCAAGATTTCATTGATTCTGTTACGAAGAAGGGTGAGCCACAAGGACCAACTTCATGGGATGGATATATTGCAGCGGTGACTTCTGATGCATGCGTGAAAGCCCAACAAACAGGTGAAAAAGAGTTGATCGAACTACAAGAAAGACCAGATTTTTATAGTGAAAAGAAAACTCAAACAGTTTAATAAGGAGTAGTTTTAGCGGTCAAGTATGATAGGTTTTGCGATCATACTTGACTGTTCTATTTGTAGCTTTAAGAGAGTGTTAAGGATAGAGAGAAGAATTTGGAAGTAAAACAAGTAGTTTAAAGAAAAAACGATTTTTATTTTTAGAAAAGTAGAAATATATTGACTGTAAGCGTTTTTAATATTATGATTTAATCATAAATATTATCAAAAGTTAATCAAAACATAATAACTTTTGGTGAAACAGGCTTTAAAAAGTAGGGAGACATTTGGTTTTTAAATAAGAAAGGGGAAATATACTGTGCGTTTAGCTTATGATCCGTCACATTATCGTGATAATACTAATTTAAAAGATACTATTGATACTGTTGCTCGATTAGGATATGAATGGGTTGAATTATCACCACGTAAAGATTTTATTTGGTTTTATGAATATCCAAAAGTTGATAAGCAACTAATCAAAGATTTAAAAAGATACTGCTCTGATGCAGGAGTTAAAATTTCTTCTGTTCTTCCTGTTCAACAATGGTCTTCACCAGATGAAGAAGAACGCCAAGCTGCCGTTAAAAACTGGAAGAGATGCATTGAAATTACATCTGAACTAGGTGTAGATTTAATGAACACTGAATTTAGTGGAGATATTAGTCGTCCATTAGAAAGTGAAGCAGCTTTTGTAAAATCAATGGATGAGTTAATGCCGATTTTCGAAAAAGAAGGCATTAAACTAAATATCCAATCTCATCCAAATGACTTTATTGAGTTAAACATTGAAGCGATTCGTATGATTCGTGCGCTTGATAAAGATTGGATTAAGCTTGTATATTCTGTACCACATGCATTCTTTTATGATGATGGTATTGGTGATGTTGCCAAACATATTGATGAAGCAGGAGATTTACTTGCACATGTTCTAATCGCAGATACACTGAATCATAAAGCAGCATTTGGATTACGTTACATCATTAATCCTCCTACTGCGAAAGTAACGATCCACCAGCACTTAAATCCGGGTGAAGGCGAAATTAATTTCGATGCTTTATATAGTAAATTACGAGAAATCAATTTTGATGGCATTGTAACAAACGCTGTTTTCGCTTATCCAGATAAACCTGAATGGTCAAATGATTTAACATTGAAATCAATTAGAGAAGGCTTACGTCTTTAATATAGTATGAAACTGATGGATCTGTCATAGGTGGAAATCAGGTTATGTACAAAGAGGAGAGAAACGATTTGGTTTCTCTCCTCTTTTATTTTATGGGACTGAATAGATACAGAGTAGATTTTTCGAAGTAGTGCAAAATTAAACAACTTCAAGAGGAAAGATAGAACAAAAGATGTCCTTAAATTATAAAAACAGGTCCAAATAATGTAAATACGAATGATAGAGTAAGTCCTATAATTATACATGTAAATAACAAATCCAAAAGAAGCTAATAGCAATTAGGTAAGCGGATACACCTTAGGCATTTCAGTACATGTACGTGCTATTTTAAAAAGAATGAAAATGATTGATGGATTGTTAAGAATTAAAGCTGTTCTTTATTTTACAAGCTGCTATATGTTTACATGTCCTGAAATTATATGATTCTAGTCCTTTTTTTAGAAAAGAATTCAGGAACTGTAGCGAAAGCTGAATGTAATAGAAAGAAATAAAACAAACATTGGAATTTGTTATTTAAATAAAATGAAACAGATTAGTTAAGGGAGGATTTACAAATGTTAAATGGAGAAAAAAAGATTGCAAGACCTTTTCGATGGGCTATGGTTGGAGGAGGAAGAACTGCTGGGGTTGGTTATAAACACCGTACTGGTGCCTTAAGAGATAACACAGCTTTTCAATTAGTAGCTGGAGCATTTGATATAGATCCTGTTAGAGGGGAAGATTTTGGTGTCAATGTTGGTGTGGACGAAAGTCGTTGCTATCCTGATTATAAAACGATGTTTACAGAAGAAGTGAAAAGAGAGGATGGTATTGAAGCTGTGTCCATCGCAACACCTAATGGCACACACTATGAAATTACAAAGGCAGCTCTCGAAGCAGGTCTGCATGTAGTTTGTGAAAAGCCTCTATTTTTCACTGTTGCCGAAGCTCAGGAAATTAAAGAGTTGGCAGAGGAAAAAGGAAAAATTGTAGGAGTCACTTATGGTTTCTCTGGTAATCAAATGATGCTTCAAATGCGTGCGATGGTCGAGCAAGGAAAAATCGGAGATATTCGCATAGTAGAATTGCAATATACTCATGGTTTCAACGCAACAGATAAAGCAGATGCAATAAGTGAAGCACAAAAGTGGCGGGTTGACCCTAAAATTGCAGGACCAAGCTTTGTTTTAGGAGATCTTTCTACTCATACTTATTATATGTCTCAATTGATTATGCCGAATATGAAGATCAGCAAGCTTTTATGTGACCGCCAAAGTATTGTAGGAAGCCGTGCTCCACTAGAAGATAACGCCTTTGTTCTTATGCATTATGAAAATGGAGCAGTTGGTAGACTTTGGACTTCATCGGTTGATGCTGGTTGTATGGATGGCCATCGTATTCGTATTGTTGGATCTAAAGCAAGCTTAGAGTGGTGGGATAGTAAGCCAAATGAATTACGATATGAAGTTCAAGGCGAACCTGCCCAAACGTTAATTCGTGCTATGCCTTATTTAGATGAAAGCTGCCTTGCAGACGAACGGTTAGGTGCCCTTCACCAAGAAGGATTATCTGATGCGTGGGCTAACATCTACCTAAAATTTGCGGTTGCGATGGATGCGAAAAATCGTGGCGATGAAGAAACATTGAAAAACCTTGTCTATCCTGACATTAACGCTGGATTAGAAGGTATTCGTTGGATTGAAAATTGCGTTCGTTCTGCCGATGCTGGAGCTGCTTGGGTAGAATTTGAATAAAAACAACGGAAAATAAGAAAAGCGCAAGCGCCTTGTTCAGCCTCAGGCATAGCACAAGACGAGCCTCACGGAAAGGTGTTCTTTACCTTTCTGGGAGGATTGGCTTGTGACCTCGAGGGGCTAGGACGCTTGCGCTAGACACCAAACTACGTACAAAAAACTTATACTTTCTTATCTTTTAAAAATAGAGGGGAAACCTCCCCTCTGGACATACTTTTATAAATGGAGGAAATGAAACATGAAATTATCGTATGTAACCGACAGCTTAGGCCATTTACCCTTTGAAGAAATGTTAGATTATGTTGCTGAAATGGGTATTGATACGATCGAAATGACAACGGGAGGGTGGTCACCAGCCCCGCATTTATGTTTAGACGAACTTTTAGAAAGTGAAGCATCAAGAACGGAATTTGTACAAGCATTAGAAAAACGGAATATTAAGCTTTGTGCCTTGAATTGTTCTGGAAACCCATTGGATCCGGGCGAAATTGGTAAAGAACATCGTGAAGTAACGGAAAAAACGATGGAATTAGCTGGATTACTAGGTGTTAAAAAAATCATCATGATGAGTGGATTACCTGCTGGAAGCCCAGAGGATAAAATTCCAAACTGGATTACCTACACAGTAAGCTGGCCACCAGTTTTAAAAGACATTTTAGACTATCAATGGAATGAAGTAGCGATTCCTTATTGGAAGGAATTAGTGAGAAAGGCTGAATCATGTGGAGTTGAAAAAATTGCACTTGAAAACTTCAGCTCTCAATTAGTTTGGAATCCTGAAACTTTATTTAAATTGAGAAATGCAGTCGGACCAATGGTTGGATTGAACTTAGACCCAAGTCATTTAATCTGGATGGGGGCTGATCCAATCGTTGCTGCAAGAGAGCTTGGAGCTGCTATTCACCACGTCCACGGAAAAGATGTACGATTAGAAAGACATTTGTCAGCTGTAAATGGTGTTTTGGAAACAAAAGAAGTAACAGATGTTGCAAATCGTGCTTGGAATTATGTGGCAGTCGGATGCGGGCAAGATTTACAATGGTGGAAAGAGTTTTTCTCTGTTGTCAGAATGACTGGATATAACGATGAGGTTAGCCTTGAAATGGAAGACTTGACAATGTCAGTCGAAGCGGGAATTCGAACATCAATCGAATCGTTAAAAGCGACTCTTAGCTTTTAAGCTGGATTTATTATTCTCTTCTTCGTTAAAATTTTAATAGAAAAGAAAGTTTTGGTCAGATCTATTTCATTTCTACGATATAATGAATCTATCCCGCATTAACGGGCAGTAAACCTCCCACCTCAAGATGACAAGTTTAAACGAGCAAATCTAGGTGGGGGATAACTGTACGTAAAAGCTAAGATAAGTCTCGCTTTATAAGTCTAGAATTGATCATCAAAGAAGGTGTTCTTATGAATGTAAATAAGTATTTATCAGCTAAAGTTTCTTTAAATAAGTACATTGATCGGATTGTAGTAAATGGAGCGATTTTTCATATTCATTATTGGGGCGTTATGCCGTACCACTATGACACTCTCCTACATAAACATTCCTTTTTTGAAATATGTTATGTAGTTGAAGGGAAAGGTAGCTATATAGATGATGATTATACTTATCCGCTTCAGCAGAACACCTTATTTTTATCGAAGCCAGATGTCCTGCATCAAATTAAAAGTGAAGAAGGCTTATTTCTTATATATGTGGCCTTTGAATTAGTAGAGTCTGAATCAAGTGAAGAGTGGATGCAGAGGATGGAGGAAGCCAAACATTGTTCTAAAGTGATTTCTGAAGAAAAAGAGGAGAAAGAAATCTTGTTATTGTGGGATTTCCTGTTAACTCAAGCAACAAAGCATGAACAAGCTTTTTCTGCGGAGATCATCAAGAACTTATCTTCCTCCCTTATCCTTTCGTTACTAAGAGCTTTTGTCTCTTTTTCAATGAACGACAAAGACAAAGTTCATCATGAAGCCTCTTCTACTCTTTATCATCAAGCAACTCTTTATATTAAAGATAATCTTTCAAATTCTTTAAAATTGACCGAAGTAGCAAAGTATTTGCATATATCAGGACGTCATTTATCAAGGATTTTTGTAGCAGAAGCGGGAATCAGTTATTCTGAATTTGTTCAAAATGAAAGAATGCAAAAAGCGGCTACTCTTCTTAAAACAACCGATATGCCGATTAAAGATATTGCGGAAGAAACGGGATTTACAACGGTTAATTATTTTACCCAGGTATTTACTTCGAAGTTTAGAAGTTCACCGGGAAAATTTCGATCTCTTTATTCGAATGTTAAGACGAATACATATAATAATGAATTTCTTTCCTCTACTTAATCTTTACTGTAAAGTAGAGTTTTTTTAGGTTCACGTAGATGCTTTCCCATGCATAGAAAAAGACCCAAAAACCAGAATAGGGTTTTTGGGTCTTTTTTGAATTTAATGAAAATACTCGGTTTATCCTATCCCACCTTAACGAGCAGTAAAACTCCCACTTCAAGATTCAAGAGAAGCAAAGAAGATAAGTGGGAGAGGAAGAAAACCCCCGCTGATGGAAGTCTCACTGTATAAAAATTATACATCTTCTGCAAGAACCAATTTAATGTCATTCGCTTCAATATATTCCTTGTAAGTTTGGCTTGGCATTTGATCGGTTATAAGATAGTCGATATTATCCAGCGTACAGTATGTCATTAATCCATATTTATCGAATTTGTTATGATCAATTAATAAATAGGATTCAATACTTCGGTTGACAACAGCAGTTTTCAGTTCGCTTTCTAAAGGAGATGCATTTGTCACACCATTTGTTAACGAAACACCTGTTGAAGCCATAAAGGCTTTTTTGATGTTATAAGCATTTAAAAAGTCGATATATTTTATACTGCCAAATGAATTCGTTTTACGTTCGAGGAGCCCGCCTGTTGAAATAACGCTTAGATTTTCGAACGGTAGAGCACGTAGAATAAAGTCGAGATTATTCGTTAAAACGGTTACATTTTTTCCCTTTAAGTATTCTATCAGTTCAATGGTGGTCGTTCCTGAGTCAATAAAAATAATGTCGCCGTCATTAATAAACTGTGCAGCCGCTTTGGCAATGATTTTCTTCTCTTTTTGATGACGAACTTGGCGGTCTTGGAAAGGTTCTAATTTAGCCGTTTGATCTTCATCTTTTACCGCTACTCCTCCATAGACCTTTTTGAACTCGTCTCTCTCAACAAGTTCTTGAACATCCCGGCGAATCGTGTTTTTAGATACTTTAAATACTTCCATTAATTCATCCAAAGAAACCGATTTATGTTCTTTTATATATTCCTCGATCTTATTGATTCGTTTATCCTTAATCATTTCTTTCACCACCCCTGTAAATGATATCTACACTCTATTTTTGATTTGAATATATATACTTATATATTACCAACAATTCATCAAAATTTCATTATAATTTTACCTTAACCACAGTATAAACGACTGAAAAATGTCAAGAGCCTATAGCAGGTGAGATTTCCGTCGAGTAAGAAATAACCACTCACTTATAGCGAGTCTAGAAGGGGATGGGTAACTATTGCCTTTAAGGATAGACAGTTAGGTGACAGGCTATAAACCAATAGGCTGAAGGGGTTGAACTCTAAATCACCCTTGAAAGGGCTGATGCGTTTCTCTGCGCAGAACGGGGGAGCACCATCATTTCGGAGATTTACAACGAATAAATATTTGTGTCAAAAAGTACACTTTTACGAACGGGTATTTAATTTATAAAATCCATCAATTTTAACGTTCGTAAAACTTTATTTAAACCGATATTTTACATTGTATACATGAAAATGATGTGAGAACCATTTATATTCCAATAGTTTCCACATCGAAGTTAAGATAACCGTATATTTACAAAGTTAAGGAAATAATTTTACTTTTATTAACCTTTACAATGTAAGCGTTATCATTTATAATAATAATGGGTTGGATGGCATGTGTGGCTGTCACAGTATTTGGCGTAGGTGGGGCCGATACGATAAATTTTTTAGTTATCTTTAGTGTAGACGATAGGCTTCTTGAGATAATAAAAGTTTGTGAGTGATTTGACTGGAAATATGCATGAATAAATTTTGATTTCTTATAAAAATATATCAATAGTTTACTATTTTTATTGAGTTAGATAAAAAATAAGGAGGAGATTTCCTTATGGAAAGGTTTGTACTTCATGCACCAGAACAACCAGAATTGAAAATTCTTCATTCTATATATGCTAAAATGGCATTGGACAAAGCGCTTCGTGATTTCCGAACTGAACAAATTCTTAAGGAAATTGACAGAGCTTTACAGTACAGAAATAAGGAGAAATTTCTACAATTAACGGGAGAATTAAAGAGTATTCTTGAGTAATCCCAAGGAACATGAGTATTTGATGAAATAGCACATGAGGCTCCAGTAACAAAAGAGCAATTCAGATTGTGAATACAATCTGAATTGCTCTTTTGTTACTTTGTTGGGATGACAAACTTCTTAGTTTATTCCTTTTTTCATAGATGCTTCAGTGCATGATATTCGGTAACAGAAATCGCAATCGGTTTCAATGAAATGAACATAGTAAAGTTTCATTAATTACATTCAACAATCACGTTTGGAAACCCCTACATTTATAGTCTTGAAATCGGATCTCGTGTTGACCAAACAACTAGTTAGGGGGTGTAGATAAAATGAATGTAAAAAACCTTGATAAATGAATGAACAGAGTATATACTAATAAAATAAACATTCGACTTGATTCGACACTATATTTGTAAATGTTAAAAATAATGTTGATTAATGATGAGAAAATTGTTATAATTTAAAACATATTCTTTGCGGGTGTAGTTTAGTGGTAAAACCTCAGCCTTCCAAGCTGATGATGAGGGTTCGATTCCCTTCACCCGCTCCATACATAATTACCGTGTACAACGCAGTGTTTCGTTTCTTAGATAAACGAAGTATTGCGTTTTTTAATGTTTAAGAATTTATAAGTTTTGGCTTCGAGAATTGTCCAGCGCAAGCGCCTAGCCCCTCGGGGTCATAAGGCGCGTATAAATTGAAGGTAAAATAGGCGCCTTCAATTTATACGCGTCTTATGCCTGCCTTTTGGTCTAGTCACTTTTGGGGTGAGGGCGAAGAGCAGCTTTGATTCATGTTTAGGAAATTATAAAATTTTTGTACTGTGGATAAGTGCACGACATACAGCTCCAGCGCCTAGCCCCTCGAGGTCATAAGCCAATCAGGAATTGAAGGTAAAAAACACCTTCTATTCCTGATTGGCTTATGCTATGCCTGAGGCTGATCAAGGCGCTTGCGCTTTTGTTCATGCATGTCCGATGCTGAGGAATGTACTTAGCATTTACTTAAATTACAGTGTAATCAGCATCGCCACCGTGTATTTGTGTGAACATTTTTGATAATGCTTGTACTAACTGCATAGATTTGTCAATGCTAAGAGAAGGTTGTAAATAAATAAGATGTAGTGCTTCGGTTGTATTCGTTGTTACTGCTGTTCTCTTAGAATCAACATAAGGACTTCCAAATGGGCCTTTTTGATCACATGAGTGTAACTTATTTGTTAAAGAAATCTCGCGCTCATTAATCGCAATATATGAGTCTTGGTCTGTTCCTAGTTTTATTGAAATCGATCCATCTAAATGGTTAACATCATAAATACCTAAAGGAGTTTGATATTGAAGGGATAAAAAATTATTCATATCAACTGCAGAGTTGACAGTAGGAAGAAATTGTTGTTTTTGCACGCGACGATATAATGCTTCATTAGATGGGCGATAACGATTTGGGTCGGTGCCAACCGTTTTAAAGAGTTTTCTCCACTCATTTATAGCAGGAATATCAGTGATCTTTTTATCTTCATAGTCAAAGTAAAGGGATTCTTGAAATAATCGTAATCGTCCTTTTAGCATTTGAGGAGAATCAGATACTTGAATATCACGATAATGAACAACACCGATTTTAAACTCTGGTATTAATTGTTTTAATTCTTCATGTATTTGAATTTCCATATTTTTAACCTCCACATGGTAGTGCTGTTATTTTACCATATTGAGAGGGATGCATTGTGAGATCAGCTTACCAGGTAGACGGAGGGAGGGAAATGAAATGAACATTGTACAATTTAAAAAAGAAGTTATTGAGTATAGTAAAGAAATTGGTATAGACAAGATTGGATTTACAAGTGCAAATATGTTTGAGGAGTTAAAACAACGACTTATTACTCAACAGGAACTTGGTTACCAATCCGGTTTTGAAGAACCAGACATTGAAAAGAGGGTTACACCAGTAAAGCTCTTGCCGCAAGCAAGCTCCATTATTTCCATCGCACTTGCGTATCCTTCTAAGATGAAAAATGCTCCGAAAAGTACACGGGAAGATAGACGAGGTATTTTTTGTCGAGCATCCTGGGGCCAGGATTATCACACCGTCTTGCGCGATCGCTTAAGTAAATTAGAGGCATTTTTGAGAGAAAAGGTGCCTGATATTCAGGTTAAATCAATGGTTGATACAGGTGAGCTTTCAGATCGAGCTGTTGCAGAGCGTGCAGGAATTGGTTGGAGCGGAAAAAACTGTTCGATTATTACACCTGAGTTCGGTTCATATATTTATTTGGGAGAAATGATTACGAATTTTCCCTTTCCGCCTGATACACCGATGGAGGACCAGTGTGGAAGCTGTACAAAATGTTTAGATATTTGTCCAACAGGAGCGTTGGTTCAAGGTGGTCAGCTTGATTCGTCAAAATGTATTGCTTTTTTAACACAAACAAAGGGCTTTTTACCTGATGAATATCGAACGAAAATTGGTAACCGTATTTATGGATGTGATACATGCCAAACTATATGTCCAGTAAATAAGGGAAAGGACTTTCATTTTCATACAGAAATGGAACCAGACCCAGAAATCGCAAAGCCAAAGCTAAAACCACTGCTTACAATTAGTAACCGCGAATTTAAAGAAAAATTCGGCCAAATTTCTGGTTCTTGGCGAGGGAAAAAGCCATTGCAGCGTAATGCTATTTTAGCGCTAGCTCACTTTAAAGACACGACTGCAATACCAGACTTAATTGAGCTGATGCATCATGATCCAAGACCGGTTATTCGTGGGACCGCTGCTTGGGCAATTGGGAAAATTGGTGGAATTGAAGTAGCGGAAGAGTTGCATAAGGCTTACAAACAAGAACAGGATGAAGAAGTGAAAGAAGAGATTAACAAAGGATTAGCCTTTTTAGAAATAACATAACAAACTTGAATGAATTCCTACAGAAAGCGCGGATAATCTATCGAATTTAAGAAATAATCTATCAACTTTATCGGAAAATCTATCATTCGACAATAATCGCAAAATCACAAGTATAATGACACTAGCTAACATCTGACATGTAGCAAACCATACTAAAAAAGCTCATTTCACTTAGCTGTGTTCAAAGTGAAATGAGCTTTTTAAATTGCAACTACTTCGTTTCTTTTAACAAGTCTCTGATTTCTTTTAAAAGTTCTTCCTTATTGTCAACCTGAGGAGCTACTGCAGCTTCCTTCTTTTTGAAGCGATTAAAGAATCGCACAACGAAAAAGATGGAGATGGCAATGATGAGAAAGTCAACAATCGTTTGCACAAATACACCATATTTGATTACAGCATCCCCTACTGTAATAGCAAGCTTACTAAAGCTTATTCCTCCCATTAGTAACCCAACGAGTGGCATGATGATATCTTCAACAAGGGAAGTAACAATTTTACCGAAAGCAGCACCAATGATTACAGCGACAGCTAAGTCTAAAACATTGCCCTTTAATGCAAATTTTTTAAATTCTTGAAACATGTCGTTCACCTCTTAGAAATTTGAATGTGTGTCCTTCAATAGTATAATGATAAAAATTCATCAGGACAATAAGACTGATGGTCCAGACTTTTTCGTTATTAGGAAGCAAGTAAAGTGTAAAAAATTCGAGCTCAAGAGGTGGCCTAAATTTTAACGACATTTCTACCTGTCGCCTACATACCATGTAGTAGATAGGATGGTGATGAAAAGGGTGAAACGATTATTATCAGAGTTACATGAAGAAAGGCTTCAACTGCTCATTAATAAAAAGGTAGTAAAGCATGAACGAGATGATCATGTTTTACAAGCAATTGAACGTAAACTCATGTCGAGCGAAAATAGAAAAACTGAAGTTGTTAAAGGAAGTGTCCAAGTAAAAATTACGAACGTGGAGAAACTTTCTCATGATCTGCAGGATGCATTATATCTATGTCATTATAAATGGTTAAATAAACAGCAGGATTCTTTTTATCTTGAAGAGAGAGTGGAGCAGCACAAAGCTCGTTTTTATCGTAATGAGCTTGTCGAGGACGTTCTTATAGAACAGAAAGAAAGTGAAGGTCATCCAGTTCTTCAAAATAGTGAACCTCGCAACAAGGATTCTTTTAGCTACGATCGATTTGCGGCAGTTCAATATGCTGAACGGTGGTGGAATAGTCACAATTCTGCTTATCAAAATTTTGAAGTGAATTGCACTAATTTTATCTCCCAATGCCTTCATGCAGGTGGTGCTTCAATGCGAGGGTATCCAAATCGTTCCTCAGGCTGGTGGATGCAGCAAAAAAATTGGAGTTATAGCTGGTCTGTAGCTAATGCGATGAAAAGCTTTTTAACCAATTCAACTGTTGGTCTACAGGCGGAAATTGTTAATTCTCCAGAGCAACTCATGCCAGGGGATGTCATTTGCTACGATTTTCAGGGAGATGGTCGTTATGATCATACAACCTTTGTAGTTGCGAAGGATCAGGAGAATATGCCACTTGTAAATGCGCAAACTTATAATAGTCGCATGCGTTATTGGGCATATGAGGATTCAACAGCATATACACCAAACATTAAGTACACTTTTTTTCACATTGTTGATGAAACAAGTTCTAAATAACAATGGTATACTATTTTGTAGTACAATGGGTGTGCAAAAGATTTACACATATTGCGTTTTGGTGTCTAGCACAAGCACCTAGCCTATCAGGTCATAAGCCATGTATGAATGAAAAAGGAAAAGAATTCCTTCTATCCATCCGTCTTATTCGTCTGAGGCTGAACAAGGTGCTTGTGCTTTTCTTAAAAAGTAGATGAGGTGAAAATATTGGCTTTACACGTAGTATTATATCAACCAGAGATTCCTGCTAATACAGGGAATATTGCACGTTCATGTGCAGCTACTAACACAACTCTCCATTTAATCAGGCCATTAGGATTTTCAACAGATGATAAAATGTTAAAACGCGCTGGTTTAGATTATTGGGAATATGTTAATGTCGTTTATCATGATTCGTTAGACGAATTATTCGAAAAATATTCAGAAGCGGATTTTTTCTACTTAACAAAATATGGTAAGCAGCCACATACAACGTTTGATTACAGCGAGACAGGAAAAGATTATTTCTTTGTGTTTGGACGCGAAACAACAGGTCTTCCAAAGGATTTGATCGAGGCTAATCTAGAAAAATGTTTACGACTCCCAATGACTGAGAATGTACGCTCGTTAAATCTGTCTAATACAGCTGCTATTTTAATATATGAAGCATTGAGACAACAAAACTATCCTGGATTATTATAAAAGCAGAAGAGCTGCTCAGAAAATGTGGCTTATCACTTGAATGGTTAGGTCTAGAGTTAGGACATGAACAAAATATCGGTAAACAGATACTTTCCTACATTAAATAGTAGTAATCTCCCAACTCTAAATTTAAATGAATTAAAGAAGAGAAAGTGAAGGATAACTTTCCTACAAAAGGAAAGCCTCGCTTTCATTCCTTAAATGAAAGAAATCCCCATGGACATTAATTTGTACATGGGGATTTCTTTTTAAAAGATAAGAAAGTATAAAATTTTTTGACTTAGTTTTCGTGTCCAGTCCCTCTTGGGTCTACAGACGCTCAGGAATTGAAGGCGAAGAACATCTTCTATTCCTGAGCGTCTTATTTGTGCGAGACTGAACAAGGCGCTTGCGCTTCTCTTAGGATGGAAACTATTATGGCAATGTGTTTGTGTCAGAGATCCGAGGTACGGTGCATGCACGGATAATCAGCGGCCGGGCGTCGAATGATTGAAAGAGAAGCTAATTTTAATCATTCGTGAATATCTCGTTAAGTAAAGCGCTTCCGTTTTTAAGATTATTTTTTTGCGCCTGGCTTGCTATCATATCCTGAAGTGAAAATCGCTACTAAGAATGCTAAACTCACGCCAATGATTAATAAAAAGTTCATCGTTGCACCTCCCGAAATAGTCACTAATTCAAGTATAGAAAAATGAAGGGCATATGTATAGCTTTCCCTTACAAAGCTAGTTTCATTATAACGCAATCGAGATGTGATGTGAATGTGTAACGGTTTTTTAGTTAAATAATTCCTTAAAAATGGTAGATATTGTGGTTTGAACAAAAACTTACGAGAATGTTAAAGGACATCCTTGCATAAAGTGTATTAATCTAATCTTCACGAGATCTTAATACTTTTCTCGATAGTATTAGAAAAATGTAGGCTTTGCCATTTGAAACGTGGCGACAATCAACGTTTTTCTAACAAGTACGACCAAAGATGAAGGAGGTCCTTATGGATATCTTAAAGAAAATTGAAAAGTTTAGAGAAGATGAGCAGCGCTTAAAGTGGGAAGGAACCTTCGTAGAGTATTTAGATATAGTCAAGGAAAAGCCTTGGGTTGCACAATCAGCTCATTCCAGGGTTTACAATATGATCAAAGATGGTGGTATTGAAGAAGTAGATGGAAAGCGAACGTATAAGTTCTTTGATCACCAGCTTTATGGGTTAGAAAATGCGCTTGAACGATTGGTCGAGGAGTATTTCCATCCTGCTGCAAAAAGATTGGATGTTAGAAAGCGGATTTTATTATTAATGGGTCCAGTCAGCGGTGGGAAATCCACATTAGTTACAATGCTGAAAAGGGGTTTAGAGTCTTACTCATTAACGGATAGAGGAGCAGTTTATGCAATCAAAGGGTGCCCGATGCATGAGGACCCTCTCCATCTTATTCCACATCACCTAAGAGAAGACTTTTATGATGAATATGGAATTCGGATCGAAGGAAATCTTTCACCCCTAAATGTCATGAGACTAGAAGAAGAATACGGCGGCCGAATTGAAGATGTTAGAGTTGAGAGAGTATTTTTATCAGAGGATAAACGGACGGGGATTGGTACATTTAGTCCGTCGGATCCTAAGTCACAGGATATTGCTGACTTAACTGGAAGCATCGACTTTTCAACAATAGCTGAATATGGATCAGAGTCAGATCCTCGTGCGTACCGCTTTGACGGCGAATTAAACAAAGCAAACCGTGGGATGATGGAGTTCCAAGAGATGCTAAAATGTGATGAGAAATTTTTATGGCATTTGCTTTCTTTAACCCAAGAAGGTAATTTCAAGGCAGGTCGTTTTGCGCTAATCTCGGCAGATGAATTAATCGTCGCACATACAAATGAAACGGAATATCGTTCATTTATTTCAAATAAAAAGAATGAGGCCCTTCACTCACGGATCATTGTGATGCCTGTGCCGTATAATTTAAAAGTAACAGAGGAAGAGCGAATTTATGAAAAAATGATTAACGAAAGTGATGTGGCAGATGTTCATATTGCGCCGCACACTTTAAAGGTAGCCGCGATGTTTACGATCTTAACTCGCATGAAAGAACCGAAGCGGGGAGATATTGATCTTGTGAAGAAAATGAGATTGTATGATGGTGAAAGCGTTGAAGGCTTTAACTCAGTCGATGTTGTAGAGCTTCAAAAAGAATATAATGATGAAGGTATGAGCGGTATAGATCCACGTTACGTCATTAACCGTATCTCATCAACGATTATTCGTAAGGAAGTTCCTTCGATTAATGCACTTGATGTATTACGAGCGCTTAAAGAAGGACTTGATCAACATGCATCAATTTCAAATGAAGATCGTGAGAAATACTTAAACTTTATTTCCGTTGCACGTCAACTTTATGATGAAATGGCGAAAAAGGAAGTTCAAAAAGCGTTTGTTTACTCTTATGAGGAATCTGCTAAAACGTTGATGGATAATTACCTTGATAATGTTGAAGCATACTGCAATAAAAATAAGATCCGTGATCCATTAACAGGGGAAGAAATGAACCCGGATGAAAAATTAATGCGTTCAATTGAAGAGCAAATTGGTATTTCTGAAAATGCAAAAAAGGCATTCCGTGAAGAAATACTTATTCGAATCTCTGCTTATGCACGCAAAGGAAAACGATTTGATTATAATTCACACGAGCGTTTACGTGAAGCAATCCAGAAAAAACTTTTTGCTGACTTAAAAGATGTCGTTAAAATTACAACATCCTCTAAGACCCCAGATGAACAACAGCTTAAGAAAATCAATGAAGTTGTAGCTCGACTAATCGACGAGCATGGCTACAATTCAACATCTGCAAATGATTTACTACGTTATGTAGGGAGTTTATTAAATAGATAAAAGTAGTGATCATTGGCTGACAATTAATTGATTGTCAGCTTTGTTTATTTATGAATGATAGTCGGTTTGTTCAAAATAATGGTGGTTAAGGAGTAGGGGAATCGTGTCAACCAAAGGTATAAACTTGTCAAAAAAAGAGAGCTATTACTATCGTTTAAAAGGCTTGTCTTATTTTTCAAAATTCCACTTTTATTTTCAATATTTTTAGTCAATAAATTAAAGCTATCGCATAGGATAGAGTAATCCACAAAATTAGGAGAAAGAATAGGCTCTAAAATGTTCCATCCACGTTAATGTATGCTAAATATCCATGATTTGTGACACATTTTAATTAAAATAAATATTGGAGGGGGAATTGTTTATATGTCAGGTCAAGAAGAACAAAATTTTGTTATTTCACAAGAAGATTGGACCCTCCATCGAAAAGGCCACGATGATCAAATGCGCCATCAAGAAAAAGTACAAGAAGCCATTCGCAACAACCTTCCAGATCTAATTACCGAAGAAAGCATCGTAATGTCTAATGGGAAGGACGTTGTGAAAATCCCCATTCGTTCATTGGACGAATATAAAATTCGTTATAACTATGATAAGAATAAGCATGTTGGCCAAGGAGATGGAGAAAGTAAGGTTGGTGATGTAGTGGCGCGGGACGGTTCACCGGCAGATGCACAGGGTCCTGGGAAAGGTCAGGGGGCAGGAGACCAAGCAGGGGAAGATTATTATGAAGCGGAAGTATCTATTTTAGAGCTTGAAGCTGCACTGTTTAAAGAATTAGAGCTTCCAAATCTAAAGCAAAAGGAACGCGACAACATTGTAATTGAAGATATTGAATTTAATGATATTAGACGTACAGGATTAATGGGGAACATCGATAAAAAGCGGACAATGTTAGCTGCATACAAACGTAATGCGATGGCGGGAAAATCCAACTTTCATCCAATATTTCCTGAAGATTTAAAATATAAAACATGGAATGAAGTTGTTAAGCCTGAATCAAAAGCTGTTGTTATCGCTATGATGGACACGAGTGGCTCGATGGGGCTTTGGGAAAAATATATGGCACGTAGCTTTTTCTTTTGGATGACGAGATTTCTTCGCACGAAATACGAGAAGGTTGATATTGAATTTATTGCACACCACACAGAAGCGAAAATTGTGACAGAGGAGGATTTCTTTTCCAAGGGCGAAAGTGGTGGTACAATCTGTTCATCGGCCTATCGAAAGGCACTTGAAGTCATCGAAGAAAAATATAATCCATCACGATTTAACATCTATCCATTCCATTTTTCAGACGGCGATAATTTAACATCAGACAATGCAAGATGCGTTAAACTTGTTGGTGAACTTATGAAAGTCTCTAATATTTTTGGTTATGGTGAAGTGAACCAGTACAATCGTCATTCTACATTAATGTCTGCCTATAAAAATATAAATGATGAGAATTTCCGTCACTATATCCTCAAGCAAAAAGCAGATGTTTTCCAAGCGATGAAAAGTTTCTTTAAAAAGGATGAAGAGGATAAATTATATGCATAAAAATCTCTCACTCTTTGCTTAAGTGCAATGGGAAAGTTCTCTAACATAAAAAAGGCATGATCACTTCATTATGAAGTGGTTATGCCTTTTTTCTTACATTATCAGAATTTATAAGTTTAGGCTTCGAGAATTGTCCAGCGCAAGTGTCCTAGCCCCTCTTGGGTCTAAGCCTGAGGCTGACCAAGGTGCTTGCGCTTTTACTTACATTTCCGGAATACGTCTAATTTAGTAAAACAGCAATATCTTCCTAACAAAGAGTTTTATTTTTGGGCATAATAATAAAACTAAGTATGTTAATTAAACGAATTTCGTAAAGTACATAACTCCGGAGGTTGGTGTTATTGGTAACAGAATTATTAATACTTGTGGTACTTCTCATAGTGAATGCTTTCTTTGCAGCATCTGAGATTGCATTAATTTCTCTAAATGATAACAAAGTAAAACTAATGGCAGATAGCGGAGATAAAAAGGCAAAAATGTTAAATAGTTTATTATCAGAACCTAGTCGATTTTTGGCTACGATCCAAATTGGTATTACATTGGCAGGATTTTTAGCAAGTGCGTTTGCAGCAGAAAACTTTGCTAGTAGGTTAACTGTTATGTTGTCCGCAAGGAATCTTCCTATATCAGAGGAGTTATTAGGTACAATTTCAGTTATAGTAATTACATTGATTTTATCTTATTTTACGTTGGTTTTTGGTGAGCTTGTACCAAAGCGGCTTGCATTACAAAAGGCAGAGGAGATTTCAATGTTTGCTGTTGCTCCGCTTACATTTTTATCGAAAATATCAGCCCCGTTTGTTAAATTATTGACATTATCAATGAACTTTATCGTTCGTCTATTCGGGGTAGATCCGAACGCTGAGGATGAAAATGTAACAGAAGAAGAAATTAGAATGATGGTTGATGTTGGGAAAGAAAGAGGGACAATCCAAGAACGAGAAAAAGTAATGATTAATAATATTTTTGAATTTGATAATAAAACAGTATCCGATATCATGACGCATCGGACAAATATTGTTGCAATCCCTTATAACTATGGCTTAAAAGAGACAGTTCATTTAGTAAACGCCGAAAAATATACGAGATTTCCTGTATACAAAGGGAATATTGATCACATCTTAGGAGTCCTCCATGTAAAGGATTTAATCCAGTTTGTTGAAAATTGTGATGAAGCAGCTTTTCATATGAAAGAATTGATTCGAGAACCACACTTTGTTCTTGAGTCAAAACCAATAGATGAATTGCTAAAAGAAATGCAAATGGGGAATATCCATATGACTATAGCGATTGATGAATACGGAGGAACAGATGGGGTTGTAACAATTGAAGATGTTATTGAAGAAATTGTAGGGAATATTTTTGATGAATATGATGATCCTGGTATGGATGAAGAAGAGATAATAGAATTGAATAATAATGAGTATTTAATTCCTGGCACAACAAATCTTTATGTCGTTGAAGAGCTCTTATCTATTGATTTACAAACGGAGGAATTTGATACATTGAGTGGATTTGTGATCGGACAGCTAGGTTATATTCCAAATGAAGATGAAAAACCTGAGGTTCAGTTTGAAAATATACGATTTAAAGTCGAAAAAATGGATGATAAGCGAATTTTGCAATTAAGAGTAATCGTATTAGAAGACATAGAAGTAATAGAATAAATTCGTTTTCTTTGATGATGAAAACAAAGAAGAAAGGTAACCAACTTCTTGCTTAAATAGGAGTTGGTTTTTTCATTTAGAATATCAGAATTTATAAGTTTAGGCTTCGAGAACTGTCCAGCTCCAGCGCCTAGCCCCTCTAAGGTCTAGCCACGCATGAATTGAAGGCAAAGTACGCCCCTTCTATTCATGCGCGTCTTATGCCTGCCTTAGGCTGAACAAGGCGCTTGCGCTTTTCTTAATTGTAGGCATATATAACATCCTTTTGAACTATATAAAGGGAGAGGAAGCAACTGCCCTTAGAATTGCTGCGATGAATTCTATATGATGTGATAAAGTGTGAAAACGACGTAACAAACAAAGAAAAGACTTGATAGATCTTCAGAAAGACGGAATAAGTCCATGAACCGACGTGGCAGAATTGCAGAAAAGGTAATGAAACATAAAAAACGCGATGAAGCCCTCATGAAACGATATAATGAATCAAAAACAAAGTGATAATGGATAACTAATTATTATAAAAGTTTAAAGGTTGTGATTTTCCAGAAAAAGGATTACCATTTTTTATAGAATAAATAAGAATGTGAGGACAATTTATGAATATCGAACAGAAACAAAACGTTAAACAGCAAAGAAAGGCGTTTATTGCACTAATTCTAGGTACACTTGCCGCTTTTGGACCTTTATCAATCGATATGTATTTACCATCCTTCCCCATTTTAGCGGCAGAGTTTAGTACGTCAGCATCAATGGTACAGTTGAGCCTTACCTTTTTTCTATTAGGTGCTTGCTTAGGCCAACTCGTTACAGGACCATTAAGTGACGTACTTGGGCGGAGGAAGCCGTTGTTATATGGAATGATCTTATATGTGTTTACTTCTATTATTATTTCATTTACTCAAACAATGGAAATGTTTATTTTTCTTAGATTTATCCAAGGGTTAGCTGGGGCTGCTGGCATGGTTATTTCGCGAGCAGTTGTGCGTGATCTTTATTCAGGTTCAGAAATGACGAAGTTTTTTTCACTATTAGCGCTTGTAAATGGGATGGCGCCGATCTTAGCACCGATAGTAGGAGCACAGTTATTGAAATGGTTTCCATGGCAATCAATCTTTTTTGGGTTGGCAATTATAGGAATCATTGCATTTCTACTGGTATTTTTTGGATTGAGTGAAACCTTACATCAAAGGGATCGCTCTACAGGTGGCTTAACAAATACAATTAAAACGTTTGGTCAGCTCGTAACGAATCACCAATTTATGGGGTATGTTCTTTCAAATGGATTTATTTTTGCAACGATGTTTGCCTATATCTCTGGATCTTCGTTTGTCATTCAACATGTATATGGTGCATCAACAGATACATATAGTATGATTTTTGCTATGAATGGAATTGGGATTATGATTGCAAGTCAGTTAACAGGTAGACTTGCAGGACGAATAAATGAAAAAACCTTATTATTTGCGGGAATCTTAATGTCTTTAATTGGGGGATCAACTTTATTACTATTAATTTACTTAAATGTAAAACTTGCTTTTATTATTCCACCTTTATTTTTAACTGTTTCAAGTGTGGGGATAGTAGGTACGACGAGTAATTCTCTTGCGTTACAAAATAATAGGAACGTCGCAGGAAGTGCTTCAGCATTATTAGGCGTAACGAATTTTATAGTAGGTGCAATTGCTGCTCCAATTGTAGGAATTGCAGGAGAAGATACTGCTGTTCCAATGGGGATTGTTATGGTAGTCTCAAGTATAGGTGCAATTCTTTCTTATAAGATTTTAGTTAGAAAAGTGACTATAATAGAACACAATTAACAAAATTGGTGATATCTAATAAAGAACTAAATTGATTTTTAAAAATTGGAGTTTTCGTTTATCTAAATGGCTTATCAGGAGAGGGAATATGAAAGAATTAACATTTACATCATTTGACCAATTTCAACAATTTATTGAGCATAAAGCTATGGAAAAGGCAGTAATGAAACAATTAAAAGATGAAGAGCTAGCCACATTTAAAAGGGAATTTAAGGATGGAGCAATTAAAATGTGGAAGGAAAATAATTGTGATAATTGGATCGTTAAGCATGGGTATGTGATAATAAATGTTTGGAAGGATGGGATAGACAGGAGGAAATTGACCAGAGGAAGGCCTAAGAAGCTAGATTCTGAAAAGTATAATCACTCTATTCATGTAAGACTTGACGAAGATTCATATGGCCGACTTAAGAATTACTGTATAGAAAAAAACATCGATATCTCTGAAGCGATTAGACAATTAATAAAAAAACTTTGAGTAGCATGAAAAACGTAAATAGGTAAAATGAAACGCTTAATATATTAACCGGTTCCGTTTAGCGGAGCAAATAATTCAAATAACAGTACATTTAGAGGATGAAATCATAAGGGTTTCATCCTTTAATTTTCATTACTATTTCAAGGGGTTTATCCTATGAATACTTACCTTATCAATCTGATTTTAATAAGAAAAAGTGAGCTGAAATGTGAATGCAATCTATTAAAATGTAATTTCTAAAAAAGACCTTTTCACAAACTATTTTTTGTGTTACATTAAATAATGAAGTTGATAATCAATATCAATAAAATGGAGTTTACTAGTTATTAATTAACTATAAACAAGCCTATTTTTTTTGTTTTTTACTGATAATGATTATCACAATTGTTTCGTAACCATTTCTGAGGGATGGTAGCAGAGATATAACAAAAGTTTATCTATTTATTGCACTAATTATTTATCTTGCTGCTCGGGGGAGTATTTATGGTAGTGTACGATATCAGTGACCGCGTAATGATCTTCCCTTATAAAGCCGTTGTTAGTGTTATAGATGCTGGAAATGTGATTGATAGTAGGAGAGAAGGGCATATGTCTCCAAAACTTGCTTCATCCCTTTTCAAAAGTGATACATATGTCATTGGAAAAACATCTAATATTTTAGATTGTTATTAGTTTTTTTGTTTTATACAATTGAATTCGCACTCGGGATGATAACGCTTTTAATGATCATACTGAGAATAAACACATTATGAGGATTACAAATGAGACTATGGATGTTAATGATTTTAGCTGTAGTCCTGTCGTGTGTATCGCTCTTTATAGGTGCGATTGATATCAAGATAAGTGACTTGTTCAATTTGGACTCGGACAAGTCACAACTTTTCTTAATCAGTCGAGTGCCTCGTTTAATAGCGATTATATTGGCAGGAGCAGGAATGAGTATTGCGGGCTTAATTATGCAGTCTTTAAGTCGAAATAAATTTGTATCGCCAACGACTGCTGGTACATTAGACGCTGCAAAACTAGGAATTTTAATTTCAATGTTATTTTTCACGAGTGCAACGTATACGCAGCAAATTATTTTTAGCTTCGCATTTGCGTTAGTAGGAACATTTATTTTTATGCAAATTCTAGATCGTATTAAATTTAAAGATGTCATTTTCGTTCCGTTAATCGGGATTATGTACGGAAATATTTTGTCATCTATTACGACGTTTTTCGCATATGAAGCAGATCTTATTCAGAATATTTCTTCTTGGTTAATGGGGAGTTTTACATTAATTATTGCTGGTCGCTATGAGCTGCTATATGTAAGTATTCCAGCGGTCATTTTAGCATATCTTTATGCGAATAAATTTACAGTCGCAGGTATGGGGGAAGATTTTGCGAAAAACTTAGGCTTAAGTTATAAGCTTGTGTTAAATATAGGTCTTATCCTTGTTGCAATTATTGCTACAACTGTCGTACTAACTGTCGGAGTTATTCCGTTTTTAGGTTTAATTGTACCTAATATTGTCTCTCTTTATATAGGTGATAATTTACGCAAAACAATTCCACATACAGCAGTATTAGGAATTGTCTTCCTGTTAATCTGTGACATTATTGGGCGTATTGTTATTCACCCTTATGAGATTCCCGTTAACGTAACTGTGGCAGTAATCGGTAGTGTGATCTTCTTAATTATGTTATTTAGGGGGAGAGCATATGCGAAAAAATAGTACGAAGTTGATTTTTTTAGCTGTATTAGCCATTATTTGTATTTTGCTTTATGCATTTTATGATATAAAAGGCGGTTTTGATTACGCCTTTCCAAAACGTATGATTCGTGTTGAGGCAATGGTTATAACAGCGATTGCGATTGCGTATTCGACAGTCGTGTTCCAGACAATTACACATAATCGTATTTTAACACCTTCTGTTATGGGCCTTGACTCTATGTACCAAGTAGTACAAACGTTAATTTACTTCTTTGCAGGATCAATGTCGATTTGGGTATTAAATAAATATTTAAATTTCGGTGCAGTGATTATCGCAATGGTATTATTTGCGATAATCTTATATCGTTTCTTATTCCGAGCAGATAAGCATCCTATTTATTTACTCCTTTTAATCGGGATGATTTTAGGAACGCTTTTAGGAAGCCTTGTGACATTTTTACAAGTACTGATTGATCCAGTGGAATATTTAAGTCTGCAATCTCGGTTATTCGCGAGCTTTACAACCGTAAAGGCTGACCTATTATATATTGCAATGGGGATTTTATTCATTGCATTTATTTATGGTTATCGCATGATGGATAAGCTAGATGTTATGTCACTTGGTCGTGAAAATGCGATTAATCTTGGTGTTAACTATGACCGTATTCTAATGAATAGTTTAATTTTATCGTCGGTTTTAATTGCGACATCAACAGCTTTAGTTGGTCCGATTACGTTCTTTGGCTTAATCGTGGCTAATCTTTCATATCAATACTTAGCTACCTATAAGCATTCTGTTTTAATTTTAGGTGCAAGTTTAATGGGGATTATTGCATTAGTCGGTGGTCAGTTCCTTGTTGAACACATCTTTGAATTACGTACAACGCTAAGTGTTATTATTAACTTTGTCGGTGGTATTTATTTCATTTACTTATTACTAAAGGAAAGTAGGGCAGCAGGATGATTGAAATCAAGGGGTTAACGAAGCGATTTGGTAAAAAGCCTGTTGTAGAAGACGTATCTGTAACAATCGAGCCGGGGACGATTACGTCGTTTATCGGGCCGAATGGTGCTGGTAAATCTACACTTCTTTCTATGGTGAGTCGATTATTAGCTGCAGATACAGGGGAAGTATTACTTGATAAAAATCATGTGGAAAAATGGAAGTCAGCTGAGTTTGCGCAGCGTGTTTCGATTTTGAAGCAAGCAAATTACATTAATGTTCGATTAACGGTACGTGAGCTTGTTGCATTTGGTCGCTATCCGTATTCGAAAGGACGTCTTACAGCAGAAGATCAAAAATTTGTTGATCAAGCGATTGAATATATGAACTTAACAGAGATGCAAGATAAGTATTTAGATGAATTATCGGGCGGTCAAAGACAACGAGCGTTTATTGCGATGGTTATTGCGCAAGATACGGACTATGTATTACTTGATGAGCCTTTAAATAACTTAGATATGAAGCACTCTGTTCAAATCATGAAGATTTTGCGTAAGCTTGTAGATGAGCTTGGTAAAACAGTTGTCATTGTCTTACACGATATTAACTTTGCATCTGTTTATTCAGATCGTATCGTGGCGTTGAAAAACGGTAAACTTGTGAAAGACGGGCCAACGCATGAGATTATTAATTCAGATGCACTGCGCGACATTTACGATATGGATATTCCAATTCAAGAACAAAATGGATGTCGCATTTGTGTGTACTTTAATTCACATACGTAAGCCATTTGAATAGTCAAAAGGAATAGACGAGAAAACAGTTTTACAGCATAACTGTTTTCTCGAGGTGTTGTTTTAAAAGTAAGGTTTTTAATGTTATTAATTGCTTTGAAAATTTTCTGAATATTTTTCCAGAAACGTATTGACAGCAATGATTAATAACTTTACAATGAAAAAAGTCGTAAATGATAATGATTATCATAATCATTTAAATAAAAATTCGTAAAAGGGGAGTAATACATATGAAAAAATGGAGTTTAGTTAGTGTACTAATAGCTATGTTTTTAGTACTTGCTGCTTGTGGTTCTAACGGAGATTCTTCAAAAGAAGAACCAAAAGAAGAGACTACAACTGGAGATCAAACTGCAAAAACTGATGAAGCAGCAGAGGAAAAGGGTCCTGTTTATCCAATGACTGTATCTTCAACAATTGCTTCAACTGAAAGTGAAGAAGCAGGTACAATTAGTTTTGAAGATGTTACATTTGAAACAATGCCAGAAAAAATCGTAGTATTTGACTACGGTATGTTAGATACATTAGATGCACTTGGTGTTGAAGGAATCGTAGGGCTTCCTAAAGATACTGCTTTACCAGCTCACCTTGAAAAATATGCAAGTGATGAGTACACAAGCGTTGGTTCTTTAAAAGAGCCATTACTTGAAGATATTGCAGAACTTAATCCAGACGTAATCTTTATCTCTGGTCGCCAAGCTCCATTCTATGAAGAATTAAAAGAAATTGCTCCTGTAGTATTCGTTGGAACTAAAGAAGACGATTATTGGAACACATTCTTAGCTTCTGTAGATACCGCAGCTAAAATGTTCGGTAAAGAAGCTGAAGCTAAAGAAGAACTTGCTAAATTTGATTCAGCTTTAGAAGAAATCAAGGCTTTAGCTGGTAACTATGAAACTTCTTTAGTTACAATGTACAATGAAGGAAACTTATCTGGTTTCGCAACAAAATCTCGTTTCGGTTATATTTATGAAACATATGGTTTCAAGCCAGTAACAGATGATATTGAAGCTTCTTCTCACGGATCTAACTTTGGTTTCGAAGCACTTTTAGAGTTTGATCCACAAGTATTATTTGTAATCGACCGTACAGCAGCAACTACTGGTGCCGAATCTAACATTGAAGCTGATATGGAAAATGATATTGTTAAACAAACAACAGCTTACAAAAATAATCAGATCGTATACTTAGATGGTCCGCTTTGGTACATAGGCGGTGGCGGGTTACAATCTGAGCTTGCAAAAATCGATGAAATCTTAGCTGAATTAGGTAAATAATTTCTGTAAGGGGCTGTCCAGAACGTCAGTGAAAACTGACTCTCTGGCATTCCTGTTTTTGTTTTCATTTTATTCCATTCTTACTGTCCGTAAAGGTCTAATAAGTGCGAACGAACCATCAGTGGGGGATGATGGTAAAAGAAGTAGAAGCAGGATTGAAATAATATGTAATAAAATGATAAAGGAAACTCTCTAGATAGGCAGTGGATACCATAAAAGGTCCACTGCTTTTCTTTTTTTGTATGAATATTCCATAATGACAAATAATAATTCAAACATCTTATTATTTGTAAAGGGGAAAAAATATGCTTAAGTATAATAAACAATCTAAAACCCTTGATCGAATCGAAACTTTCACTCTCCCAACTACGGACGAAATTATTTGGTTTCATATTGAAAATAAATCGTTTAAAAAATCGTTTGATACAATCATCGAACAGTTAACTATTCATCCATTAGCTCAAAGGTTTATGGAGGAATTTAATGATCTTCCTAAGGTAAATGTCTACAAAAATGAGGCTGTAATCTCTTTATTTTCAATAGAAGAGAACTTTCAACCAGTAAAATTAAATATCCTTGTCGGTACAAACTTCATCATTACACGTGAACAAGATAGTAACCTTCACTTACTTTCTGAAATCATAAAACACTTTGAAGAAAATCCTGAGGATATGTCTCATACTGGTTATGTTTTGTATCAAATTATTCATAAAGTTTCGATCGAGTTTCTTCATGCTGTCGATGAAATTGCTGACGAAATTCAAGCTTTAGAAAAAAGTGTTTTTAAAGATCCATTTGAAAATAAGATTGGAAAAGATGTATACCGCTGGAAAGCAAGATTACATGATTTAAGGCAAATTATCGAACCTCAAGAACAAGTGATTAAATCAATTGGTCAATCCGAATTTCCATATATAAACGAAGATTCAGGATTCTATTTTCAGGACTTACAGCATAATTATTCACGTATCGTTAATGCCTTTGACACCTTTATTGAAAACATGACAAGCATATTTAATTTGCAAATTTCTTTAAAGTCAGATCATACAAACACGATTATGAAAACATTAACCCTTGTAAGCGTCATTTTTATTCCTATGACTTTTATAGCAGGCTTGTACGGTATGAATTTTGAGTATATGCCTGAATTGAAATGGGATTATGGCTATTTATATGTTCTTATCGTTATCTTTGGATTAGGTTGTGGGATTGCCTTGTATTTTAGAAAAAAAGGGTGGTGGGGAAAAAAGGGTAAATCTGCGCAATCTAAATAACGTATTTCTATAATAAATGACAATTGATCACTTAACTTAACGTTTGTTTAATAGTATAGAGAGCTATTTTGGGCACTAATATTTTTTTCATAAATAAAAATAGCCCAATCAATATTCGTGTTTATTGGGCTATCTGATACTATATTATTTATCCTCTAAGGATTTCGCTTTAAGAAAATGGCGATAATCCTTAGTTTTTTTAATCGTTTAGGAAACAATAAAATTCTTGTACTGTGGATAAGCGCACGACATCCAGCAGCGCTTTTGTTATTTCACTGTTTGTTCAATTGCAGTTTGAGCTAATTTAGAAATCGTCATATCGTCCATTGGTGGATTATGAAGACCTGCTCTTACATCGCGGTAATATCTTTGCAAAGGATTTGATAATTGAAGACTTTTTGCGCCAACTAATCTCATTGCTTTATCGACAATTGCTATACTTGAATTTGTTACAATATGCTTCGCTGCTCCAAGTTCATTCGTAATATGGTGACGACGTGACTCATCATCGTAAGCTTCCGCAACACTATAAAGGAAATGTCTTGCTTTCATTAATTCTAAGTCGATTTGACCGATTAAACTTTGGACATTTGGTAATTGACTGATCGGCCCATTTAAACTATTTGGGGCATGTTCCGTCGCAAATTTCACGGCATAATCGCGAGCTGCTTGTGCAATCCCTAAATAGCAAGCAGGAATATGGAGAATCCAGCCGTTCACATTATTGCCTCTTGGACCTTGATTGAACTCAACAAAGTTTTCTTCCGCTACTTCAACATTGTCTAGCACTAAATCATGGCTTTCTGTGCCTCTCATGGCAATAACGTCCCAAGTTTCTTTAATTGATAAGCCTCTAGTCTCTCTCTCTATTAAGAAGAAACCAATCCCCTCTTTTTCTTCGACCCATGCAGATACTAGGAAATGAGTTAATGCTGGAGACATCGTTGTAAAGGTTTTTTGACCAGAAATAACCCATTTCCCATCTCTTTTTACCGCATTCGTTCCAGGACGACCACCACGGGTAGGACTACCAGTTTGTGCTTCGGTTACTGCTCTGTTCACTAACGCACCGTTCATTATTTCTTTAGCAAATGAATTAAGCTTGTCCTCTTCCCAAAGCTTATTCTCGTACAATTCACCAACAACACCTTGATGCCAACCGATAGCCAACCCTGTGGCACCATCAAAACTAGCAATCGTTTCTTGGAAAAGGATCATGTCTGTCACACTAATCCCCTCACCACCGTATTCTTGCGGTAATATCAGTTTCGTGTATCCCATATCAACGAGTGTTTTAACATTCTCTTTTGGAAACGTAGATTGTTCATCGACTTTCTGTGAATGACGTTTAAAAGTCTCTTCATGTTTTAACAGCTCCTTTAGCCATTCTTTCTGGGTATTGGATCTAACAAATAGTTTTTTTGACAATATCCACACGTCCTTAATAAATTCTGTTAAAAAGAATGATTACTATTAAAATAATTGATTTAATCGTATTTAGATGAAATAAGTACATCAAACTATTAATGCTACTTATTATTATATAGAATTTACAGATAATTATAAAACTTAAGATCCAGATGTTAATGAATGATTATTATTCTAGTAAGAAAGAATATGGCATTTATCATTGTTATTGCACTTGGTGTAGCTTTAATAGGCACAGGTTCATATTCATTAGATACATTATTCTTTTAAGGGTATGCCAACCTTTACAATGATTTAACAAATATTTAAGTAATTCTGGATACTCTGTTAATATTGGTGAATTTTTCTATGATATAATGTACCTATTAACTCAGGAAAGAGTGGAAACTAGATGAAGAAACTATCCTATTTGTTGATTGTTGTTGGTCTTTGTATCGTCGGTTATGCTGGTTGGCAAATAGTTGACACAAAGATGCAAACTTCGACTTCTTTAGTTGAAGCTAAGGAGATAGTCGAATCGCCTCCTAATAAAGAAATATATAAAGAAGAGGATGGAACATATAAACCACCAATTGGAGAAGCTGTTGGTATTTTACAAATTCCAAAGCTGAATGCTGATTTACCTATAGTTGAAGGAACTGACCCTGACGATCTTGAAAAGGGTGTAGGACACTACAAAGGTAGCTATTATCCAACTGAAAATGGTCAAATTGTTTTGTCTGGTCATAGGGATACTGTGTTCCGTAGGGCGGGAGAACTTGAAATTGGAGATTCCCTTGAAATTGCTCTTCCATACGGCAACTTTGAATATGAGATTACTGAAACGAAAATTGTGGAGCCTGATGATTTAAGTATTATTACTTTGCAAAATGAAAAAGAAGAGCTAATTCTTACAACTTGTTATCCATTTAGCTATGTTGGGAACGCTCCTCAACGTTATATTATTTATGCAAAAGTGAAGAATGTTTAGACGTTACGACTAAATGAAAGCAGCCTAAATCCAGATAATAAGGATTTAGGCTTTTTTGTCTTAATGTTTAAGAAATTGGTTAATATATGAAAGGCTTGTTGAAATAGAAAATTGCCATAATGATTAACAATACACGGTTGAAAGGAATGGACTAAAATAATAAGAATCTCTTACTAATTTTTTGGCAATAAAGAAAGCATATCTGTTGGAAAATCCGCCTCAACTTCAATTTTTTCCGCTGTAAATGGATGAATGAGAGCAACTTTCAAAGCATGAAGGGCTTGTCTGCCTATGAATCCTTTCTTCCCACCATAAAGCACATCTCCAATAATGGGGTGGCCAATTGAGCTTAAATGAACGCGGATTTGATGTGTTCTTCCAGTGTCTAGTTGAAGAGAAACAATGGAAATATGATTAGTTGCTACATACTGTTCTACTTGATAATGGGTAATTGCCCTTTGTCCCTGTGGAGAGACTCTTCTCCGTGTTGCGTGGTGGCGATCTCTTCCAATTGGTTGATCAATTTTTCCTTTTGGGTGAGGAAGTTTCCCTTCAATAATGGCGATATACGTACGTTTTATTTTTCTTAGTTCAAGAGCATGATTTAGCAGTGAGTGGGCTAAATCATGTTTAGCAAAAATGATTGCCCCAGACGTATCCTTATCAAGACGGTGAATATGGCGGACTCTGATTTGTAATCCGTTCGATTGATAATAGTAGGCAATTCCATTTGCTAATGTTCCTTTTTGATGTGCTTCATTTGGGTGTGTGTCAATTCCTGCCCTTTTATTGACAATTAATAAATGATCATCTTCATATAAGACGTCAATCGTTTGATACTCAGGGAGTACTCCATAATCCTCGTCACCAAATATATGTAAAAATAACCGATCACCAGTTTGAAGTTGATGATTGACGTCTGCTTTACTATTATTTCTTTTTATCGCTGAAGAAGAATTCCATTTTTGGATAAGTGATTTAGAAGCACCTAGTTCTTTTGATAGAACATGAAACACTGTGTTTTGAGCCCATTCTTTAGGAATCTTGATTTCCAGCCATTCGCCGAATCGTTGCATGATGATCACCAATCCTTTTATGTTCATACTATTATTTTTTAGAGATAAAAAAGTATAAATTTTTTGACTTAGTTTTTGTGTCCAGCGCCTAGCCCCTCTTGGGTCTAAGCCACTCAGGAATTGAAGGCAAAGAACACCATCTATTCCTCTGAGCGTCTTATTTGCCCGAGGCTGAACAAGGCGCTTGCGCTTTTCTTAGAGAGCTGACAGTAAACGCTACTGAAAAAAGTATACAGAACAAAGATTGGATGTTCAATCTAGTTCCGGAAACACTTACCTCTCCAATGTCGAAATAGACTGTGGTATGCTAACAAGAGTTAAAGAGAAAGAAGAAAAGGACGATAAAAAAAGGGTGATATAATTGAAGATTGTTGTTGCGTCAACGGAAGAACAAGAACGTCATATAGAAGAACTTGTAGAACAAATTTATAAGGAAGTCCTACCAAGGTTTTTTCCAGACCATAAGATTGTGGAGTGGAAAAAACAAAGGGTGCTACAACCAAAGGCTACAGATCAAATGTATAATGGGACATTAAAGGATGCGTTTCAAATTATTTCTAGCCTTCAAACATTAATTGCTTTGTTAGACCATATCGATGGTTGCAAACATGAACAAGAATATCAAGAAATGTTTGAGCGTAATAGTCAGAATTTAAACGAATATGGATACTTTTTCCCGTTGGCCTTTTCGCAATTTAAAGAAGCAGAGAGCCAAGTAGGGGAATTTAGTCAGTTTATTAAGCCGGCAAATAGTTGGATTATTTAAATCAAAAAAAGCGGTTCTGATACATAATGTATCAGAACCGCTTTTTTCTTACTGCTTAGGAAATTATAAAATTCTTGTACTGTGGATAAGCGCACGACATCCAGCTCCTAGCCCTCTTGGGTCTAAGCCGATCAGGAATTGACGGTAAAAAACACCTTCTATTCCTGATCGGCTTATTTGCCCGAGGCTGCTGAACAAGGCGCTTGCGCTTTTGTTCCTTACTCAGCTTTCCACTCAGTCAATAACGAACGGAAATTTTCTTCTGAATTTGATCCTACTACTCGAGCAACTTCTACTCCATCTTTGTAATGGATCAGAGTTGGAGTAGACGTAATTCCGTATTGATTCCAAGCTTCCTCATATTCTAACAAGTTAAATTGATTAATATCAACACCAACTTCATCAGCAACAGGCATTAGAATCGGTGTTGTTGCTTGACAGTGTACACAAGTTGGGCTAAAGAAATAAACAATAGTATCTTCTTTGTTGTCTAATTTTGCTTCTAGTTGATCAGGAAGAATGATATTCTGATAATTTGGATCATCTAATTGATCGATTGTTGCTTTATCAAGGTCATTTTTACCGTAAACATTGCCTTCTGCAGCTTGATTTTTTTGATAAGTTGTTACAAACGCTAATCCACCGAATAAAACAACGATGATTACACCAAAAATAAGGATTTTCTTCATCTTATTTACCTGCCTTTTTTAAAATAAGTAAGCTTGTTACGAAAATGATGGTAAAGGCGATTAGAGCTAAGAAAGGAATTGTGATAAATCCAAACCAGTTTATGTATTGTCCAGTACAAGGAACAATTCCGCACGAAATTGAATGATCACCTAAAAAGTCAATTTTTTGGATGCTGTAATGGTAAATTGAAATACATCCACCTATACCTGAAAGAATAAGTGAATAAAGTGCGATTGAAGCATCTTTTTTAATTGCACCAATACCTAGGATGATGACTAAAGGATACATAAAGATTCGTTGATACCAGCAAAGTTCACAAGGTATATAATCTAAAATTTCTGAGAAATAGAGACTTCCTAATGTTGCTATAAATGAAGCGATCCATCCAATTGATAATAAATTTTCAATTTTCTTTTCATTAGTATTCGACATGACATCCCCCCTAAAATTAAATATATCCGAATAAATTATAATCGTTTTAGATTAGACTGTAAAATAGTATGATTGTGGGTAAAGTGTAAAAAAAATTATCATGTAAAAAGAAAATATGAAATGTGATAAATTGTAAAATTTTTGTTTAATTATTAATTTTTCCTTGTTATTTCTTATTTATCCTTGATAAAATCTTCTACTAGTAAAGTTCAATTAGTTGTCCATACTATGCTTCGAAAGGAGTGAAGTATCTTGAACACAATTCGAGATTGTATGACAACAAATATTGCAACTGTCTCTCCTAATCAAACGGTTAAGGAAGCGGCAGCAATAATGAATCAACAAAATGTTGGCTCAATTCCAGTTGTCGATAGTGGTCAGCTTAAAGGTATCATTACAGACCGTGACATCACTACTCGAACAACTGCTGAAGGTCGTGATGGTAACACACCTATTTCGCAGGTAATGTCGACAAACCTTGTATCGGGTCATACATCAATGTCCGCATCAGAAGCAGCAAAGGTAATGGCACAACATCAGATTCGTCGATTACCGATTGTTGAAAACAATCAACTTGTCGGTATTGTGGCATTAGGCGATTTAGCAACAGACCAAATGTCAAACGAAGCAGCAGGAGAAGCGTTAACGAATATTTCAGAGCAGCATAAAACAACGTAAGCATGAGTAAAGGGATCTGGCTGAAGTCAGGTCTCTTTTGGCTTCATAAATTACGTGTTTATCAGTAAAGAATTTGGCAAAGTGGTTCAATTCTCAAGCGAGATGGTTCAATCAAGAGCAAAAGTGGTTCAATCCTCAAAACAAATGGTTCAATAGCTCTCTATAAATCAGACATGAATTCTCAATGTGGTCTACTGTTAGGTGAAATAGAAATCTAAACTTTGTATAATAGTGAAAAGGGGATTATTTTAGTAATAAAAGCAATGATTGAATTTATTTACACATCTGTTGATTAGATACTAAGTGGACTGTGTTACGGTACTAACTTTTGTTACTAAGAATTTAGATTTTGACGAAGTGGATTACAGCCTAGAAGCAATGGCACCTATGAAAATTAAGGAGTTAATTTTAGTTTTTAACTAAATAGTAATGGGAAGTATAAGGAAAATATAATTTTCTAAGGAGAACCATTATGTCTGAGAAACTAGATTTATCTAAATTTGAGAAAAAATTGATTATTCGTAATATTGAAGAGAAAGACATTGACGAGCTATTAAAGCTGCAATTGAAGTGCTTTCCAGGGATGACACCATGGAAGCGTGAACATTTAGAAAGTCATCTTGAACTGTTTCAAGAGGGTCAGTTTTGTGCAGAGTTTGAGGGGAAAATCATTGGTTCTTGCTCAAGTCTGATTATTAACTTTGAAGAATACGATGATCGGCATACGTGGGACGATATTACGGAAAATGGTTATATTACAAACCATGATCCAGATGGTTACAATTTGTATGGAATAGAAGTTATGGTTCATCCAAAATACCGTCGAATGAAAATCGGTCATCGATTATATCAAGCAAGGAAAAATTTAGCTAGAAGGTTAAATTTAAAAAGCATCATTATAGGTGGAAGAATTCCTAACTATTATAAACATGCCAATGAATTAACGCCAAGAGAATATGTGCAGCAAGTGACATTACATAAAATTTATGATCCGGTTCTTTCTTTTCAACTGTTAAATGGGTTTACTTTAATGAGAATAAATCCTAATTATTTATCAGACGATTTAGCATCCTTTCAATATGCGACACTGATGGAATGGAATAATGTTGATTATCAGCCAAATACAAAGCGATATTATAAAACATCGAATCCAGTTCGTATATGTGTTGTGCAATATATGATGAAACAAATTAACTCATTTGAGGAATTTGCGAAACAAGTTGAGTATTATACAGACGTTGCATCAGATGCAGGATCTGATTTTGCTGTATTCCCTGAAATTTTCACCACCCAACTCATGTCCTTCCTAGATGAAAGATCACCGAGTAAAGCTATCCAAAGATTAACGGAATTTACAGAGGAATATATTGAACTTTTTACTAAGTTGGCAGTACGTTATAATGTGAACATTATTGGAGGATCTCATGTCGTTGAGGAAGAGGGAAGGATTTATAATATTGCCTACTTATTCCGCCGTGATGGAACAATTGAAAAGCAGTACAAATTGCATATTACTCCAAATGAAAGAAAGTGGTGGGGGATTAGTCGTGGCGATCAAGTAAGAGTGTTTGATACAGATTGCGGTAAAATTGCTATTCAAATTTGCTATGATATTGAATTTCCTGAACTGGCGAGAATTGTGACAGATAGAGGGGCTAAGATCATCTTCACACCGTTCTGTACAGAGGATCGCCAAGGTTATTTAAGAGTCCGTTACTGTGCACAAGCGCGTGCAGTTGAAAATCAAATATATACGGTTATTGCCGGAACAGTCGGTAATCTTCCTCAAACAGAGAATATGGATATCCAATATGCTCAATCTGCCATTTTTGCGCCGTCTGATTTCGAATTTGCTAGAGACGGAATCGTGGGTGAATGTAATCCGAATATTGAAATGGTGATTATCGGTGATGTAGATTTAGAAATTTTAAGACGTCAACGTCAATCAGGAACCGTTAACCAATTAAAGGATCGCAGAAAAGATATCTATACAATCAACTATAAAAAGAATGGTCAATGATCAATAGAGCTGACTCATGAGAAATTACTAGTGAGTCGGCTTTTTTTCATGTTCAATACTTGGCACAATGATGGTTAGCCACGTTTTTGCGGAAAAAAGAGGGAAATGTAAGTGAGATGGAAATATGCCCCTCAGCGGTTGAAATAGTATCGTCGATTGTTGTCGAAGGAATTCTATTTTAATAAAATAAAAACATAATTTTATTTAACTGTCCCACCATACTCACAACACATAACACTGTTTTAAAATAACATATAAAAACTAACGATAATAAATCACCATTATTTCCGCGGAAATTGTAGAATTTCAATTCATGTAAATAGTCCTAGAATATGTTAAAATAGGAATGTTATTTCAAAAAAATACAATGAAAAAACAAATCCAGGAGGTCAAGATGAGCTGGGAAAAAAGCTATCAACGTTGGAAAAATAAGCAAGATTTAGATCAAGAATTACAACAATTATTAGTTAACATTGAAGGAAATGAGAAAGCACTAGAAGATTGCTTTTACAAGGATTTAGAATTTGGTACAGGTGGAATGCGTGGCGAAATTGGACCAGGTACAAATCGTATGAACACTTATACTGTTCGTAAAGCATCTGAAGGCTTAGCATCATACATAGATTCATTCGGTGAAGAAGCGAAAAAACGTGGTGTAGCCATTGCGTATGATTCTCGTCATAAGTCACCTGAATTTGCAATGGAAGCTGCAAAAACACTTGCTTCACATGGAATTCAAACATACGTTTTTGAAGAGTTACGTCCGACACCCGAGCTTTCATTTGCAGTACGTTTCTTGAATGCATTTTCAGGCATTGTGATTACAGCTAGTCATAACCCTCCGGAGTATAATGGATACAAAGTATATGGTGAAGATGGTGGACAATTGCCACCAGCTGCAGCTGACACAGTGATTTCTTATGTGAATCAAGTGGAAGATGAACTGTTAGTAGAGGTAAAAGATGAAGCAGAGTTGAAAGAGCAAGGGCTTATCAAGATGATTGGTGAAGAAATTGACCAAGCATACACAGAAAAACTTACAACAATTTCTGTTAACCCTACACTTTCAAAAGAAGTTGATGTAAAAGTTGTTTTCACACCTTTACATGGGACGGCAAACAAACCTGTACGTCTGGGCCTACAAGCATTAGGTTATGAAAATGTAACAGTTGTGAAGGAGCAGGAACTACCAGATCCAAATTTCTCTACTGTTAAATCTCCTAACCCCGAAGAGCATGATGCATTTACATTGGCGATTCGTGATGGGGTAGAAAACGATGCAGACTTACTTATTGGTACAGATCCAGATGCTGACCGCCTTGGTATAGCAGTGAAGAATAACGAAGGTCAATATGTGGTGCTAACAGGTAACCAAACAGGTGCACTTCTTCTTCATTATTTGCTTTCAGAGAAAAAAGCAAACGGAACATTACCTAGCAATGGTGTCGTGTTAAAAACAATTGTGACGTCTGAAATTGGACGTGATATTGCGAAATCATTTGGCTTAGATACAATCGATACTTTGACAGGATTTAAATTTATCGGTGAAAAAATTAACGAGTACGAGCGAACTGGTCAATATGAATTCCAGTTTGGTTATGAAGAAAGCTACGGCTACTTAATCGGTGATTTTGCACGTGATAAAGATGCGGTTCAAGCAGCATTATTAGCTGTTGAAGTTGCTGCTTTTTATAAAAAGAAAGGTCTAACCTTGTATCAAGGTCTACTTGAAATCTTTAAAGAGTACGGCTTTTACAAGGAAGGCTTGCAATCACTTACGTTAAAGGGAAAAGAAGGAGCAGAGCAAATCCAAAGCATTCTTCAATCCTTTAGAACAAATCCTCCTACAGAAATAGCTGGTAAGCAGATCGTAACAATTGAGGATTATAAAACAAGTGAACGTCAAGATGTACAAGCTAGTACGACGGAAAAAATTGATTTGCCAGGTTCTAACGTCTTAAAATATATCCTTGAAGATAACTCATGGTTCTGTGTTCGACCATCTGGAACAGAGCCAAAAGCTAAGTTTTACTTTGGCGTGAAAAGTGAAACTCTTGAGCAAAGTGAGCTACAATTAGCTGCTTTAGAAGCAGGTGTGATGGAAAAGGTAAATGAATTGATTGCTGAATTAAGTAAATAACATGAAAAAGCGGACAATAGCTGTTGTCCGCTTTTTTTAAGTGTATCCCTATAAATCCGCCTTATTGTATATTTTTACAGACGCTTGATATGAAATCGTGGTGATTATTATCGCTACTAAAGCTAGAATTCCTGCAATCATCCATTGATTTTGACTAAGTGTTGCTAAAAAATCGTTAACGGAAGGAAATCTTGGATTCTCTGCTAAATTGAGGATGATTTGGAAAGCCATCAAAACACTGACTAATATAGCTCCTGTTAGAAATAATGCACTTGTATATCCTATTGCATATATAAGTGGATAAAAGATAGAAAGCAATATATACATGATGGATAGTGAAATTACATATTCTTCAAGATAAATCATTCGAGATGGAAATGGTGCAAATAGGTGGAATAATAAAACATAAAATGTGACAAAGACAGCAGAAATACCGTACCAAATAAGTCCTGTAAAATATTTTGCCAGAACAACCTGTCTCCTTGTAACAGGTAGGCTATTAATAAAAATTGCTTGCCTTTCTTCCGTTGTTTTCGTGTTGAAATTTGAAGAAAAAACCAGTGAAAATGCCAAAAATGTCATTAATAAAACGTGCTTAAAGGGCATTCCATCTGTGAAAAAATTTGTTAGTGGAATAAACCAGATTAAACAACTTAGATAAACTATTTTTTGTTGCGTTAATAAATCTTTCTTAATAAGAGCTTGCATGTTCTCTCCCCCTAACGGTTAAGTACATAATGTCTTCTAAAGATGGTTTTTCGAAGATAAGGTTATCATGTGATACCAAATCTTTACGTTGAAGTAAACCTTCAAACCCAACAGATGTTTCTTTTATGCCGATCATTTTCGACGAATTCATTTCATTCAATGTCTTTTTAGATCCCTTTACGATGACATAGTGATCAAAGATATTTTCCTTTTCATCGCTGAACACAAGCTCACCATTATGCATAAATGCGATATAATCAGCGATTTGTTCTAAATCTTTCGTCATATGTGTGGAAAAGAAGATTGCCTTTCTCTCATCCTGAACAACATCCAATAGAATATCGAGAAATTCTCTACGGAATATGGGGTCAAGTCCAGATGTTGGTTCATCCATAATGATAAGCTGTGGATGATGGGATAGCGCAATTGCGAGAGAAAACTTCATTTTCATCCCCTTAGATAATTGCTTAATCTTTTTATCTTTTGGAACTTGGAATCTTTCTAAATAGGAGTAAAAAACACTGTCTTCCCATTGATTGTAAAACATGCTAACAATTTTTTTGTTTTGTTCAACAGAAAGGTCTTCATAAAAACAGTTTTCGTCGTAAACAAATCCAATTTTCTGCTTTATCTCATTTGTTGCTTCAAAATGAGTCTTCCCAAACAATGTAATTTCTCCTGAATCTATATGCATTAAATTCATCATACAACGAATTAAAGATGTTTTACCGGCACCATTAGGGCCAATTAAACCAGTGATAAACCCGCTCTTAATGTCTAAATTAATGTTGTTTAGCGTAAAGTTGCTTCTATTTTTCATTACATTTCGCATTTTTACAAGATTTTCCATTCTAGCTCACTCCTCATATAGTAATGTTAATATTTCAATTAACTCATCTAAACGAATATCGAAAGCTTTGCTATCATTAATCACCTTTGCTAATTGATCCTCTATGACTTTTAACTGCTTTTCCTTTAAAAGTTCTTTGTTTTGCGCAGCTACAAATGAACCTTTTCCTGGGAATGTTTCAATAAAACCTTCACGCTCGAGTTCTTCATATGCCTTTTTAATTGTGATGACACTAATTTGTAATTCTTTTGCGAGCTTTCGAATTGAAGGTAAACTCTCTTTTTCAATAAGCTCACCGTGCAAAATTTGTTCTTTGATTTGAGTTTTGATTTGAAAATAAATTGGTTGATCGTTTGAGTTGGTAATGATGATATTCAAATTATTCACCTTCTTTGTTCATACTGTATATGTATAGTATATACAGTATGAACAGTTGTGTCAACAAATGGAGAATATTTAGAGGTTTTTATTTCTTAGGATAAAAGGGGAAAATCGGAAATTTAGTAAGTAATTTCTTTTGTACATTGTAAATAGATTGTAGAAGGTGTATAGAAATGCAAAAAAAAGCTGACATTCGATAGTAAGATACATACTATCCAAGTGCCAGCTTCTTTTTCAATGTTTGACCTTAGTTTTCGGATTAAACTGAATTGTAGTCTCGCACGAATAAATAAGCTTATGTTTGAGTACAATCAAACTGCATCCGTTAATTTATACCTGTTGAAGATATTCCATCTCCTGTGGTTCACCAGCGTGATCAATATATCTAAGCAATGAATATAACTGTTTTTCGACTTCCTTGTAGTCGTTTTCGTAGTTATATGCATGTAAAAAAAGTTCAATTTTCTTAGAAAGAAAATCGTCTTTTGTTCGGACCATTAATATGAGTAGGTTATCCCATTGTGAACGATGTGTGTAATACAGTGCCTTATCGTAATCAACATTGTTCAATTGTATCCCTCCATCTTAAGGAGATATGATTATTGTATGTGTTTTTCCTTTTTTCTTACTGTGAAAAACTTGGTGATTTTGTTAAAACGGGTTTGGAAGTCATTTCCCTTATAAAAAGAAAATGGAATGGAAAAATAAAAAGAAAAAGGGTGTTGTACATAAAAATGCTGAGAACGTTTTTTTTATTGTTTTTCTTTTTCTTTGTAGTTATTACTCATGGTCATGCTGCCACAACAGAAAAGTATACATATGAGCGAATGAAGGATCACTTACAAGAATTTGCTAAAACATACCAGTTAGAGATGAAATCAATCGGCAAATCCGAATTTGGAAGAGATCTTTTAGCCGTTAAGGTTGGAAATGGCGCACAATCGATTTTTATAACAGGTAGTCATCATGGACGAGAGTGGCTCTCAACACATGTCATCATGAAGATGATTGAAGAATATGCATTGGCATTTGAGGAAGGTAACTCGTTATATGGACATGATTCTAATGTATTGGATAGTATATCAATTTGGTTTGTCCCCATGGTCAATCCTGACGGTGTGACAATCCAACAAGAAGGCATAAAAAAGCTGCCACTTCTATTACAAGATGTATATGTAGGGATGAATGAAGGGAAAGAAGACTTTTCAAGATGGAAGGCAAATGGGTTAGGTGTGGATCTTAATCGTCAATATCCAGCTGGTTGGGAAAGAATAGAGGGGAACCGGACAAATGCATCTTATTCACATTACAAAGGACAAATGTCTCTTGAAGCAAAAGAAACAAAAGCACTTTTGTCCTTCACTAAACAAATCAATCCTTTGATATCAGCCTCTTACCATACATCCGGTCGTGTCATTTATTGGTACTATTTTAATGAAATTTGGAATCTTCAACGGGATTATCGATTAGTTGAAAAGATTGCAGACGTAACGGGATATACAATTGAATATCCACCAAGTAATGCAATTGGAGGGGGGTTCACTGATTGGTTTATTCAAACATATAAAAGACCAGCGGTAACAATCGAGCTTAGTTTTCCCGTTGAAGAAACAAATCCTCCTATTTCAGTTTTTGATGAAGAGTGGGACCGAAATAAAGAAGTAGGGCTCGTTATGGCAAAGTATGCAGTACGTGAATTTTTGCAGTGATGCGAAAAAGGATTGTCACACTCTGTATTTTTAGATAAGAATATGATTTTAAAAATTGGGGTAAATTAATGGCAGTATTAAAGGAGGATGGAGGAAATGATGAAAAAGAATGCCGTATCAAAAATACTTTTCACATTAGTAGCACTAACGCTTATTTTAACAGCCGGCATAAAAGCATATGGAGAACAGAATGTTGAGGAAGTTGATTATGAAAAGTGGAGTCGGATTGCACTTTCATCTGTAAAGGAAAAGTATCCTGATTCACAACTTATTGATTACAAATATGTAAAACGTGAAGCCGTTAATGAAGAAGAAGCAAAGGATATATTCCATGTTAAGGTAAAGCAAAGGAATGAAGTATTTATTGTAAATGTCGATGTGGTGTTTAATCCGAAAACAGCCAAACTTATAACAGTGAATGTAGTAAAAATAAAAGGCGCTCCTAGTTTATAGGAGCGTTTTTTGGTCTTTAAGGGAATAGAGAAGTGATTGATATCCACTCCAACGCTTTTTTTACTGGCTTTTGCGAAAATCGTTCGTTAGAATAAATGTAATAAATGGGTAGTATAAGTGTAGCAATTTGTCAGTAGCAAGAGGGATGGCTAAACTGATAGTAAGGGGTTTATGCTATTGCAGGAGAATATGGTTTAAATAAATATTCAACTCGTAAATGCTACAGCTTCTCTTACAGTTGAGAAATTAGGGCCCAACAAGGAATGCCAACTTTTCATGAAGTTAAAAATCGTTTAGAAGGTTAAAGTAAATAACAATTAGCAAGGTGGTAGAGTTATTTGTAGATAACTTATCCGCCTTCTTTTTATAAACGGAGGATGGGTATGATGAATTTAATTTCAGACTTAATTGAAAAAGCTAAAAATATTCAAACAGTAGATCTTATTTTAAAGAACGGTGAGATTGTCGATGTGTTTTCTTTAGAAATCTTTAAAGCTGATGTTGCTATATATCGAGGGTATATTGTTGGAATTGGTCATTTTGAATCAAATGAAAAAGCAATTGATGTATCAAATCAATACATAATTCCTGGATTAATTGATGGACATATTCATATTGAATCAACAATGGTGAGACCAGCCGAATTCTCTCGAGCAATCATAAAGCATGGAATCACAACAGTTGTCACAGATCCACATGAAATTGCAAATGTATCAGGGGTAGAAGGAATTAAATTCATGATAGATGATGCTTCAAATTCTATTGTGGATATCTTAATGAAACTTCCATCTAGTGTTCCTGCAACAAGATTTGAGAACAACGGGGCAACAGTCTCCGCTCAAGATTTGAAAGGATTTTTGGCATATGATGAGGTCATTGGTTTAGCTGAGGTAATGGATTATCCTTCAGTTGTGAATGTAGAACAATCTTTGATGGAAAAAATTGAAATGGTTAGAAAAAAGCAAGGAATCATTGATGGCCATGCCGCGGGTTTAAGTGATGAAGTACTAGATATATATAGTATAGCTTCGATAAGAAATGACCATGAGGCTGTCAATGTGCATGAGGCAATAACTCGAGTGAGGAAAGGTTTTAACGTCTTAGTAAGAGAAGGTTCTGCTGCCAAAGATTTATTAGCAATTTTACTTGCTATTACAGAAAAAAATAGTACGAGATTTTCCTTTTGCACAGATGATAAACATCTTGATGAATTAATTGCTGAAGGGACAATAAATCACGCAATAAAACTTGCTGTTAAAAACGGGCTTAATCCTCTCATTGCAATCCAAATGGCAACCATTAATAATGCAGTATGCCATGGAATTGAAAACAAAGGTGCTGTAGCGCCAGGATATATTGCAGATTTATTAATAGTCGATAATCTTCATGATTTAACCATTCATAAAGTAATCAAAAATGGCAAAATTATTAACGTAAATAGCACGTTAAATTATGAACAAGTAGCTATTCCGATATCAATTATGCAATCGGTAAACATCCAACCAATCACAAAAAAAATGTTGCAAATACCACTTGAAGAAGGTCAAAAGGCAAATATTATCGAGATTTTACCAGGGAAAATAATCACAAGAAAAAGAGTTGACCATGTAGATATTGAAGCGGGCTGTTTTAAAAGCAATTTAGAAAAGGATTATGTAAAAATGCTTGTATGTGAACGACATCATCATACTGGTAATGTTGGTTTAGGGATTGTTCACGGGACAAAAATAAAATCTGGAGCAATTGCATCAACAATAGCTCACGATTCACATAATATTGTAGCAGCTGGTACGAATGACGAGGATATGATCGTCGCAATCGAAGCATTACGTAACATGCAAGGTGGTTTAGCGATCGTTGATAAAGGTGAAATTTTGGCGCAAGTTCAACTTCCAATCGCAGGGTTAATGTCTGATCAACCGTATGAAATGGTAGTGGATCAACTATTAAGCTTACATGAAAATCTTGAAAAAGTTGTGGGTAACCAATCACAAAATCTTTTTATGATTTTATCCTTTTTATGTTTACCTGTCATCCCAGAAATAAAATTAACGGATAAAGGATTATTTGATGTTACTGCATTTGAGCATATTAACGTTGGGATATAGAATTATGAAAAACGTCAAACAACGATTAAAATAGAAATACTTGCTGGTATTGTCAGTACTGGGTATTGGTATTAATGCAATGTTCACTTTTACTTTTGTAAAGGCAATGGAGTGGCGGCCTACCTAACTATATCAAGGCTTATTTGCTGGCTTCCCCCTGCGAAGTTTGAGTTATAAGTTTATGTTCTTGATATAAATTACCGCTTGCTAAAATAGCATTTAATGGCACTTATACTATATAAATATGGCGAACGAAAAGAGCCAATCTCTTCACTATGAAAGGAAATTGGCCTTTTTCGTTCGTATTTTTTAATTTGACAGCTATTTGAGCAAATCAGTTTTTTAATATTTAAATTCATCGTTTAGAGCGTTTTAGATTTGTCTGCACTAGGGATATGAAGGCTGAAGAAAAGTTACTGGAGTATGAAAAGAGATAGGCCCTTGAGAATCATGATAAACAGAGAAAAAAGCTGGACTTTTAGATAATGGGATATCATTTACCGTTCTCCGACGCATTCTCTTAAGTATCTACTCTTTTTTCATCGAGAAATAAGCCAATAACGAATCTTGATTCGTAACCAAATCAGCTAAGGTATACTGATCAAGTACATCTAAGTATGCAAGTAATGCTTTATTTAGAACATGCTTTAGACCACAGACGGGAGAGATGATACATTGGTTACGATCATCGTCAAAGCATTCAACAATATGGAAATCTTCTTCTGTTTTGCGGACGACTTCTCCGATATTAATGTCAGCTGGGGAGTGAGCTAAGCGTATTCCGCCATTCCGTCCACGAATCGTTTCAATTATATTCATTTTGCCTAGTTCATAGGTAACCTTCATCAAATGGTTCTTTGAAATATTATAAATGTCCGCAATTTCTTTTATATTAGAAAGTTCATTTTCGGGTTTTGTTGCTAAATAAATTAATATCCTAAGCGAGTAATCAGTGTAATTTGTTAATCTCATGAAAAATACCTCACATATTAAAATAAACGAATTTATCCGACATGAAAGAGAATAGATATCAATTTCATAGGAAGCCTCATTCAATCTTACCACATTTCATTCCCAATTCTTCAATCAATGAACTTAATTTTACAGATTGCTACATTGGATCGTCAGTTTTTGGTGTTCTATAACAAGGGTGTTGGTAAGTATGAATCTAGTATCTTTGTTTCTCGAATGGATTTTCAATAGACAACAGCTAAGTGAAATGCAAGTGTTCGCGTTAAAACTATGGCTTTATCTAGGCATCTTCCTCTTTTAACATTCGTAAGATAAAGGAGTGGAAAAGGGAGGTTAACATATGTATTATTACGATAACTCAAATAGACAAACAAATAAGTTGATATCTAATATCGAAAAGGCGATTAATGGGGAGTATAGTGCGATTCATTGTTACACGAAGTTGGCAGAACTGGCTTCAAGTGAAGGGGTAAGAAAACAAATTCTTGAAATTCGTCAAGATGAAGTGAAACATTTTCAACAGTTTGTTCAAATTTATGGCAGTTTAACTGGACGTCAGCCAGAACCAAAAGTTAGTGAAAAATGTCCCAACACCTATTTGAATGGCTTGGAATTCGCCTTAAAAGATGAGCAACAGACAGTGGATTTTTATTTAGAGATTTCAGATGAGGCAACAAACCAGTTTGTGAAAGAAGCTTTTCAAAGAGCAGCAGCAGATGAACAAAATCATGCAGTATGGTTTTTATACTATTTTGTGAAAGCGAAATAGTTTCTAACGCTTTATCCCGCATTAACGGGCAGTAATACCCCCACCTCTAAGCTTGAGTGGATCACAAAGAGGCGAAGGTGGAGGATAACTAACTGCCCGTAAAAGCCCGATAAGTCTCGCTATCCATCAGTGGGGTATAAGGAAAACCCCACTGATGGAAGTCTCGCTTTATCGCATTCGTAACGGACAGTAAAATCCTAACCTCAAGATTTAGTGAGAAAGAAGAGGGGGGTCTTTTAATTGTAATCAATCGTTTTTTTCGTCCAACCATGAACGAGAGAAGATCTTCTACTATGATTTTGCTTTTAAAGGCACCACTACATCATTGGTCATTAGCATCTTTTCTCCTTTAGGCTCATACATTATGTTAAGAATAGGCTTAGGGGGGAGACCATGAAAGATTCTGATCAAAAGGCCCTTGAATATGCAATTGGGGAAATAACAGAGATCGCAAAAGGGTTTGGGCTAGATTTTTACCCAATGAGATACGAAATTTGTCCTGCTGATATTATTTATACATTTGGCGCTTATGGTATGCCAACACGATTTTCACATTGGAGCTTTGGAAAACAATTTCATAAAATGAAGCTTCAATATGATTTAGGATTAAGCAAAATATATGAGCTAGTTATAAATTCAGACCCTTGCTATGCATTTTTATTAGATACAAACTCTCTTATCCAAAATAAATTGATTGTAGCCCACGTTTTAGCTCATTGTGATTTCTTTAAGAATAATGCACGTTTCGGTAATACGAAGCGTGAGATGGTTGAAAGTATGTCAGCAACGGCAGAGAGAATTAAGCAGTATGAAATTCAATACGGAAGACAGGAAGTAGAAACGTTTTTAGATGCGGTCCTTTCGATTGAAGAGCATATTGATCCGTCACTTGTTCGTCCAAAACTAGCGTGGTCTATTAATGATATAGATGTAGAAGAAGAGGAAAAAACAATTACCCCATATGATGACCTTTGGAAGCTTGATCATAAACAAGAGCCAGTTCGTTCAGTGAAAAAGAAAAAGCGGAAGATTCCACCAGCTCCAGAAAAGGATATCCTATTATTTATTGAAGAATACAGTCGGGAGCTTGAAGATTGGCAACGTGACATTTTAACGATGATGCGTGAGGAAATGCTATACTTTTGGCCACAGCTTGAAACGAAAATCATGAACGAAGGCTGGGCATCTTACTGGCATCAACGAATCATCCGTGAATTAGATTTATCATCTGCTGAATCAATTGAATTTGCTAAGCTAAATGCGGGTGTTGTCCAACCGTCTAAAACGAGTATTAATCCTTATTATTTAGGTTTGAAAATCTTTGAGGATATTGAGGAACGCTATAACAATCCAACGGAAGAGATGAAAAAATTCGGTGCAAAACCTGGATCAGGTCGGGAAAAAATGTTTGAGGTACGCGAAGTTGAATCAGATATATCATTTATTCGTAATTATTTAACGAAGGACCTTGTCATGCGCGAGGATATGTATCTGTTTCAAAAACAAGGCCGAGATTACAAGGTTGTAGATAAGCAGTGGGAAGCGGTTCGTGATCAACTTATTAGTATGCGAGTAAATGGCGGATTTCCTTATATCACTGTTAATGATGGAGACTACTTGAAAAACAATGAACTTTATTTAAAACATTGGTTTGAGGATATTGAGCTAGATCTAAAGTATTTAGAAAAAGTTATGCCGTATGTGTACCAACTTTGGGGGCGTCCGGTTCATTTGGAAAGTGTGTTAGAGAGTAAGCCAGTGCTGTTTACGTATGATGGGAAGAGTGTTTCGCGGAAATATTTATAAGGGATATTGTGTGTTCAGTAGCCTTTTAAATTGAAACAACAAAGATAGTGTTTACTTTTAACTGTCATTGGCTAAAGACTCCTGCTAGTATTATTAGCAGGAGTCTTTTTTATTATCTAATCGGGAGAGATCATAATGGTTTATTTATATGTAGGCATCGCGGGTTTTTTAGGTGCAATTTTACGATATTTGATTGGAATCTCTTTTTTTATGAATAGTTCGTTTCCTTATGCGACATTAAGCATTAATCTATTCGGAAGCTTCTTATTGTCATGGCTCACGACCAATTTCTTTAAGAGATTTTCCCTTTCCTCTTCGCTGAAAACTGCTATCGGAACAGGGTTTGTTGGCTCATTTACAACATTCTCAACATTAAGTGTTGAAACGGTCGAGTTGTTTGAAAGTGGGAGGTTTCTAATAGGAATTCTCTATATTTTTGTCAGTATTGCTGGAGGTTTACTGATGAGTCGATTAGGTTTTAAAGTTAGTATGGAGGAACAACAGTCGTGATGCTAATTCATCTATTATTGGTAGGGGTTGGAGGCTTTTTTGGAGCAATAGCCCGTTTTTATCTTAGTCAAATGTTAAATAATAAATCCTCATTCCGAATCCCGATCGGTACTCTTACTGTAAATTTAGTGGGCGCCTTTATATTGGGCATTATCACAGGGATAGAAGCTAATACAATGATTGCCCTTTTCTTTGGGACAGGTTTTATGGGTGCTTTTACTACCTTTTCTACCCTCAAATTAGAAATGATACAGTTGTATGTAAAGAAATATAAAAGGGAATTTTTAATTTATACAGGAATCACCTATGGTGGTGGACTTATCGTCGCTTATCTTGGATACATAATTGGTGCTTTATTTGCTTCATAAAGCTTGTTGCTTGGAAAGTATTTTGTAGAAATATCCATAAGGAATGGAAAGTCATTGCATGTTCAATGGCTTTTTTGAGTTTAACATTTACAGAATTATGTAATTAAATTAAAATACATTTATATATGATTATATATTCATATATAAATGTATGGTGAAGGACAGAAAATTTTCACGAAAAAAAGTGTGTTTTAGGGAGGAGAAAAATTTGAATAATAGTTGGAATAAGTTTATTTACAAAATATGGTCTCCGTTTTATGACCGTTTTTTTAATTCAGAAATGTTTGTAAAGGCACGAAAGAAAGTATTTAAAGATGTCCAACTTGAAGCAGGTAGTAAAATCCTCTTTGTTGGAGTAGGGACGGGAGCAGATCTTCCTTTTTTCTTGAACAAAGGATATGAAATAGTTGCGATTGATTATTCTATTGATATGCTAAGAATCGCAAAAGCGAAATATGGCCATTGTTCAGTTGAATTTTTAGAAATGGACGCACAAAAGCTTGAATTTAAAGACGAATCTTTTGATTTTATTGTAGCTAATCTCATCCTAAGTGTTGTACCAGATCCACACAAAACCTTAAACGAGATGCTAAGAGTATTGAAAAATGAAGGGGAGTTTTTGGTGTTAGATAAGTTTGTACCGCAGGAGAAAAAGCTAACGGTTGCTCAAAGATTCATACGTCCTTTTATAAAATTATTAGGTACGGATATAGGTTTAGATTTTTATCATGTTTTACAAAGTGTCGAGAATAAGTGCTTAGTTTATCAAGATGAAAAGGTTATGATGAATGGTTTCTATAGAAAGATAATGGGGATGAGGAAGGATGTTCAGAGAGAAGGAGATGTCAGCATTTGATAATTGAAAAATAGATATTTAACTACTGCAGAAAGTTAAAATGTATAGTTGTCCTCATACATAATGAAGATATATAGTAGAGTAGGTAGCTTTTTAGAGTGGAGGGTTTTATTTTGATTACTTTAGGTCCTCGAGCATTAAAGACGGGGGTTGCTGTGACAATTGCTTTATACATCTGTTACTACTTTGGACTAGAGCCTGCTGTTTTTTCAGGAATTGCCGCAGCTGTTTCTTTACAGCCCTCTATCTATCGAACGTGGAAACAAATGCTCGATCAGCTTATGACCAATACATTAGGTGCCATTATTGCGTTATTCGCTGTATCCTTTTTAGGAGATAATCCCGTCATTATAGGTGTTGTCTTAATTATTGTTATATTAATAAGTCTAAAATTAAAAATGGAGAGCAATATCATTTCGCTTACATTAGTTACAGTTTTAGCAATCATGAGTGCACCGGGAAATGAAGATTGGTTATTTACATTAAACCGTTTTGTCATCATTATGATCGGAATATTTTCAGCTTTTCTTATCAATGTCTTACTTTTTCCACCAAAGTTCAAACAAAGTTATTATAAAAAGGTACAGGGAGCTTTTCAAACTTTGTCTCTACTTCTTAGAACAGCCATTTCTAATGAGCTGACAGAAAAAACCTTTAAAGAAAATTGGGAGATATTAAAAAAAGATATTGAAAAACTTGAAGAGCTTTATCGGATATTTGATGAAGAAAGAGAGAAAATGTCTAAAATAAATCCCTTAGATGTTAGACAAATTGTCGTGTTTAAACAAATGCTAAGGACCATTAAGCAAGGAGAAGGTGTTTTAGAACTAATAGATGAACATTACTTCCAAAGTAAAACAAAGGTGGAAGAGAATAAGCTATTTGATCAGTATCTTGAACATTTGATAAAGTGCCACGAGTATTATTTTTTAAAGTATGAAGGAAAAGTGAAAATTGAAGATTCCGATACCATTTCAATAAATGAGGAAGAGTTGAAGTTATTTTTTGAGCAGCTACTTATCAATTATAAAGAGGATCCTGATCATAAAATGAGAATCATAACAGTTGGAGTTTCTGTCATTGAATATGCGTTTCAATTACAAAGGTTTAATAAAGTATTGGATGGTTATATAAAGAGGGCTACTGATTAACTAAGAGAGTGTAGAGATTGGCTAGGATAACTTGCTAATGATTATCTACACTTGCCTGTTTTGTTGTTTGAAAATATGAATTTCCTATTGAATATATAAGTGTATTATTATATATTAATATTTGGTTTAGGAGGTGTACGATGTTGGAAATGTCAATTGAAATTGAAAAGGCAGCAACCATCCTCAAGTTGCTTGGGGATAAAACAAGGCTAACAATGGTGAAAATGTTGGAATCCCATGATTATTGTGTATGTGAGTTTGTAGCGATTTTTCAAATGAGTCAACCTGCCATTAGTCAACACCTTCGTAAATTAAAGGATGCAGGGGTTGTGAAAGAGATGCGAAGAGGGCAATGGATTATTTACTCTGTAAATAAAAACAGTGATTATTATCCACTTGTTGAAAATGTCCTTCAACACCTTCCAAATCAGGATAACAAACTAAAGGAATTAGAAGAACAAGGTTTACGAATTTCGTGTGAATAACTGGAGGATGTAGCATGACATCAGTAGTATTAGCGTCGATGATCTTTTTACTCACTCTCACACTTGTCATATGGCAACCAAAAGGCTTATCCATTGGTTGGTCTGCTTGTGGTGGAGCGATTTTAGCTCTTTTAGTAGGTGTTGTTGATTTTAAAGATGTCATTGATGTGACCTCAATTGTATGGAACGCAACGTTAACTTTTGTTGCAATTATTATTATTTCTCTTATCTTAGATGAGATTGGCTTTTTCGAATGGGCCGCTTTACATATGGCAAGAGCGGCGAAAGGGAATGGCATTAAAATGTTTGTTTATGTAAGTATTCTCGGTGCCATTGTCGCTGCCTTTTTCGCGAACGATGGAGCTGCACTAATACTTACGCCGATTGTTCTTGCGATGGTAAGGAATTTGAACTTTAGTGAGAAAATGGTGTTTCCATTCATTATGGCTAGTGGATTCATTGCAGATACGACTTCACTTCCATTAGTGGTAAGTAACTTAGTTAATATCGTTTCTGCTGACTTTTTTGGGATTGGCTTTGTTGAATATGCTTCAAGGATGATTATTCCGAACTTTTTCTCTCTTGGAGCAAGCATAGTGGTATTATATATCTTTTTCCGTAAAAGCATTCCCAAAAATTACGAATTAACCCAATTGAAACAACCTGTTGAAGTAATCCGTGATCAAAAGATGTTCCAATTGTCTTGGATTGTTTTAGGAATCTTATTAATTGGGTATTTCTCTAGTGAATTTATCGGAATCCCAGTTTCAATTATTGCGGGAATAGTTGCGATTTTCTTTCTAATCATGGCGAAAAGAAGTCCGGTGGTCAATACGAGAACTGTTATAAAAGGTGCACCATGGGCAATCGTATTTTTCTCAATTGGGATGTATGTCGTTGTTTACAGCTTGAGAAATGTTGGATTAACTGATGTTTTAGTAGACGTCATTCAAATGACAGCTGATCAGGGGCTGTTTGTTGCAACAATTGGAATGGGCTTTATCGCAGCCATCCTATCTTCAGTTATGAATAACTTGCCAACTGTCATGATTGACGCACTTGCGATTTCGGAGACGAATACGAGCGGTTTGATTAGAGAAGCTCTCATTTATGCAAATGTGATTGGTTCTGACTTAGGTCCAAAAATTACACCAATAGGCTCACTTGCCACATTGCTTTGGTTACATGTTTTGACTTTTAAAGGTGTAAAAATTTCCTGGGGTACTTACTTTAAAACAGGAATCATCTTAACAATTCCGACGTTGTTAATTACACTCGCTGGATTATATATTTGGTTACTTATTATTCATTAATCTAACTAAAAAGGAGTAACGAACATGTCAAAAAAAACAATTTATTTCTTATGTACAGGAAATTCTTGCAGAAGCCAAATGGCAGAAGGCTGGGCAAAGAAACACTTAGGTAATGAGTGGGAAGTGAAAAGTGCAGGTATTGAAGCACATGGCCTAAACCCTAATGCAGTAAAAGCGATGAAAGAAGCTAATATTGATATATCAGATCAAACATCTGATATTATTGACTCTGAAATCTTAAATAATGCTCATCTTATTGTTACGTTATGTGGTGATGCGGCTGATAAATGTCCAATGACACCACCACATGCGAAACGCGAACACTGGGGCTTTGATGACCCAGCAAAGGCAAAAGGAACAGAAGAAGAAAAATGGGCGTTTTTTGAGCGTGTACGTGATGAAATTGGCGAAAGAATTGAACGCTTTGCAAAAACAGGAGAATAAAAGTGAGTTTCTTACAGAATTAAGGGGTAAGTAATTATTGTTGAGAATACTAGAAAAAGGCAGTCATTGACTACCTTTTTTAAGAGATAAGAAGAGTATAAATGTTTTTGACTTAGTTTTCGTGTCCAGTGCAAGCGTCTGCCCCCACTTGGGGCTAAGCCACTCAGGAATTGAAGGTAAAGAACACCTTCTATTCCTGAGTGGCTTATTTGCCCGAGGCTGAACAAGACGCTTGCGATATTCTTATTGTCTAGACGGCAATAACATAATAGAGACGCCAATTAAACAGACGATTGCACCAATCCAATCATAGATATCTGGTGTTTTCTTATCAACACCCCAACCCCAAAGTACGGATAGGATGATAAAAACCCCACCATAAGCTGCGTAAACTCGACCAAAAGAAGGAAATGATTGAAAGGTAGCAACCACTCCGTATATAGCTAAAGCTACACCACCAGTTATCCCGAAATAGAGTGGTTTACCTTCACGCAACCACAACCAAATAAGATAGCCTCCGCCAATTTCAGCTAATCCAGCTAGCAAAAATAAAAAAATAGTAACAAACATTTCATCAGCTCCAACAATCTACCTATTTTATATGAACATATCATAGGTTGAGTAGTTTTTGAAAATCTAAGGTACATAAACAATGTAATATTCTAGTGTCAAAGTAAGATACGTGATCAGGAAAATGTAAACAAAATAAGTAATTATGATAAAAAATAGGAAATCACTGTATTATGGGAGAAAAATAGATTGATTTTGTATATTATATTTGTATTAATTATTGGGGGATGTGGTTTATCCTTTCTAGCCAGAAGACCCCCATCTTTAAGACGAGCTAGCGGATAAGTGGGGGATGAATGGCTTTTTCTGTTGAAAAATTTTTGTTCAAATATGGTAAATCTGATCAACTTTTTGGTATAATAACCTTATCGAACATATATTCTAGGAGTGAGAGAAATGAAAAAGGCTTACTATTCAAAAAGAATCTATAAAAATATGTTGCCTAAAGTCTATGTAGATGCCATTTCTCACTCCCTTCTTTTGTTTAATCGTGCGAAACATTTTGCCTTTCAAACACAAGTGGTAGAAAAGCGTTCAGGGAAAAATAAGCTAGATAAATCCCTTCACTTAACGGTAAAAAAACGTTTTGATATGAATGATTATTACACCAATTCAGTTGTTCAGGAAGCAAATGCTTTGATGACATCTCAAAGTGAACTGAAAAAAATGTACATTTCTACGAAGGAAGAACAAATCAAATCCGTTAAAAAGAAAATCAAAACGACAAAAAGTAGAGTCACCACGCTAACCAAAATCAAACGCTCATTCATCAAAGGAAAACCATCTTTCAATAAAACCTCTCGGGAACAACAAAAAGGAAATTTTTTTGTCGTGCATTTCAAAAAGAAAACGGATATTTACTATCATGCTTATCAATTTGAACACCACTACTTAGATATCCAACTAAAAGCCCTTAAGAACCGATTAGGTCGATTTAGCTAGTAAACTTACTAAACCGCTTGTGATTGAAAAGTTGAACATAACGAAATCGAAAGGTCCAAATCCATACGGCAATAAAAAGGCGAATAAAAAAATGTCGATGTTCGCTTATCGTAAGCTGATTTCAGCTATCAAAAACCGTGCAGACAAAATGAATGTGGCTGTATTCGAAATAAATCCGGCCTATACAAGTCAAATTGGTAAAATCAAATATATGAAGCGATTGGGGATAAGTATTCACCAAGCAGCTTCTTATGTCATTGCGAGAAGAGCAATGGGATTCCAAGAAAAGCTTCCACCAGTGTTGCATTCCCTACTACCGGAGAAGATCGTAGGTCTACATCACTGGACGCAATGGAAGTGGATGTCAAGCTGCCTATCTGACGTACATACTCATTGTTTGTATCAGATAGAACTTTCGATTCCTAGCAAGCATTACTCGATGAGTGATCTTTTTCCTCCAGGGGCTCTTCCAAACTTGGTGGCAAAGGGTTTGTCTAAGAAAGAAAGTAGAAAAACCATTGCCTAGTTGAACGGGCAATGGTTTACTAAGTCACTTGGTATGTCCTTTTAGGAATCCCCTACCTCAAAAATTAGGTAGAATTTTAGGTGGGGGTAGTTCAATGGTCAGGAATGGCTCTAGCAGATAAAAACAAAAAGAATGAATTGTATTGCGGGGACCGATAGAAATCTAAATGGTAGAAAAATATGATGAGGTGCTAAACATGAAACAATGGACGAAAGAAATAGAGATTAATGCTCCGATAGAATCTGTTTGGAAATTATTTAATAGTCTAGAAGATATGCAAAAAATTATGCCGCAAGTTATCGATAACAAGCCAATAAAAGTGACGGATGAAAAGGTTGGTAGTGTGTACAGACAAAAATATAAAGAGGGAAAACGTATTGAGGAATATGATGTAGAGACGTTAGAATATGTAGACGAGCCTGATAGAAAGAGGCTCAAGATTGGTTTTACGCTTGCGAAAATGTTCGAAATCACTGCTTTTTATGAATTAAAGAAACTTGATGATCAAAAAACGCATTTTACCTACACAGCGACGAACAATGCATTGAAATGGTTTGTGAAACTATTTATGTTATTGGCGAATGATAAAATAGTGGTTGAATTCGTTGAACGGGTAAAACGAGTGGCGGAATCTGAGAGCAACCTTTGATTAACAAATGATGAAGCCTTATTTTAAAAGGGTCTGCCCCCTCCCAACATCACTACTATATAGTGTAATTGGAGGAGGCAGACCCTTTAGTTTAGCTATTTGCTAATACATACTTTTCAATCGCATGAGCAACTCCATGCTCATTATTTGTTAATGTTACGACATCAGCTATTTCTTTTACTGCTGGATCACCATTTTCCATTGCAATTGAAAGCCCTGCTGTTTTTAGCATTGGGACATCATTGAAATTATCTCCAATCGCTACAGTATTTTCAATTGGAATATTAAAGTACTCTGCCATAACTCGAATACCATTTCCTTTATGACCGTTTGTGTCCATAATTTCAATATTAAATGGACCTGATGTTGTGACAGAAATACCGTCGATTTCTTCAATCGTGGAAGTAAGCTCAGTTTTTCCTGAAATAGTTGGGATGAAGAACTTTTGAATAGCAATTCCCTCAAGTTTTAGAACATGATCGATGTGGTCAAATAATTTAAGGGTATCTGTTTCTTTAGGCTGCTCGGTTACCATTTTGTATTCTTTTGATGTTAAGTGCTTGCTTACTTCGGGATTTTCATCTAAGAAGACATTCATTCTATCTGTCCAAGATGAAGCAACAAAGATTCCTTGGTTCGTATAAAGCTTGAATGGGTATTTTTTTTCATCAAGGATTGATGCTATGCTTTTCACCGTATCTTTATTTATCGAGATTTGACTTAATAATTTTCCATCAGCAACAACCATTGTGCCATTGCTTCCTGCTAGTGGACATTGAAGTGGTGTTTGACCAATCACTACTTTAATATCTTCTGGTGCGCGTCCTGAGCAAATCATGACGATATGACCAGCCTTTTGAGCATGTTGAATGGCTTGAATGTTTTCTGCTGAAATGTCGAGGTTAGATGATAATAATGTTCCGTCGAGGTCAATTGCGATTAATTTTTTCATAATTCGTATCTCCCTTATTATTAGTTTAGTGTTAGATATGTACATAGTAACTCAATTATTTATTATGACATATTTTTAGGCAAATAATTAGAAAAACCTACTAATAGCATAAATTTATCAGCATCCCTTTCAAAATGGATTGGAGACTTCTTCTTTGGGTGAAAAATGATATAATTTCCAATAGGACAGAATTTATTTGGAGGGATAAAGATGGTGCGATTTGGTTTAATTGGAACAAATTGGATTACAGAAGAATTTATTAGGGCTGCAAGTAAGGTTGAGGGTTTTTCACTCACAGCTGTTTACTCAAGAACGAGCGAAAAAGCTGAGGAATTTGCAAATAAATTTAACATAAAGCATACTTTTACAGATTTAAAGGAATTTGCAAGTAGTGCTGAATTTGATGCTGTTTACCTTGCAAGTCCAAATTCGCTGCATGCATCACAAGCGATTGTATGTATGGAAAATGGAAAGCATGTTCTTTGTGAAAAGCCAATGGCGTCTAATACGAAAGAAATTAGTGAGATGATTAAGGTAGCAAATGAGCATTCAGTCGTCTTGATGGAAGCGTTGAAAACAACTTTAGTACCAAATTTTCTTGCGATAAAAGAAAATCTACATAAAATTGGTCAGGTGCGTCGTTATTTTTCGAGCTATTGCCAATACTCGTCCCGCTACGATAAATATAAAGAAGGAATTGTCTTAAATGCTTTCAATCCGGCTTTCTCAAATGGGGCACTAATGGATATCGGTATTTATTGTGTGTATCCAGCTGCTATATTGTTTGGTGAACCGAAGCAAGTTCAAGCAACAAGCTATATGCTTGAGTCAGGTGTCGATGGAGAAGGAAGCATTTTGCTAACGTATGATGAGATGGATGCTGTCATCATGTATTCTAAAATTTCAAACTCATATGTACCTTCTGAAATACAAGGGGAAAACGGTAGTATTATCATTGATAAAATGAATACACCAGAAAGTGTAAAAATCCACTATAAAGATGGAACAATCGAGGATATTACGAGATCACAAGATTCAGATGATATGTATTATGAAGCAAAGGAATTTGTTGATTTAGTAACAAGTAAGAAGCAGCAATCAGAGTTGAACTCTCACCAAAATACTTTAATTACAGCTAAAATTATTGAGGATGCCAGAAACCAAATTGGTTTAGTATACCCGGCAGATAAGTAAATAGTTTTTTGTGAAAATGCTTGGATATGAGATATCCAAGCATTTTTTTGTCGTTAAGGAAACTATAAAATTTTGAACTGTGGATAAGCGCACGACAGCAAGCGTAAGCGCCTAGCCCCTCGAGGTCATAAGACGATTAGGAATTGAAGGTAAAAAACACCTTCAATTCCTAATCGTCTTATTTGCCCGAGGCTGACCAAGGCGCTGCCGCTTTTGTTCCGCAAGATATAGATTTGAGATAGGTTCATCAAAAGAATAATAAATAATAATTGGAATGTTTTTCTAAAATTTGGAGAAAGTAAGCAAGGGAATAATTGGTCTTGGGAATCCAAAATTCTATAGTTAGATAAGGAGAGCAAAATATGACGAAGAATCATTCCAATAATGAAGATCAGAATACTGAAAACGAAGACACCTTAACCAACAGGCAGGGGCATCCGGTTACAAATAATCAAAATTTGAGAACAGTAGGGAATCGTGGTCCTGCTACTTTGGAAAACTATGATTTTATTGAAAAAATCAGTCACTTTGATCGTGAGCGAGTTCCTGAACGTGTCGTCCATGCACGTGGCGCAGGGGCACACGGTTATTTCGAAGCATATGGAACAGCAGGAGACGAGCCTGTTTCGAAATATACACGAGCTAAGTTATTCCAGGAAAAAGGGAAGCAGACTCCGGTTTTTGTCCGCTTTTCATCTGTTATTCATGGTGGTCATTCTCCAGAAACGCTTCGTGACCCACGCGGATTTGCCGTTAAATTTTATACAGAAGACGGAAATTGGGATTTGGTCGGAAATAATTTGAAAATTTTCTTTATCCGTGATGCGATAAAATTCCCAGATATGATTCATGCGTTCAAACCAGACCCAATTACAAATATTCAGGATGGTGAAAGATTTTTTGACTTTTGTGCGAGTTCTCCTGAAACATTCCATATGGTGACTTTTGTCTATTCACCTTGGGGCATTCCTGCAAACTATCGGATGATGCAGGGGTCAGGGGTTAATACATATAAGTGGGTAAATAATAAAGGTGAAGCAGTACTTGTAAAATATCACTGGGAACCAAAGCAGGGGATTAAAAATTTAACACAAAAGGAAGCCGAAGAAATTCAAGCAAAAAACTTTAACCATGCGACCCAGGATTTATATGATGCGATTGAGCATGGAGATTATCCAGAATGGGAGCTACTTGTTCAAGTTATGAGCGATGATGAGCATCCAGAATTAGACTTCGACCCCCTCGATGATACAAAATTGTGGCCTGAAGATCAGTTTCCTTGGCTACCAGTAGGAAAAATGGTATTGAATAGAAATCCTGAAGATTATTTTTCAGAAGTAGAGCAAGCCGCATTCGGTACAGGTGTTCTTGTCGATGGACTAGATTTCTCTGATGATAAAATGCTTCAGGGTCGAACGTTTTCATATTCAGATACACAACGGCATCGCGTAGGGGCGAATTATTTGCAGCTGCCGATCAACGCTCCGAAAAAACGGGTTGCGACAAATCAAAGCGGTGGACAAATGCAATATAAGGTAGATCGTGCCCCTGGGCAAAATCCTCATATTAACTATGAGCCATCAATTTTGGGAGGGTTAAAAGAAGCTAAGCAAAACGGAAAAGAATATACACCATTAATTGAAGGAAACCTAGTTCGAGAGTCGATTGATCGCCAGAGTAATACTAAGCAAGCGGGAGAAACATATCGGAGATTTGAGCAATGGGAAAAAGATGAATTGATTTCAAACTTGGTAGGAGATCTTTCTACTTGTGATCAAAGAATTCAAGATAAAATGATTGCTTTAGCTGAAGAAGCAGACGAGGAGTATGGCCGCCGATTAAGAGAAGGCTTGGCTAATGCTCCAAAAGGCGAATCAAGTCAAAAGCCACTCGGTAACAAAGACGGGGATCATGTACCTGAGGTAGCTGTGGAAAAGGGTCACGAAGCAGAGCCATATTAAAGGCGGCCTAAATTTGTAACGTAAAGAAGGCTTTTTATAAAGTCAAAGAGTTAAAGAAGCTTGGGGTTTGTTCACAATTGAACGAATCCAAGCTTTTTTTATTCAAGGAAAACATTGACTATTATTTGTGAGTTATAATAGAAAGATAAAATTAGGATTAAGTCAATTCCAGTTTTTAAGACAAATAGACTTGAAAAAGAGGGGGACCTTTATGTCAGAACCAACATTGGATATACAAGAAGAACTAAAAAAACATCAAGGTTTATCAAAAGTACAAATCCTAAAACGAGCACTATTTATCATAATCGGTGCAGTGATTATGGCTGTTGGTTTAGAAATCTTTTTAGTTCCGAATAATGTGATTGATGGAGGAATCGTTGGGATCTCGATTATCCTCTCACATTTATCTGGTTGGAAACTTGGTGTGTTTATCTTTCTTTTAAATATTCCATTTTTCTTTATAGGATATAAACAAATTGGAAAAACCTTTGCACTTTCTACATTATTTGGTATTACTGTGCTATCAACTGCTACAACTTTATTACATCCTGTTCCTGCATTTACAGAGGATATCCTTCTAGCAACTATTTTTGGAGGTGTTGCTCTAGGAGTTGGTGTAGGAATTGTTATTCGCTATGGTGGATCGTTGGATGGAACCGAAATTTTAGCGATACTTGCGAATAAGAAATTACCCTTTTCTGTAGGCGAAATTATTATGTTTTTTAATATTTTTATACTTGGAAGCGCTGGCTTTGTCTTCGGGTGGAACAGGGCGATGTATTCTTTAATTGCTTATTTCGTTGCATTCAAAACAATAGATATTGTCATTGAGGGACTTGATGAATCAAAATCAGCATGGATTATTAGTGATCAGTCTCGTGAAATAGGAGAGGCAATTTTAGCACGACTTGGACGAGGTGTAACATACCTCAATGGAGAAGGAGCCTATACAGGAGAGGATAAGAAGGTTATTTTCTGCATTATTACTAGATTAGAGGAAGCAAAATTAAAATCAATCGTAGAGGATTTAGATCCGTCGGCCTTTTTAGCAGTTGCAAACATTGCAGAGGTTCGAGGTGGAAGGTTTAAGAAAAAAGATATTCATTAATAAAAGTGGGGCTCTGTGGAGAAGGCATTGCCACAGAGTTTTTTATTGTTTAGGATTTGTATTGTAGATAAGAACTTGTGTTTTTGGTGAAACGGCTCGTATCTGCGCTAACAGGATAATGCTCAACATATTCCTTCAGGCTTGCTACGTCCCGTGGTTAGTTCAAAGAAAATAGGGTTAATTCTTTTCTTTTATTCATACCTATATAAGGACAAGAAATGCTTGGACGTAAAAAATGAGTGAGGGTGTGAATAAATGGAGGAAGCGATTCTGAATTTATTAGAATGGCTGACAAGTCTCGGGTATTTAGGAATTGCGCTTGGGTTAATGCTTGAGGTGATTCCAAGTGAAATTGTGCTAGGCTATGGTGGGTATATGATTATACTTGGAAAGATTGGGTTTTGGGAGGCATTTGCTGCAGGTGTCATCGGTGGGACAATTGCACAGCTGATCTTATATTGGATAGGTAGTTATGGAGGCAGACCGTTTCTAGAAAAATACGGGAAGTTTTTATTACTAAAAAAGCATCATTTAGACTTATCAGAATCTTGGTTTGAAAAATATGGTTCAGGTGTCATTTTTGGAGCGAGGTTTATACCGGTTGTAAGACATGCGATTAGTATACCTGCAGGGATTGCTAAAATGTCATTATGGAAATTCACATTATATACCGTTGCTGCAATGATCCCTTGGACTATTTTCTTTTTATATTTAGGAATTGAGTTAGGTAGTAATTGGATGTATATAAAGGAGGCAGCTCGACCTTATCTTATTCCGATGATAAGCCTTGCTTTTTTAATGGCAGCTACCTATTATTTAGTGAAAAAGTTTAAAGGCCCACGGACTACTTAATGATAAAAAGATAAATGAAAAGCAGTGAATTTCGCAAACGTGAAATCTCACTGCTTTTCATATTTTATTTGTCAAAACGCGATTCTGAGTAAATGGATACTCATTAGAAATAATAGGATCATTCCAACAAGCTCCTATTTTTATGAATTAAACTGTGAGTGGATATACTACTACAATATAAACGTATCAAGGGTATTAACATGAAAAAAGGTTTTGATCCCTTAAGATATGAATAACATTATGAATTATTGTTAAATTAACTTTAAATGAGTTGTAAACGGTGCTTTGCGGAGGGAGGTTAGGATGAAAAAAGAAACATCTTCAAATTCGAACTTGTTAATGGTGCTAAAAGATGCCTTTGCCATTAAAAAGGCTCCCTATCCTTGGACAAGAGCTATTCTAGCAGGAATCTGTTTATCCTTTCCTGTTATGATTGGATTGTTAGCAGGTAACTTTCAGTATGGTTTGCTCGCAGGTATAGGTGGATTTACTTATCTTTACACCTTTAATGAACCTTATCCGCAAAGAGCTAAGAAGCTTTTTATTGTTGCTCTTGGACTTTCGGCTTCTATCGCTTTAGGTATACTTACCATTTCTTCACCACTTGCTTTTACTATTATGATTGGTTTGATTGGAGCGGTCTGCACGTTTATTTTTGGGGCATTAAAGATCCCAGGGCCAGCATCAATATTTTTTGTTATGGTTTTCGCCATGACTTCGGCTATGCCGATTGATCCAACGCTTGCACCATCGCGCGCCGGTCTTGTTTTTCTGGGAGGATCTTTTTCATGGTTGATAGCAATGATAGGTTGGTTTTTCAATCCTTATGGTCCGGAAACAAAGGCTGTTAAAACGGTTTATTTAGAATTAGCTACACTTATTTGTTCTGTTGGGACAGAACAGTTTAACGACTCCCGGGAGAGGACTATTGTATCGTTGAAACATGCAGATAATCTACTTTTAGCTGGATATGTCTCGTGGAAAACTTCACCTATTTTTAAACGGTTGTACTTATTAAAAGAACAGTCTAATTCTATTTTGGCAGATGTTCTTGAAATGTCTGCAGCAGGAAGAACGAATCTACCAGTTGAATTAGGGAAATCAGTTCAAGCGCTCGCTCAATCGATTGATCATAAAAGGAAAAGTAAACCATTGCAAATTCTACAGCCAACAGATTGTGACGAGGAAATGAATAAATTATTTTCGAAAATTTATCATGCTGATGCAATATTGAATCAATCGATTTCGAGAATTAATCAAGAAATAAAAGTGATAAGGACACCTTTAAAAAGGGTTTTATTAGATGCATTTGATAAAAATTCAATTGTTTTTCTTTCTTCAATAAAATACGGCATTGTTTTGATGGTCGCGACGATGATTGCCTTCTCATATGAATTTGATCGATCCTATTGGATCCCAATATCATGTGGTTCAGTCATGCTTGGATCAACCGTAATAAGTACGTTCCATCGAGCTATACAGCGATCCATCGGGACCATTGTTGGTATATTGGTAGCAAGTCTGATTCTTTCTACAAAGCCGGAGGGCCTGACGATTGCTCTATTTATTTTGCTTTTATCATTTCTTACAGAGCTTTTTATCGTACGAAATTATGCATTTGCCGTCACATTCATAACGCCAAGTGCTTTGTTGATGGCTGAAAGTACGAGCCAGATTCATAATATTCCCTACTTTGCGACTGCAAGAGTTACCGATACCCTAATTGGTTGTGCAATTGGTCTTATCGGAGTGCTGATGGTAGGAAGACAGTCTGCTTCAAGTCGGCTCTCGCATCTAATAGCAAAAACAATTCGGAGTCAGTCGCAATTGCTATTTCAGTTGTTTTCTAAACAAAAAAGTAGTAGTAATTTTGAGGGAAATAGTACGCGAAACAAAATGCGGACGAATTTGATGAATTTAAAAACGGTTTACTCTACGGCATTAGGGGAAATTCCGATTAATAAAAAAGCGTTAGAGTTCCTCTGGCCTGCTATCTTTTCCATCGAACAATTGGGATATTTACTTGATTCAATCATAAAGGATTCTAAACGACCTGTACTTTCAGACGAAAAACTTGCTCAATTACTCTTCATTTTCGAAACAATGGCAAATGCAGTTGAACAGCTTCAGATTGTGACGAATAAAAATGTACCTGAGATCGAAGGGTTTTCTAAAATTCAAAAAGAGATCATTGCACTACAGGATGCAATAACATTTATCGGGATCCGTTAGTCTACCAATATCTTGAAGCTAGTTTTCATTATGAAGCGCTAGGATTTCATCAAATACCTAGCGCTTTTATCTTTGCTTAAATAAATGGGGTTTGTTCCCCATTGTCATTGTTAAATTACTACTTAATTCCAAACTTATCTGTTACACTGCCATAGTACTTACTCCAGAATGTTTCTTGAAGTTCCATTTTAACCATGGAACTGCTCACGACTTAATTTTCTAACGAAAATTAAGTCGGAGATTCTAAAAAATAAGACCATACCCGTTCAATTAGGTGATGGATTTTCTGCTTTCCCTTTCAGACAAGTTCTACACTTGTAGAACTTGTCTGAAAGCAAAAAGCTCTGACACATTTCGTTCAGGCACGTTCTTTCCTACTGCATCCGACAAGCTAGACCGATTATCTTCTCTGGTAATCATGAATAACTGCCGGTAGAAAAAGAAGAGGAAACACGCATAGAATTTTCAAAGAACGATTTATTTAACCGTTTTGGCTAACGCCAACCAATATTCATCCTCTACCTACTCATTGGGCTACGCCCTATACATTTCTTGAGGAAGGGGTCTTCTGTCGGGAAATGATAAATGTAAAATAATTAAGTAACGATGAAATTATTTTACATCCAAAAAATTTGCATTGGTGGAATAAATAGAAGTGGTTCTTTTTAATCCCAATTTAGTATAAAAATAGGTAAAGATTGTTAAGAATATTAAATACAGTTGGCGTAAAAGTGGATGATTAATCAATCTATCTTTCTATTTTTGCCTTTTGTGTGAACATAAGGAGAGAAAACGGAGCGGAGAGATTTACATTGTGGTTAGATTTAAAGGAAATAGCAAAAAATAACTGCTCGTAAAGATTAAGATAAGTTTCACCTTATGTAATTGTCATCTTGTAACTATTAATAGTTACTTAATTTTTTGGCCGCTTTTTTCTTCAAGCCACGTTTTTTCATTTCCCATTTTATGCATGATAAATACTCTTTCATTTCCATATACTTATTTAGGTTATAAAATGATGTCCTTTTTTTAAAGATTTTTTGTTTTTGTTTATAATTAACGTACAAATCTGCTAGTTCCTCATTTGATAAGTCTGTTAGATTCATTACTAATCACCTCTTAGCATAAATTCTAGGGCAGTAAATCCTAATTTCAAAGCTTTCGAGGAAAGACGGATAACTGCTTGAAAAAGCTAATCTCGCTATATTCAATGAAATTGAGCCTGATCATAGATCAGGCTCTGTAGATACATTAATGATTCGTTACATTCGTATTTGCTTTATCGTAGATGGCTAGTTTCTTCACGAGATTGGAACTAGCTTGATTCAATCCGACGATCCTTACCTTTGTTCCGTTCTGATTAAATTTAAGAACAATTTTATCAATTGCACCTACCGCGGAATCATCCCATAAATGCGCATGACTAAAATCAATGACAACAGTTGCAATATCTTCCTTAAAGTTAAAGCTTGATACTAAATCTGTAACTGAAGCGAAGAATAATTGCCCTTTTACAAGATATGTTTTCGTTAGATCTTTTTCATTTATTGCCGACTCAACATTTACTTTTGAAATCTTAGCAGCGAAGAAAATAGCGCTAAGTAAAACACCAATAAGAACACCTTTTGATAAATCATGTGTAAGGACCACAGTCACGACAGTTGCAACCATAACGATGGTATCTGAAATCGGCATAATATGGAGCTTTCTAAGTGAGGACCAGTCGAATGTGCCAATTGAAACCATAATCATAACGGCCACTAGTACAGCCATTGGGATCTGAACTAAAATATCATTTAGTATGATTATTAAGATCATGAGGAAGGCACCAGCAACAAATGACGATAATCTACCGCGTCCACCAGACCTGATGTTAATGCCGGATTGACCAATCATTGCACAACCTGCCATGCCTCCAAAAAATCCAGCAACGATATTGGCAATTCCTTGACCTCGTGCCTCTTTGTTTTTATCACTTACCGTATCTGTCAAATCATCAACAATTTGAGCAGTTAATAAAGATTCTAATAAGCCGACAAGAGCTAAAGCGAAAGAGTAAGGTAAAATAATTTGCAATGTTTCAAGATTAAATGGAATCTGCGGGATTAAGAATAACGGTAAAGCTTGTGTTAGCTCCCCCATATCTCCTACAGTACGAACAGATACACCTGACATAATAGCGAAGATTGTCATCACAATAATTGCAACCAGTGGAGCAGGAATGACCTTCGTAAATCTTGGTAAGATGTAAATGATTGCTAATGAGACTGCCACCATTGCATACATTACCCATGTTTCACCAATGAAGTGGGGTAATTGTGCAGCAAAAATTAATATAGCCAAGGAGTTAACAAAGCCGGTCATAACAGAGCGAGGGATAAACTTCATAAGTCTTCCCACCTTTAGAACGCCAAGAATGATTTGGAAAATTCCTGTTAAAATCGTTGCAGCAAGTAAATATTGGAGCCCATGTTCGGCAACCAATGTCACCATAACTAATGCCATAGCCCCTGTAGCTGCCGAAATCATTCCTGGTCTTCCACCTACAAAGGCAATAACGATGGCAATACAAAATGAAGCGTACAATCCAACCATAGGATCAACACCCGCAATAATGGAAAAAGAAATGGCTTCGGGAACTAATGCTAATGCAACAACGATACCTGAGAGGATATCTCCGCGTATGTTCCCAAACCATTGTTCTTTTAATGTTAGTGAGTTCAAAAAATTTGCACCTCTTTCTATATAGTTGTGTGAAAAATAAGTGACTTTCAACTCTCATGAAAGTCGGGTCCGATAGTAACGGTGATGATTATATCATTTAATAAAAAAAATATATAGTCCTATGAAAACGGATAAAGCATCTGTTTTCTATTAATATCTCTAGATTTCGATGATTCTTGTGGAAAAGTGTACTAATAATTAAATGTGCATAACATATAGAGCCATTCATGAAGTTTTACCTCATGGGAGTATACGAAAATAGATGGAAGTTTTACTTATGCAGATTTAAGTAGAGTGAGTCATAAGATTCCGTTTAATAAATAATAAGGTGATAGTTGACTGCATATAATGGTGGCGGATAGTAAGTTTTAGATTTTATATGGAATTTTGGTTCAAGGATTTGAAATAAAGACTTGCTTTCAGGAGGAGGGGCTCGAATGGGAAAAGGTCGAATCCGAGTGGAAGAACGTATTAAGGTAGAAACAGACGAAGAAATTTTTGAAGCAAAGCTTTTAGACGAGAAGAACATACGTAAAGACCAGAGGAAAGTTAAAGAAAAAAACAAGTAGTAAGGAAAAGGAGAACGCTGTGCAATGTGCATAGATGTGTTCTCCTTTTTTAAAGGATAAGAAAGTATAAAATTTTTGACTTAGTTTTCGTGTCCAGCTCCAGCGCTTTTCTTATTATACTTTTTACGAATTATAAATCATCAAAGCCATTATCTACATGGTTTACCTTTGTATATTGTCTTGATTTTTGCTCAAAGAAATCGGACTTACCTAGGTCTACTTCTTCATATGCTTTAATCCATTTTAGAGGATTTGTTCGATATCCTTCAAATGGGCGATCATATCCTAGTTGATTGCAACGAACGTTTGCATAAAACTTAATATAATCTTCTAGGTCTTGCATATTAATGCCGTCCATTTTATTGCCAATAATAAATCGTCCCCATTCAATCTCAAGCTCAGCTGCTTGCATGAACGTATCTTTAACAAATGTAGCTAACTCTTCAGTATCATATTCAGGATATTGATTTAAAACTTCTTTATAGATTTGCACGAACAAATCGACGTGAATTTGTTCATCGCGGTTTATATAATTAATCATCGTGCTCGTTGCTACCATTTTTTGATTACGTGCCAGGTTGTAAAAGAAGGCAAAGCCAGAATAAAAGAAGAGTCCTTCTAAGATGACATCATAAACAAGTGATTTTAATAGATGCTCTATTGTTGGATCTTCTGCAAAGGATTGATAACCATTGGTGACGAATTCATTGCGTTTTCGTAAGATTGGTTCATTTCTCCAATAATCAAATACCTCATCTTGAACTTGTTTTGGTACCAGGCTTGAGAGAACGTATGAATAGGAATGATTGTGAATAACTTCTTGTTGAGCGAGAATAATCATCAATGCATTGATACTCGAATCAGTAATGTAATCAGCCACTTTTCCAGCATAATCGGTTTGAATACTATCTAGGAGTGCGAGCAGTCCTATGGTTTTTAAAAAGGCATCCTTTTCATCATCTGATAAATTTGGATATTGTTTAATATCTTGAGCCATATTGATTTCGAAAGGCGTCCAGAAATTACCTAGCATTTTTTTATAGCGGGAAAATGCCCAAGGATATGCAACATCATCCCAATTTAAAACATTTGAGCTTTCTCCATTGATGATTGCAGTTGAGCGATTTGGTGCAGAAGCGTCCATAATTTTACGTTTAATTAAAATTGTGTTTTCCATATTTAGGACTCCTTTTTTAAAAGAATTTATGTTGATACCATAATTGAACTCCTAGCCTATAGAGGGGCTAGGAGTTTAGAATTTCCCAGTTTTTGAGCCATGGCTCTTCCACTTTAACGATTAGCTAGCGCAAGAATCGCATTCTTCAATTGCGCTAGAAGTTGAGCGCACATAATAGGTAGTTTTTAATCCTTCGTTCCAAGCGGTCATGTGCAAATGTAATAAATCTTTTGCTTTGATTGAGTTTTGCACGTAAATGTTAAACGAAATAGCTTGGTCGATATGACGTTGTCTTGCTGCATTTTGCTTGATGCTCCAGTTTTGATCAATCAAGTAAGCTGACTTGTAAAACCAAGTTGTTGTTGGATTTAAGTCAGGAACTGTCACTGGGATTTTGTAATCTTTCTTTTCTTCCGAATACACCTTTTGGAAGATTGGATCGATACTTGCTGTACTTCCAGCAATGATTGATGTAGACGCGTTTGGCGCTACTGCCATTAAATAACCGTTGCGCATACCGTTATTTTTAACATCTTCTTTTAATGAATCCCAATCTAAATTGCTTTCTTGCGACTGATAACCTCTCTTTTCAAAGTACTTACCAGTATCCCAATCTGAGCCTGCAAACACTGAATATGCGCCTTTTTCTTTTGAAAGTTCCATACTTGCTTGAATTGTCAAATATGAGATTTTTTCATAAAGCTCATCCGCATACTGAACTGCTTCATCATGTTCCCATTTTAATTGCTTAAGAGCTAAAAGATGATGCCATCCGAATGTACCGAGGCCAATCGCGCGGTATTTCTGATTTGTTAGCTTTGCTTGCAGAACTGGAATTGTATTTAAATCAATAACATTGTCTAACATTCTGACTTGGATAGGAATGAGTTTCTCTAACACATCATCTGTTACAGCTTTTGCAAGGTTAATAGAGGAGAGGTTACATACAACAAAGTCACCAGGTGTTTTGACTGTAATGATTTTCCCGTCTTCTGTGAATTGCTCTTCAACTGTTGTCGCACTTTGGTTTTGGGTAATTTCTGTACAAAGATTGCTGCAGTAAATCATCCCTTGATGTGAATTAGTATTTTTTCTGTTTACTTCATCGCGATAGAACATGTAAGGTGTACCAGCTTCTAATTGGCTGATCATAATTCGTTTCATAATTTCAATCGCTGGTATTTTTTCTTTAGATAGTTGTTCGTTCTCAACGCACTCCCAGTACTTTTGACGGAAGCTTCCATTTCCTTTTTCTTCGTCGTAATAATCTTCAATGCTATAGCCCATTACTTGACGAACCTCATGTGGATCAAACAAATACCAGTCACCACGAGCTTCTACTTGTTCCATGAAGACATCTGGAATGCAGACACCTGTGAATAGGTCATGTGTACGCATACGTTCGTCACCATTGTTTAGTTTAGAATCTAGAAATGAGAAAATATCTTTGTGCCAAACGTCTAAGTAGACAGCAATTGCACCTTTTCGTTGTCCTAGTTGGTCTACGCTAACGGCTGTATTGTTGAGTTGTTTCATCCATGGAATTATTCCCGAAGACACACCTTTAAATCCTTTTATATCACTGCCACGGCTGCGGATTTTTCCAAAATATGCACCTATGCCACCGCCCGATTTTGAAAGGTTGGCAATATCTGTATTGCTATCGAAAATCCCTTGTAAGCTATCATCAATCGTATCAATAAAGCAACTAGACAATTGCCCAATAGGCTTTCCTGCATTTGATAACGTAGGTGTTGCAACTGTCATATAAAGATTACTCATTGCCCAATATGCCTGTTTAACAAGCTCAAGGCGATTTTCTTTCTTTTCTTCCGCCATAAGTGTCATGGCGATGATTAAAAAGCGCTCTTGAGGAAGCTCAAATGTTTGCTTTGAAAAATCACGTGTTAAATAGCGGTCCGCTAATGTACGAAGACCGATATAAGTAAATAGATTATCTCTTTCTGGTTGAATAAATGAGCCAGCTTGGTCAATTTCTTCTTTTGTGTAGTAATCAAGAAGCTTAGAGTGATAAAGACCTTTTGAAACTAATGTTTCGATTAATTGATAGAAGCTACCATATTTTTGCTCTTTGTCATATCCACGGCTAGTGGCCGCTTCTTTATATAGCTTTTTTAAATAAATTTGAGCGCAAAAGTAAGTCCATTCAGGCTCCTGCTCATTAATATTAGATAATCCTTCTAAAATCAGTAAATTTGTGAGTTGTTCAGACGTATACGAATCCCTTTGTAGAATAGTGTTTTGGATTCTGTTTAAATAATCGTCTATAAAAAGTGAAGGGAAATGCTGATGTATGTTTTTGATAAATGATGTAAGTTTGTTTGTGTCAAATGCTTCTTGTTCATTGATAATGGTTGTAGTTGTCGTATTCATAATAATTCCTCCATCTGTTCATTTTTCTAAAGAGATGAGCAGATAAAACGACAGATAAGAAGAAAAAGGGTATACTAATCCTTTGTGGCTTTCTATCGTTCCATCTTCTCAGTCCCCGAAGAAATTGAAACTTTGGCAAGTTCTAGGCTAGTATCCTGACTTATGCTTGTTCTACTATGAGACCTTCCCATACATGATGTACAGTAGTTACCTCAGGTTCGTCACACATACAGTTGCGGGGACAGTTCCGGATTTATACCAAATTCCCTTTTTCGTCTAATAGGTACCTTACGCTTGCTTTAATACAATATATAGTGTTTGTTTCTGTTTAGTTGTCAATATCTAGTTGAATTGAGTTCTATCTAAATGATATAGCACACGTGCAAATTAATCAACCAATACTTTTTAATTGTTGAAAATTATTGTTAGGAATGAGGATGATGCAAAGATGAAAGCAGAAAAAGATAAAATGTTAAATGGAGAACCGTATAATGCTTGCTGATCCTGATCTAGTAAAAGATCGCAATCATGCTCGAAAAATGACTAGATTATTCAATCAATCATAGAGACTGAAGTTGACAATCGAACGAAGCTCTTAAAGGAGCTTTTCGGTTCAACCGGAGAGAATCTATTCGCAGAGCCGACATTTCGTTTTGACTATGGTTACAACATACATGTTGGGGGAAATTTCTATGCGAATTTTGATTGTGTTATCCTAGATGTTTGTGAAGTGAAAATAGGTGATAATTGTTTTATTGCCCCCGGAGTACACATCTACACTGCAACACATCCATTAGACCCTATTGAACGCATTTCAAGAATAGAATTTGGTAAACCAGTTACGATAGGTAACAACGTATGGATTGGCGGACGTGCTGTAATAAATCCTGGCGTTAAGATAGGTAACAATGTAGTTATTGCTTCAGGAGCAGTTGTAACAAAAGATATACCTGATCATGTAGTTGTAGGTGGAAATCCTGCAAAAGTAATAAAGTATATTTAAAACGATTTAAACTCGTATGTACATCAAATATGGACAGCACACTGTTTATATATCGTTTAATCCCGTATTAACGGTAATCCCCCGCTTCCAAGCTTTTAGTGAAACAAAGAAGGGGGAACTTTCTGTTAAAGTTAAGATAATACTTCCTTTATGCTGTTGTTTTTCTTTTACTAATAAATCCAAAAAGAATTGAAAATAAGGGTGATAGATACAAAAAGAAGACAAAAGGTAAATAAGCAATTACTGGGACTCCGAGTGTTTGAGTAAAGAATGCACCACTTACGCCCCATGGGATTAGTGGATTAACTAATGTACCTGCATCTTCAAGCGTACGGGACATGTATTTGCGTTCGATTTTCATTTTGTCATATAAGCCTTTAAACGATTGCCCTGGTATTAGAATCGATAAGTATTGCTCTCCAGTTAAGACATTCACTCCAAACGAGGATGCAGCTGTCGAAAGGATAAGTTGGCCTTTCGTTTGGACACGTTCAATCATTCCGTTTAAGAGAGTTGGAATAACTTTTAACGTGTCTAGTAATCCACCGAAGGCAAAAGCAATTAGGATAAGCGAAATAGACCACATCATTGATTGCAATCCGCCACGATTCATCAGATTTAAAACTTGTTCATTTTCAATCTGGTAGGATGTTCCATATTGTAAAGTAGTAAGAAACTCACCGATCGTTATTCCTTGGAAGCCTACTGCGGTTACCCCCGCTGTGCTAATTCCAATGATTAACGCTGGGATAACGGGTACTTGTCGAATGGCCAATATAATGACCAATAGCGGTGATAGTAAAGTTAGACTGCTTATTTGTACATACTTTTCTATGATTGTAATCATGTTTGACATTTCAGAAAGCGATGCTGTTTCGATAGGTGCCAATCGACCAAGTATGAAAAAGATAATTGTTGTAATCACAATGCTAGGTATTGTTGTTTTTGTCATATGACGAATGTGGGTGAAAATTTCGACAGATGAGACACCAGATGCAAAATTCGTCGTATCTGACATGGGAGACATTTTATCACCAAAGCAAGCACCAGAAATAATCGCACCAGCAACCCATTCAACTGGTAAGCCGACAGCAATACCAGCCCCCATTAGAGCTACCCCAACTGTACTTACTGTAGTAAATGAGCTTCCAACAAGGCTAGAGATGAGCATACAAGAAAATAGAGAAGTAATTAGTAAGTAGGTTGGATTAACCATTGACAGTGCATAAACCATGACAGTTGGAATCGTTCCACTGCTCATCCATGCTCCAATTAATACCCCGATTAAGGCGAGGATAATAATCGCCTGGATTCCACTTTGTATGCCTTTGACCATTCCAGATTCTAACTCTTTCCATGAATGGCGTTTGATTAGCCCAAGAAAACAGACAATAACTATACAATTAAGTAAAGCGAGATGTGGTTCAGTTTTTAAAACAAATAAACTAGTAAAGATAATGGCCAATATTAAAAGTAAAATAAAAACGGCCTCTTTAAAGTGTAAGCTACCTTTGTTGGTATTCATGTATAATACTCCTTTTTTGCAGTACAGTACTGGCAGTATACGCGATTGAAGAAAACAGTTAAAAAGGTTCAATTTGTTCATCTAACTCAAAATAAGGAATGAAAGAAAGGTTATTCTCGTGGAAGTTGAACTTTGTAACTTGAACGCTTTTATGCTTTTTCGTATGAAAGTATTATATCAATATAATTATTTATGTCAATTGTTAAAGGGGTATAAGAGGGAGGAAAGGTAGTTGTAGTAGTCAAACAACATGATAAAAAAGCAGTCTAAACTATTTAGAACTGCTTTTTGGATGGTTATATTAATAGAATAACGTTTTGAATTTGAACTACATTAGCAGCAAGGCAAAATGTCATTCATCCTTTTTGTATCCAATTCAATCTTTTGAAAATAGGATTACATTGTTTTAGCCATTTCTTTTAAACTATCTGATGTTTCAGCAATTTGAGCAATTGACTTTGACACATCATTAATAACATTTGTGAAATTTATCAATTCTGTTTTTGCTTTTTCACTTTGTTGTTTGTTGTTATTCATGATGTGTAAAATTGTATCGAAGAACGAATTCATATCACTCATTTGTGTTGTACCCTTTGTTGTCAGTGAGGCAACATTATTTATTGAGCTAGACATACTTTCAATTTGTGTATGTATATTCGTAATTAAGTTTGAAACTCCTTGGACAGATTTTTTCGTTTCTTCAGCTAACTTACGAACTTCGCTAGCAACAACGGCAAAGCCTTTACCATACTCACCAGCACGTGCTGATTCAATGGCAGCGTTTAGTGCTAATAAGTTTGTTTGTTCGGCAATTGATGTAACGATGGAAACAACATGATTAATTTGTTCAGACGTTTGTTCCAACGATTTCATTTGATTTAAAATTTCTACTGTACTAGCTTCAATAAATGTCATTAATTCACTTTGCTTTACTAAATCAACTTTCCCATTATAAGCTTGTTCTTCTGCTGAAGAAGCTACTTCTAGGTGATCAAGAGAGTAGGAGGCAATTTCTTTTGATTGCGCAAGAATTTCTTGTATAAACGCATTTGTTTCTTCACTTGCTGTAGCTAGTTTAATCGCTAGTTGATTTACTTCGTCACGAATTTCTTCCTTTTCTCTCTCACTTTTGGCCCGTACTGCTGCATATTCATTGTCATAAGCCTCTAACACAATTTGCTGTTCTAGGTTAAAAATCTTTGTTACGCTTTGAACTGCTTCTACGATCTCTTCTTTTGTTGTAAGATGTGGCTCAACTGTTTTGATGACCGACACTAATAACGGTTGAAAAGCTGCCATATACCATTTTGCTTCCAGTCCGATTTTTACATGAATGTGCGCAATCCTTCTGATGCGACTCACATCTTCATCTGTAAAGCGTCCGTTAAATGATTCTAAAATATGCTTTTTTAAGGTTAATTTTAATCGATCAATTGAGCTGTACGAATTAATGATATCAATAAGTCCTTGTTCCAATGCAAAAGAAGCATAAAAGGTATTTACAATTTCTTCAATGTTAGCTTGAATATATGGTCGGAGTTTCAATGTAAGAACTAGGTCATTTGTTGTAAGCCCAATCATATTTATTTGCTTTTGTAGAGCGGGTTCATGAACTTTTAATGAAATTTCCTTTAAAATATCATGATCTGGCTGTGTTGTAAGTATGGAAGTTGTTGGTTTTTTATTCTTTTTAAATGAAAAGATACCCATGAATGATTCCCCTTAGTTCGTTTTCTACTATTAAGTCTACTAGGTATATCGACGGATTTTTAGGAATATTAATATTAAAAATGTAAAAAAATGAATAAATATGTTTCAGTCATAAGCAAGACTTCCTTCCACTTCTTTGCGATTCACTAAAAGCTGTAAGGTGGGGGATGAGACTACCTGTTATTGGAGGAAAAAAATCATTTATCTTTTTTCTAAAAATAGATATAGTAAAAGTAATGAAAGTGAAGCGAAGTTGCAGTAGGGTAAAAGAAAGTACATTGACTACTGCAATCTTCACTCAAATTTTCGGTATCATTTTTTTGTACATAAATCCTACGATTGCTTTTGCTTTATTTTTTGCTTACTTCTTATCTTTGCTTGTGTTGCTCATTGCGTTAATAAAATCTAGAATAAATGAGAAAAAGAGGGATGATGACAATGATTATCGTAACTACTGAATCCGTACCAGGTAAAGAAACAAAGGAATATAAAGGGTTTGTAAAAGGGAGTACCGTGCAATCGAAGCATATAGGAAAAGATATTATGGCGGGCTTAAAAACAATTGTCGGTGGAGAGCTAACAGAATACACAGAAATGTTGGATGAAGCTAGACAGAAAGCAATTGGAAGAATGGTTGAAGATGCGAAGTCGAAAGGTGCTAACGCTATTGTTTGTATGAGGCTAGAGTCCTCAGCAGTGATGCAGAATGCTTCAGAAATTATTGCTTATGGTACGGCTGTAACTGTTGAGGAATAAAGAAAACATACAAAACATTTTATAGGAAATAATGTTCGATAAATTGGTCTCCACATATGATCCAAAGTATGAAAGCAGTGTGATTTCTAAATCCCACTGCTTTTTGAATCGAATCCGAAATTGAAGAAATGTTATTAGAAGATAAGATCGATAAAAGAGGCTGACACAAAATGCCAGCCTCTAGCCAATATATTAAATTGTTAATGTTGTGAATAACCGCCCATTGATTGTTGAGCAAGTGATACTAATCGTTTTGTGATTTCTCCACCTACAGAACCGTTAGCGCGTGAAGTAGTTTCTCCACCTAAGTTAACGCCGAATTCGGAAGCGATTTCGTATTTCATTTGATCAATCGCTTGTTGTGCACCTGGTACTACAAGTTGGTTAGACGAATTGCTGTTTGGCATCTGTCATTCATCTCCTCAAAATAGTTTGATTGGTTGGGTTAGTTGGAATTGCACCAACGTATGAAACCATTTTGGTTACATAGCCTAACTTGGCGTCACCCATTCATGAGAATTTGTTTGTTGCTGATGCGTTGTTGCACCGTTGTTACTAAGTATTATGGATAATTTCATTGTTTATATTCGCGTTTTCTTTATGGTAAATGTTTCTAATTATTTTTCTGTATTACATAAAAAGGGCGGATTGAGAGATTCTAAACATACGTAGTTAATAAAGGAGATGAAGCGATGGATATGTGTCCTTTATGTAATGGACTAGAAATGCGAGTGATACAATGTCCGAATTGCCAAACGATAATGGAGGATAGAGGGAAAATCACTGATTATCTTGATGATTATAGTGCTTATATGGATATTGATATTATGAAGCTTTTTGACGGTACGACCAATTCTTTAGAGAATCATCGATGCATACACTATTTTTATTGTCGAGGTTGTCAGCATGAAGACACGAGAGCGATTAAAGAGTGATTTTGTTTAAAATAAAAAATGTTCTTTTGTCGGGTACCCGTATAGAAAAGATTAGAGCAGTGGATTTGGAATTTGAATCACACTGCTTATCATAAAGTAAGAAGGCAAAAATGATAAACGAAAAAAATCTAGATTGTTTTTCTTTGTTTAAGTCTTGAAGGAGGTTTTTGTATTATCCCGTTGATGAGAAATAAAAGAGTTACCTCACCTATTATTTAATTATTCACAGACTGTTTCTCTTGCTTCTTTTCAGCAGCCGTTAATTGAGTTTTTTTCCCTTCCTCGTTATTATCATCATATACTAATCCCTTGGTAGCACTTTTGAATTCAGTCAAAGTACGTCCAAAGGCACGCCCGATTTCTGGCAATTTAGAAGGTCCGAAAATCATGAGTGCTATGATTAGAATTAAAACCAAGCCTGGAACACCTATATTTTGAAGCAATACATGAATCCTCCAATCTACATAATTTTGCTGCAAATGAGCTATAATTCCTTACTAGTCAAAGTAATTGTTTCAGCTCTGAAAGTAATTTTTACGCAAATAACGCCTTCGCTTAATGAAAGGAATCTAGTACAGATAATGAATTACTTATTCTTACTTTATATATTCTCAAAACTGTTCATTTTCATACTAATTTCCTGAAAAATCCATTTGTGTATAACGGCGCTAATGAAGGTGAAACTTGGTATTGCTTCAAGCCTCACTATTGAGCAAAAAAAAGCCAATGGCAATCCATTAGCTTTTTTCTTTGAGGCTGTACCCCTAGGCGCTCTTCACTTGTGATAATGGTACTTTCGGTAGTTCAATCTGCACCTCTATCTTTATCAAATTCGAGATCATTGCCCTTTTCCATTCTTTCATCTGTTTGGTCAGGGCTTTCATTATGAGGAAATGATCTGTTTGTTCGATTCAATTCATTATCATTAGTCATATCATCATTTAGGAATGTGTCATTTTCATAACGGACCGGACGATAATCTACTTCATTTTGGTCATTAAATTTGTTATTGCTCATATTACATGCTGATAAAAAACTTACTGTAAGCAAAGTGGACAAAATAGAAATTTTCCATTTGACTTTCATATTAATAGCCCCTCATCTTTAATAGTGATATTAATCTTAATATGTACCCCAAAAGATTACTTAGTCTTAAAATAGATTTACAATTTTTGTTACTTAAAAAAGACTATCTAAAGTCACTATCGATAAAGATGAAAATACCTGTCCCCATTCATGCTAGGAAACAGGTAGTATTTTTTTCTGAATCGAAAGAAATGCTAAGGTAAGTGTCTCACATTATACGAGAGAACCGCCTTGCTGAAGGTATTTAACTATTCCTTCAGCAGCTCTATATGAAAAGGCCCCTAGTGTACCAGTCGGGTTAAAACAACTGTTATGAGGAAATGCTGAAGCACCAGCAACAAATACGTTTTCTGCATCCCACATTTGCAAGTAAGTGTTGACTGCTGAAGTTTCAGGCTCAGCACCCATAATGACCCCGCCTGTGTTATGCGTATTCGTATCTACATTTACGTTAAATGGTGATTGTTCACCAACGGTATCAATATGATCTGGTCCCATTTCTTCTGCAATTTTCCTTGTAACCTTTGCCATGTATTTTACTAACTCACGATCCTGTTCTGTATAATCATAAGTCATACGTAATAAAGGCATACCGTAAACATCTTTATAAGTAGGATCCAGATCAAGATAATTTTGTTTGTGAGGCATGCTTGCACCTTGTGATTTAACTTGCAATATGCTATTTGCATATTTGATCGATTGTTTCTTGAAATCCGCTCCCCACGAAGGTGTTCCGATTGGAGCATTATTATTCGCAATTGGGCGGTTACCATATTGGGTCGTACGGATACCTGAACCGTGGATAAAGTTTTCATTTGTATGGTCAAAATTATCGCCTGTGAATTCAGCAATCTCAATACCTAATGCACCTGCACCTCCATATAGATTGAACTCTCGGTCATTATAGTATAAAGAGGAATATCCTGAACTTACTTGGTAACAATAATTTTTACCGATTACACCTGTTCCAGTAGTTGGATCATAAGGTTTTCCAAGACCTGAATTAAGCAAGAGTCTTGCATTATTAAATACATAACTTGCTACGACAACTATTTCTGCGGGTTGTTCAAACTCTTCACCAGTGAATGTATTGACATAAACAACACCTGTTGCTTTCGTGCCATCATTTAAAATGCGTGTTACGTTTGAATATGTACGAAGATCAAGGTTGCCAGTTTCTTTTGCTACAGGAATAACTGTCACAACTGGATCAGCTTTCGCACCGTACTCACATCCGAAGTTTTCACAGTAAGCACAATATTGACATGCTGCACGTGAAATACCATCCGGATTTTCGTAATTTTCGGATAAGTTAGCCGAAGGTATCATATATGGTTTATAGCCGAGCTTTTTCGTCGCTTTTTCAAATTCTTCTAAAACAGGTGTTTTTATCATCGGACCAGTTGGATATGGATTTGAGCGGTGACCATAAAGTTCAACTGTTTCACCTGAAATACCTGCCATTTTTTCAAATGTATCGTAATATGGTTCCATTTCTTCGTATGTAATGCCCCAATCCTGAAGCAGATAATCTGGTTTTATTTTATTTGCGCCATATTTCTTTTCAGTTAGAGATTTAATTTCAAAATCATAAGGTAGAAAGCGGTACGTCTGTCCATTCCAGTGGCTTCCAGCACCCCCAAGACCATCACCAACAATAAATGTCCCATAATGGCGCATTGGCAGTGCTCTCATCTTTCCATTAATACGAGAAGTAATGGTTTCTTTTGATAAGTCTTGCATTAACTCTGTTCGATGCTGGAAACGGAGTTCGTCATGTACCATTAAATAATCGCTCATCTTTCTTTCTTTACCACGTTCAAGCCCAACAACTTTAATTCCTGCTTTTGTTAATTCTGCTGCAATAATACTTCCAGCCCAACCCATTCCGACAACAACAACCGGTACCTTTGGCAATTTTTTAGCCATGTATGTCACTCCTCTCTATTATGATCAATGTCCCATATGACTTTGAAGGTTATTTGGCTCCAGTTGTACAAATTTATCACTTTGGATTTCTTTTGTATAACTCATTCGAGTTCCAGGATACTTTCGCATTTTCCATCCAAGCATTTCCTTATTTCCGCCATACATTGGGTCAGAATAGACACCTTCCATGGTTAAATTTCTGAGCATTTTGAAAAATACCGATGTTGGAACACCTGAAAGTGAATTTGCTTCACCTTTCTCAAATGCAATTAACACTTCATCTTGTTCTTTTGCTTCTAATTCTGTAAATTTCTTTTGATATTTTTTATTGCTGTAATCATCTAGTGCTTTTATGCCTAATCTGAACAAATCTTTACGTAATATGCGGATTTGTTGGCCTTGGGTCGGATCCGGATCATAAAATGGCCCTAATCGATAATCCTTTGCATTTACGCCCCATTGACTCGCAAGTTGATGATCAATATAAATAGCTGCATTTAATTCCATAGCCCCTGGACCAAGTTCATCCTTTGGGAAAATACGTTCAGCCGCGGCCATTGTCGTCTGATATTCATCAGGATAAAAAAACATTAAGGCCTCATTCGGATTAGCGGCTTGCGCATGAGTTGTTTGTTCTGTTTTCACATCACTTTCAGGGCTCCTTCCAAACAGGCTGCCAACTGCTCCGCCTATAATGAGACCTCCGACTGTTAAACCGGAATTCTTTAGAAAGGTACGTCTAGTACTAACTTGTTTTTCGATTTGACTTTTTTCTTTGTCCGACAAAAAAAAACCTCCTAATTCGTAATGAAGAAAAGTGATTATCCTGCAAATTAAGCAAATCACCTTTGTTTGTGGTCATTACAGAATTCTGATAATTAATTAACTAGATTATTACCACTCATAATCTCTTATTTATCGAATAAATCGGTAAGATTGATAAAAAGGGAGATACTTATTTTTCCATAAGTATCTCCTGAATTTTTTGAAAATAAACGTAGTAGAAAACGATGGAGAAGGGTGCATTGTCAGTTTTATTTTTTGTCTAGACTTTAAAGGGGAATAAAAAACGAAACAAAAGTAAAAATGAAGGTCTGTTTTATCAGAAAAAATCAGAATGATACATCAAAAATGATGTGTAAAACACATTTCCTGATTAACAACGTCAAACTCTGGTAATTCTAGTAACATTTAAAAAAATACTAAAACGTCCAGCACGTAAAATATTGTATGGTAAATATGAATTTCCCCTTAGACTTCATTCCTCTTTGAAAAAATCAATCAGGGCTGGATGACAAACACACTATGGAGAATTAGTGGCTAAATACACAATGTTTACATACGTACGTCCGATGTGTCGAAAAAGCCTCACTTTATATGATAAATTAGGTGGTTAGAAACATGGAACAAGAATACACTCTTGTCGAACATTTAACGGAGTTAAGAAAACGGATAATTATTACAGCGGTTATATTTATTTTGTCCCTTGGAATAGGGTTCAGCGTTGCATCTAAGCTACTAACATTAATTAAATCACAACCTACTGCTGTAAATGTGGATTGGAATGTATTTGGTTTTACAGATGGAATCATAATTTACTTTAAGTGTGCCGTTATCATTGCCATACTGCTTACTTTACCAATAGCATTGCACCAAATCTGGTTATTTGTAAAACCAGGATTATCAGAGGAAGAAGCGAGAGGTACTGTTAAATATATTCCGATTTCCTTTTTCTTGTTTCTTTCTGGTGTAAGTTTCAGTTATTTTATTTTATTTCCTTTAATGTTGGATTTTATGTCAACGATCAATCAATCGGTAGGCGCAACAGAAACCTATGGAATGAACCAATACTTCACGTTTATGTTTAACTTGATCATCCCAGTTGGTATTGTTTTTGAAATGCCTGTTGTCATACTGTTTCTAACAAAGCTAGGAATAGTAGAGCCAAACTCATTAAGGAAAATGAGAAAAATCTCATATTTTATATTAGTGATAGTGGGTGTTTTAATATCACCGCCGGATTTTATTTCTGATTTCCTGATTGTTATCCCCTTATTAGTCTTATTTGAAATTAGTATCTTAGTTTCTAGTTGGTCTTTTAATAGAAAATAGCAATGTAAAAATGTTTTCGCTCCTGGAGCTTCTTCACATCCAACGAGACTCTGTCGAAAACCACCAACGGCTAAAAGTCTCACTTAATAGCAAATTAACGGGAGTAAAATCTCGACTTTAAGGTGCGGTGGGAAGGATAAGTTAGGAATAAACTTCTTAAGTCTAGCTAATCATCAGCAGAGATGGACAAAACCCGATAGATGGTAGTTTCACTTTAAACTTTATTATAAGAGGAGGATACAACATGCCGAATATCGGTGTACCGGGATTAATTTTAATTCTGATTATTGCTTTAATCATTTTCGGACCGGCCAAGCTGCCTCAGTTAGGACGAGCTGTCGGCCAGACCTTAAAAGAGTTCAAAAACTCTACAAAAGGAGTGGTCGATGAAGTAACAGAGGAATTTGTATTAGAAGAAAAGCAAACAGAACTAAAAAGGAAAAATTAAAGATAATAATGTGCAAAATAGTTCTACCAGTTATTTAATCAATAGCTGGTAGAACCATGTAAAATTGAACTCCAACATTAATAATGGTTGTTGTACAGGGAAAAAGGATTATCTATTTCTGATTAAGACCATAAAACCATCTGTTTTTAGAGGTCTATTAAATGCTGCATAATTTGAAGGAGATAAGAGATGATAAATAATATCAAATTCCTTATTCTTTGGTAGTGTTTTTATAAGATTAGAATCCGTTTAACCCTTTCTTTAAGTAGCCATAAATACGGATACAATCATTGATACAAACCAAGGTTACTGCGATATAGCCATTCCACTTTATCTTGCCTTAACGGTCAGTAAAACTCCCGCCGATGGAATCATTCTTCATCACTTATTAATATTCGAAAAGTACGTAACACTAAATGCTTTAATTCAGGAGGGTATAAGATGAAAAAAACATTGATTACTTCTGGATTCAATCTTATTCTTTTAGGATGTCTTGTATTTTTATTATTTTTTTACGAAGGTTCGCAATCTTCACAAGCAAAAAGTGCGGGTGGGGAAGAAACAGCTCCTTCTGGTGGTAATTCAGAGGAGATTGTAAGTAAAAGTTGCATTTCTTGTCACGGAGATAATTTACAAGGAGGAATGGGACCAGCTTTAGATAAAATTGGTTCAAAATATAATCAAAATGAAATAGAAGATATTATTAATAATGGTAAAAATGGTATGCCAGCAGGGGTTATTTCAAAGGAAGAAGCTACAGTTGTTGCTGAGTGGTTATCACAGAAAAAGTAATGAATATGACTTATCGTCAATGACATAACCCTAAGTAAACAAAAAATATAATACAAACAGCCTAAGTCCAATGAATATGACTCAGGCTGTTTGTATTATATTTGAAAAAAGTAGTGGTTTGCAATAATGATTTGTAGCAAAGTGTATGATAGGAATAAATTTAGAAAAAAGATGACCAGTTAAAAACGATAGACCATACAACCATATTAAATAATAGGCCTATAATAAAAAAAGTCCATTGATTTTTTTTCTGTCCCCAACAAGCAACCAAAATGGCAAGACCTATTGGAAGCCCAATAAAGGAAAGCCACGGAAAAGGGGTATAGGATTTATAAAGATAAATACCGAAGCATGCTGTTAGTAATAAAGATAGAAACCCCTCACTTAATAATGATAATTCAGATTTAACGTGAGTACTCATTTTCTCCCTCCTTGATAAACATATAATTCCAATATTAGATGACAGTTATTCAAAGGTTCCGTTTTTCACTCATGTTTCATTTGAAATGCAAAATACCGTTTGTTATTTTGTTTTACGCTTTTTTACTTAAAAGAGCATAACTAAAGCGGTAAGTTTCTTGATTGTAGTATATGTAATTGAAAAAAATATATAAATGGCCTTTTAAAACTGGTGCTTTTCATTTAATGTGTTCCTAGTGTTGAAAATCGTAGTTATTAACAACAATAAAAAAACAGTGCAATTTCTTGTGAAATTTGCACTGCTCTAAAGTTGGTTAACCGTCCGTAAAGACCAATAAGTCTCGCTTTATTATTTTTCACCATCAGGGCGGATTCTTTGATCTGTTTCGACATCGAAGAAATGAGCTTTGTTCATGTCTAGCGCTAATTCAAGTGATTGACCAGGCTTGACGTCTATACGAGAATCAACACGGGCGACGAACGTTTGACCATCAATTTCTGAGTAGAGCATGGTTTCTGCGCCCATTAACTCAGCAACTTCAACTTTTGCTGTAACTTTTGTATTCTGTGATGCATCAAGGAAAACTGGCTCATCGTGAATATCTTCAGGACGGAGGCCTAAAAGGATTTCTTTGTTTACATAACCTTGGTCGCGGAGGTATTTCATTTTACCTTCAGGAATCGTTACAGACGTTGTTCCAAAAGAGAATTTACCATCTGACAATGTCCCTTGGAAGAAGTTCATTGCCGGTGATCCAATGAATCCAGCAACGAAGGCATTTTCCGGCTTATCATAGACTTCTTTAGGTGACCCAACCTGTTGGATAAAACCATCCTTAAGGACAACGAGTCGAGTAGCCATTGTCATCGCTTCTGTTTGGTCATGTGTCACGTAGATTGTTGTTGTTTGTAAGCGTTGATGTAATTTTGTAATTTCTGCACGCATTTGAACTCGCAGCTTTGCATCAAGGTTTGATAAAGGCTCGTCCATTAAAAATACTTTTGCATCACGAACGATTGCACGCCCCAGTGCAACGCGCTGACGTTGACCACCTGATAAGGCCTTTGGCTTACGTTGTAAATATTGTTCTAGGCCAAGAATTTTCGCAGCATCTGTCACACGTTTTTCAATTTCGGCTTTTGGTACTTTTCTTAACTTTAAACCGAATGCCATGTTATCGTATACGCTCATATGAGGATAAAGAGCATAGTTTTGGAAAACCATCGCGATGTCACGATCCTTAGGTGCCACATCGTTCATCCGTTTTCCATCGATAAAGAAATCACCTTTTGAAATTTCCTCTAATCCGGCTACCATACGTAATGTTGTTGATTTCCCGCAACCAGATGGACCTACGAATACGATAAATTCTTTGTCTTGGATGTGAAGGTTAAAGTCCTCTACCGCTGTTACTTTATCGTCATAAATTTTATAAATATTTTCTAATTTTAACTCTGCCATCTTTCGTTCCCCCTCATTTATGTAAACGTTTTAATATATACTTATTGTAAGGGACTTTAAGGGGAGGTGTATACGGACAAGTTGCACGAAAAAATTGTGGGTTCTTTTGTGCATAGTGTAAACGCTCTCCTAATTTTCGTGACGAACGAGCATAATTGCAAGAAACATAAATGTGGCATTAGAAAACGTACGAATGTCCACCCCAGTCTTTTCTAGCAACCTTTCTAATCGATAGTGCAGGCTATTTCGGTGAATAAACAGCCTTTTTGCGGTCGATGAAGCATTTAAGTTTGATTGTAAAAAAGTCTCAATCGTATGAAGAGTCTCTCTGTCCTCAAGTGTTTCTACTAAATGATTTGACAAAATGTCTTTTTTGAAGCTAGAGGGTGCTTTTATAATGAGTAATGGTAACGCCTCATAAAAATTTAGTGCCTTTTCTTGATTAGCGGAACGGTCCATCGCTTGAAAACAGCTATGTTCTAAGGAAAATTTCCTATTTAAATCAGCGTCATTTTTCTGTATCTGACCAATATAGAAAGTGGACTCTATGTAAAAATCAGTTGTTAATGAGGCGCTTAAAGCTTTAAAAGACTCAACTTCAGAAGTGGTTGTAGGTTTGTCCTCAATAATAATACCATGTGAAAAATCGAGCCAAATGATTAAATCTGAGTGAATAATACCTCGAATCGCTTCTTCAAAACTTTGTTTATCATCCATAATCTGTTTTAAATAAAAATAGTAAAAACGGACTGTAGAATGTTCGGCTGGCAGAGGGGACTGTCCATCGTTATTTTCTGAGTATAGGTAATCAATCCACTTACGTTGGATAAGTGTTAAGGAATCTTGATTCAATGTTTCTACTGGTTGAAATAATACGGAGAGTAGCTCTCTCTCTTTATCGGCTAATGAAGTTTTCTGAATACCAAATGTTTGTCCAAGCTCAGTTTGAAACCAATCGAACGTTGAATCATTTGGGTGATAAGTTGTGGTCATGGCTTCTTTAAAGTGTAGCATTAGGTTTTTTATCATCGAGATGCTCCTTAAATACATAATTCTTTTTATCAACTATGCCGAGAGTACCCCTTCTTCAAAAACGAATGTTTTAAGGAGGGGGTGAATTGGAGGTTTTGAATTGTTTTGTAATTTAAAATGTTATGACTAGATTTTAATATGAAAACTTGGTAAAACATAGTTCCAAACAAGTGTTCTAGAGGTGAGATCATAACAAAAGAAAAACAATATAAAGCTCAACAAATTTGGATTAAAAAAGGGCACCGAATGTATTCATATTTCAAGAATTTGTGTAAGAATGCGAAAAATATGTACAATACCACTAATTTTTATTACAGACAGGTTTATACCGGTTTAACGCAGGATAAGGAACTACAACCTTTACAAAAGGAAGTTCTAGCAACGATTGAGAGCAATATTGAAAAAATGAATGAGATTCAAAAAGCTGCATACCAACAGAAAGTAGCGAAAGAGAAATTAAAGCCACAAGAAAATCAAAAGAAGATTAAGTGCAATTTGTTTGAAGTTCCTACAAAGGAAAATCCTTATGTCGATTATAATTTTCTAGATTCACTGTTTAAGGTGATCACTCAAAATGATTATCGCTCTCTACCTGCACAATCAAGCCAAGTAATTATGAAGACAGTCTTTCAAAATTGGAAGTCTTTTTTTGCTAGTTTAAAAGAATATAAGACAAACCCGTCAAAATACAAAGCAAGACCGAGAATTCCTAGATATAGTCGTGTTTCTGAAAAAGAAGTGTTATTTACGAACCAAGATTGTGTCATAAAGGAAAATAAATTTTTAAAGTTTCCGAAAACAAAAGAACAATTAAATATTGGTAAATTAGGTGTTTCTGAAGGGAAATTAAAACAAGTTCGAGTCATTCCGAAATACGGTCAGTATGTCGTCGAATTAGTTGTAGATGTGCCAAATCCAAGAGGAGAATTAAAAATGAACGGAAGATATATGTCGATTGATCTTGGGATTGATAATCTTGCAACCATCGTGACAAATACAGGTCGAGCACCTGTTTTAGTCAAGGGCAAAAACGTTAAATCCATTAATCAATACTATAATAAGATAAAAGCTCATTACCTTGGTATTTTACGTCAGGGAAAGAAAACAAACGAAGGTCCTTTTACTTCTAAGAGGTTGGAAAAACTACATCAAAAAAGGAATCTCAAATTAAAAGACATCTTTCATAAAGCTAGTTATCATATTGTCAAAACAGCCGTAGAGGAAGATGTATCTCTTATCATTATTGGGCAAAATAAAGAGTGGAAACAAGAAGTGAACATTGGAAAGAAAAACAATCAATCATTCGTCAACATTCCACACAAGATGCTTATAAATATGATTACATACAAGGCTGCTGAACACGGAATTAGAGTGGAAGTAACCGAAGAGTCTTATACATCTAAAGCTAGTTTCCTAGATCAGGATGGGATTCCAGTTTATGAAAAAGGAAAGAAGCATTCCTTTTCTGGTAGACGAATAAAACGTGGGTTATATAAAACTAAAAATAACATACTTATTAATGCAGATGTTAATGGAGCTGCAAATATCATGAAAAAGGCCATCTTACAATTATTTGGAGAAAAAGAATTTCATACAGAGTCTGTTCAGATCTTTCATCCACAAACGTTAGTCGTGTGATAAAAAGAAGTGTCAAATGCATGACAAATGGCATAGAGGGGCTGGGCGTAAACCGTTCGCTAATGTGACAGCTCCACTAGTGTTAATCGTACAGTAAGTAGGTTCGATACATTAGAAACCCCTTCCTCAAAGCTTGCTTAGGTGGGGGAATATTCATTATTATAGAAAAGATACACATGGTAAGAAAGCATTTTGTGTTTTGGTCACTATCAATCTACGTTATTCCGTTCTTAATGGGCAGAAGAAACTAGTTCAAGATTCAGGGAAAGGTGGGGGATAAGTGCCCGTAAAGATAAGGGCAAGTCACGTCCTATGAATGAGCGTTAACAGGAGGATTTCAGTTAGAGGTATGGGCATAAAAAAAGCTGCAATGATAATCGCAGCTTTTTCCGTTACAATGGTCGTTCTTCTTGTTCAAGATCTCTTGCTTCTTCAATATTTGTTGCATCTTCTCTCATATGTACAGAGCCGCCTGATAAGCCTTCATTTATCATACGATCAATATCCAAAAAGGCCTCGGCTTTTCCTTCATGATCCAAATCTTGCTTTACAGTGTCATCATTCTTTTTCATTGTTTAGAATCACCTCCGACATTAGTTTGTACTTGAGGTGCTCTTATCATTCATTTTCATTCGTAAACGTGGAAAAGCATTAATTCATGAATTTGGGAATGAATGTTCTTTTCATCTTCCTTAGTAGGTGATGTAGATCCCCATTCAATTTGCCCATTCTTATGGTAAATACCATCGAAATGAGTTCCTCTAAAATAAAAGGAAATTCGCCAACCGGGTAAACTTGTTTGTTTAAATAATGGTTTGTATTGAAAATGTGTAATCAATGTTATCGCTCCTTTCCTCATCTCTATGGAATAATACGGCAATTAGAGTGAAAATCCTTCTTATTTTTTAGTTTGTATTATTCAAAACACTAAACAACTGGACTAAATGAGTTATTCTCCTTTTCTGGATATCCCTTTCATCAAAGATCATCGGTTTAGAATTAACCTCAAAGATGATTGGTTTTCCTTCAGGTGTTAACCCAACATCCAATGAAAATTCTCCGATAAAACCGTATTGCTTTGTTAACAGAGCACCAACTGTTTCGGATAGCCAGTTTAATTCTTCAACAGGACATATATGTTTCATTTTTTCAAATGAAACAATTTCTCCCCCATTTGGAACATGTGTGATAATTGAGTTTTTAACGGCTTTACGTATACCGATTCCGCAAATTTTATGGAATCCATTATGGTTGTATAAGCAGAGAATTCTTAAATCATATTTGCAATTGTCGATCAGATCTGTTTGAATGTCTTTTTGAAGAAGATAGTGTCTTTGGTTAATGAGCTTTTCTACATCGTGCACAAAATCTGATTCGTCATATTTGATTCGGTTATTTTTCTTATGAATGTAGTAGGATGATTGATCGTAGACGATGTTATATATACCTTGTCCTTTATGACCATTTTTCGGTTTTAAATAAAGGGAATGATAGGTGTGTAGCTTATTTAGTAAATCGGTCATATTTGTATAAATCCAAGTTTCAGGTAAGTAGGATGTAAGCTGTTTTGACGTGGACAAGGTTTGGTGGATTTCCCATTTATCAAAAAAGCTAGGATTAAAAAAGTATTTATGCTCTTGTTTATATAAATGATAAAGTGATTGAAAACTAGTCGTTTCTTCATCCTTCCTAAAAGATACTTTATTATAGATGATATCTGGAAAGGGGAAAGAGATCGGCCCCCATTTTTCTTGTGATTCATAGTAGATATATCCCAAGACATGATCTTCGCAGACACCATCGGTTGTGAAAATAAAGGATAAACCACCAATCTTCATTATTTCCTTTTGGATGGACTTAAAAACGGATAAATCTCCACGAAAAGAATCCTTCTTTTGTCCTTTACTCGTTAAAATCCCAACTAGTGGGGAGTAATTAACGTTCTTCATAGATCAATTTCTCAGGAGTGAATATTGACTTCATTGATAAAAATAATCCGTATTCAAGTGAAGACTTCCGCGAAAGGAGATCTGCGTCCTTTAGTTCAGGATGACAAAAGATTGATCTACCAGGTTTGGAGTTTGCTTCAAACATCCAAATTTGTCCATTTGTATCAATGCCCAAATCAAAACCAATTTCACCGATAAACCCTTCGAGATTGTTATCAATGCTCATACTTAAAATAATTGCTGCCTCAGTTAAATCATGAAAAGCTTTCACTCTTTCCATGGGGTCATCATAAATTTCTTCCAGTGTTTTTACAACACCGCCATAATTTAAGTGTGTCGTGACACTACCTTTCCCAGCCACCTTTGCTGCAAGGGCGGTTACCTTCCAAACTCCGTGTTCATCTTTATTTGTATGGACCCGAAAATCAATCGCTTTCCCATCTAAACGAATTAGCTTAATCCCTTGCTGGGCTAAATAATTAGACAGTAGCTTGTCTTTAAAGGACACTTTTAAGAAATGTTCAATCGAAGGGTATTTTCTTAATCGGTTGATTTCATTTTCATCTCGATATCTAGAGTAGTAATGATTATCTTCTCGTGAATACATTAGCTGATAGACACCAAGACCTAAGCTACCGTTTATAGGCTTTAAATAGATATTTTGATACGATGCAAGCATTTCTTCCATTTTGCTAATCGAAGGAGTGCGGAAAGTTGCCGGTAAATATTTGGCTACTTGAGTATCATGGATTAAGAGTTGATGGATAGACCATTTATTAAAAAATCCTGGATTATACCACGGGATTGAGTATTCATCTGTTAAACGCTTTTTAACAAGTTTCAGTGCTTGGTGATTTTCGATACGTCGATTAGGTAACCGATCGTAAACCACGTTTGGAAATGGGAAGATTCCTTGTTCCCAGCCGTTTTTACCATAAGTAAAGCCTTGTATTACTCCTTCCTCCCAATTAATATGATGAGCACCAAACACGAATGTAAAGAGCCCAAGTGATTGATCAAGAGATAAAAATTTAGCGAAAAATAAAGAGCGTTCACCAATTGGGCGTAAATTGGATTCTGTAAATCCAGCGGTGAAAATTCCGATTAAGGGGCCTAAATTTAATATGCCTTCATGGATGAGGAGATGTGTTTTCCCTTCATTAGGAAGCATTAATTGATTTGCCAACTCTTGTGACAAAAGAATGCTTTGATCTAGCTCATCGCTGTAATTAATTTCACATGGAAGCAAAAGAGTCCCAAATGAAACGGTATGAATAAATCCGTATTCTTTCGTAGACATCGGTAAGTAGATTGTATGATCAATTGGGTCTGTTGTTGTCTTGATGGTATAAGTTTTATTCATTGATTTCGACTCCTTTAAGGGATGCTTGTTTTTGTAAAAAATTGCAATAGGCTAATGGTGCTTGAAAAATTCTTTCTGAGGAATTTGGATTTGTTTTAGTAACAGTTTTCCTGCCAGGTTTAGAATTCATATCTAAAATCCATACTGAACCATCATTTGCATAGCCAATATCAACACCGATTTCAAAAAGCCTGTTACATTTTTTCTCCAAAGAGGATGGCAGGTGCTCAGCGATTGTCTGAAGCTCATCTTCAAGTAGGATTTTTTGTCTAGATGTTAAGGCTGACGACCAATCTTCATAAGAGTGTGTTTCACCGCCGCTATTTAAATTGGAGAGGAAGGAGCCTTGATACCCTTTACGAACACCTTTGCCAACTAAGTCCCATTTTCCCTCTTGATCTTTTTGAAAAAACATTCGAATATCAAATGGATAACGTTGTTTGTCAAGAAGTGGAAGAAGTGGCTGAAGTAAATATGTTTGCTGTTGTATTAATTTTTCACACCATTCAGTAAATGCCTTGAGTGTGTGAAAATCTTTTGTTTTTTTTATTTTGCCCCTATGATAAGTGATTGTAATTGATTGACCGAGATAGCTGACGGCTACAATTCCAATTCCTCTGGAGCCATTCACTGGTTTTAATAAACAAGAAGATGCTTCCTTCAATTGATGGAGAATTTGAGAAGGATTTTGTATGAGTTCGGTGTATGGAAGATAACTACTAATAACAGAATTGCTTTGTAATGAAGTATAAATTTTCCACTTATCTGGTAAGCCAAAACCTAAAAATGTTGTTTGAGGATACTTTTTAAGCCAGTCGACGATTGGTTTGCTTTTTTGAGCTAGCTGTTTTTGATGATAAAAGCATCTGTCATAGATAAAGGAAGGGATAGGAAACAAATCTCTTTTCCAAATTTGAGAATGATGATCAAATTTCTCACCGTCAATCATTAATGTAGAAGGGTTAATCGATGTGGGTTCAAATCTAACACATTGAATGTTAAATTGTGAACTACGTTTGGCAATCTCAGTAGCATAACCATTCTCATGCTTTTTACTTAAAACTAAAAAGCCTAAAGTTACTTGTTCCAATACGGTCACCCCATTCACTCATTCCTACACAACCTTATATCGTAGATTGAACTTATACATAATCAAACTTGGATGTCTTCCTATTCGTTAAAGTGGGACAAAAATACACAATAATGGATGATAGCTCGTGCTGAGGGGCGAATCCTTCCCTTCTTTTGATTCTCTTCCGATTTCGATGGTTTCGTATTTACTTCAATGATCCAAGGATGACCAGCTTGATCAAAGGCGAGGTCAATCCCGAATTCAGCAAATTCACCACCGGCATGAAGATAAATAATATTGACAATTTCCAACGAAAGCTCAGCTAGCATCTTTCGTAAATGTAGCCCTTCTTTGTCACCATAAAGTTCAAATAAAACATCTTTTATTGGGAGTAGGTTACCACCTCTTGCTAGGTTCGCAACAAATTGGTTTTCACCAGAAATTCTAGCCACAGCCGAGGAAACCTTCCATTGATAACCATCCTTTTTGTGACATAAAATACGGAAATCAAGTGTATGATTTTTATAATTTTGAAGCTGAATGGTTTCTTGTAACATAAAGCCTTCTCTTTTTAAACGAGGGTAGAGTGTTAAATAGAGTTGCTGAAATGTATCATATTCTTTTTTGATTTCTCCAGAAAATGTCGTGAAATCAAGAAGGTATGAACCATCTTCTTTTTCCACTACTCTAAAAATTCTCTTCCCCTGACTGCCATTAATCGGTTTTATGAAGAGATCCTTTGTATCTTTGAGCATATTCTCTAGCGTGGATTTTGATTCTAATAACTGACCTTTAGGTAAATAGGGGGTAAGGTGTTCACTCGCAGATAAAATTTGATGTACCTCCCATTTATTTAAAAACCGATGATTAAAATAAGGTACTTTATTTTCAATCAAATCAGATTTGACTTGCAAAAAACGAGTAGATTGCTCAAGATTTCTGGAATGAATACGATTATGAACTACATCTGGATAGGGAACGATTGCCTGAATCCATTCATTTTGATTGAAGATATAACCGCTTAATTGATCCTTGTTGTAAGTAGATAAGGAAAAAATATAAAAAAATATGCCGTTTGTTGCACAAAATGTGGCAAGCTCTTCACAAAACTCATGAATCGATCCAAAGCTTACACCACTATCTGTCTTTCTTATCTCTGTTAACAACCCAACGATTGGACCGAGTTGAAGCTGCTGTTGGTTTACTAACTTTCCTTGGATGAAACAAGATTCTATTGGTAAATGGAGTTCATCCAAAATTTGTTCAGAAAGAGACAAACAGAGATGGTCCTTATTAATAAATACGATTGGACATGATACAGTATGCATTCCACAACCAATTTTCAATGAATGTAGCGATTTAGGAAGACCTAAATGTGCCCTTAATCCTTCGCTTATTTCACAAAAGTATGGTCTTGAAGTTGTTACTAAAGGTGTAATTTCTATCATCTTCTGTTTCATGACAAACCCCTCATTTGGTAGTCGTAAGGACATGTTCTAAGCTGCTCATAGGTAGGTGTTTTATCCCACCTTAACGGGCAGTAAAACTCCGGCTTCAAGATTCGAGAGAAGCAAAGAAGATAAGTGGGAGATAACTGCCCGTAAAGATCCGACGAACGATTGAGTCCAAGTCAGGCGAAGCCACAGGATGTGGCGTTCCTGAGCGTGATAAGTCTAGCTAACCATCAGTGGGGGATGCAGAAAACCCCCACTGATGGAAGTCTCACTTTATAAATATCGTATGATTTATGCACAAAATCGGTGAAGTTGTGGTTGTTAATGGTTATGAGCGATTAAATAACGGTAGGGGATGGAGCGGAACAATGAGCACCAGAAATCTATAGACAGTAAATCGATGCAGATGATAGTGGATTTCATGTAATCCTTAAGAAGGGGAATTTAAGGCATAAAGTGAAATTTTCAACATAGTTTGTTATAGTGTAGGAAGAGCCTGCAAGGGTCAATAATAGAAGGGAGGCTCATCATATGTCAGAAAATTTATATGATGTTGCATACAAATTAGAGAAAGCATTACGTGAAAGTGATGATTTTAAATCACTTAAGCGTCTATACGATGAAGTCAATGCAGACGAACAAGCAAGCAAAATGTTTGAAAACTTCCGTAATATACAATTAAATCTTCAACAAAAGCAAATGTCTGGGGAAGAAATTACAGAAGAGGAAATTAATCACGCGCAAAAATCTGTTCAGCTTGTCCAACAACATGAAAAAATTTCTCAACTCATGGCAGCAGAGCAACGTTTAAGCATGGTTGTAGCAGAATTAAACAAGATTATCATGAAGCCACTCGAAGAAATGTACGGAAGTCTTTAAGTCGCGGAACATACATAAAATTTCATCGTCCTTTAGAAACAGAATGGTAAATTTACTATTCTGTTTTTTATTTTTTCAGTTGTAGTGATGAATTCTATTTGATTGGTGGAAAAACCCCCACAATGGAGAGGAATATTCATGGTGGGCGTCACGCCGACTGTATTAGTCAGCTCATTGGTGCTCTTAGCACAGTAAAGATTAGATAAAGTATCCGACAACCTTCTACAGTTGTTCTATTTTTAATGAAAAGGACATAATCTCATAATAGGTTTTGACATCAGTAGAAGGGGGAACCACAGTGACTCATTATCGGTTACTTGCACTAAATATCGATGGAACCTTGCTTCGTTCGAACGGTCGCCTCCAGCCGTCAACGAAAGAAGCAATTGAATATGTAAAAGATAAAGGGATTTATGTGACGTTTGTGACAAATAGACATTTTCAATCAGCGAAAAAGATTGCTAAGGCGTTAAAGGTGGATTCTTTATTAGTTACACACGGGGGAGCATTTATTTCTGAGAAACTTGATGAGCCTTTATATGAAAAAAGAATTCCTGAAGAATTAACATTCAATCTAGTTCAAGTGCTTGAGAATTTCAAATGTAATATCCGACTCACACATGAACGTTTTTCGATAGGGAATAAAAAAAGAATTGCGTCTAATTTACTTAGTAAATCGATACTTAACACATCTGATTCGATGTTTTATCCAGTGCAATTTGTAGATTCTTTAGGTGATTCGCTTCGTGATGAACCGGTATCTGCTACAAAGATTGACGTGCATTTTTCAAAGGAAGAAGAAAAGGAAGAAGCAGCACAATTAGTAATGGATGCTTTTAATACGGTTGATGTAAAAGTGAATCAACCGAAAAAAATTGAAATAATAAGCAAGGGTGCTTCTAAAGAAAATGGATTACGCGCACTAGCTAACCATCTAAAAATTCCGTTAGAAGAAACAGTCGCAATTGGTGATGCAGACGATGATGCTGGTATGATTGCTTCAGTAGGTTTAGGAGTTGCCATGTGGAATGCACCATTTGAAGTAAAACATGCAGCTGATTGGGTGACGCGCTCTAACAATCAACAAGGCGTTGCTTACATGGTTAAGGAGCATTTTAGAAAGCAACAAAGAGCAGAATTTTTGCGAAAAATAAAAATAGATCAATAACAATGAAGAAGGGGAGAAGCTATTATGGCTTCCCCCCTTCTTGTGTTTCAATTAATTAAGTCTTTCTTAAATGCCCATAATCAAATAATTTTCCTTCGTATACGAACACTAACTGCTCATTTTGTCGAAAATCATCAGGAGTAATTAAGGCCGGTAATTTGTCCCATAGTTTTATTCCAGATCGATGAAGTACTTCTGCGACAAATTGTGAGCAAAAGTAAGAATTGCTAAATTCAACTGGCTCATTTAACGAAACGCCCAGTACACCGATAAGATTGTATAGAAACTTTTTTTGGTTCTTTTTAAAAATATTTAAAACTCTCTTCATTTTTTCAATATCCCGTTTAGATACTTCAAGTTTATAGATGACACAAGTTGTTTCAGGATATTTACTATACGTACCTGTAAAAATATCTTCCTTTACAAAACCGCCGTTAATCGGATTATTCGGATTTTTCCTTCCAAAGCTATATAGTTCTGTTAATTCAGCATCAAAAGAGATCGAGGCATGGTTATAAGGTGCCTTCGTATATTTTTTGATTGATTTTGTAAAAAGTGTCCCTGTATCTGTTAGTAATATATAAACATAGCTTTTCAATCTCATTGAATTTCCCTCTTTAATATTTTTCCAATTTCATCTATCCTTAATTATACAATATGCAACTTAGAGCAGGTGAAAAATTTGGTTACGACACTTTGGACACTTATAACGATTTTTTTAGGAGTGTCCTTCGTTACGATTATGTTTTCTGTAGTGAAAAGGAAAGAGCCTACCAAAGATTTCTCTACTGTGTTCGTACGGGTGAAAACATGGTGGGGAATGTTTGCTGTGTTTTGTTTAGCAACACTATTTAATCCGGTTGTTTCATTGTTATCTCTAATGGTTCTTTGTTTTTTTGGGTTAAAAGAGTATTTTTCGATGATGAAAAAAACAAGGAAAGCGGATCGACGATTATTTTTATGGGCGTACCTTGCAATTCCTTTACAGTTTTATTGGATTTTTATCGGTTGGTATGGCATGTTTATTGTCTTTATTCCGGTTTATGTATTTTTATTTTTGCCATTACCTAGATTAATCGGAAAAGGAACGAGTGGTTTTTTACGTTCGGTGAGTTCAACGCAATGGGGCTTAATGCTAATGGTATTTGGTTTAAGTCACTTAGCCTATTATCAAATTGCGTCACCGGAATATGGGGCAAACTTAGTATTATTTCTTGTGATCTTAACACAGGTCAACGATATTGTTCATTACTTCCTATCAATGTATGGTGGAAAAAGAAAGGTGATCCCTTCAGCAAACTCTAGTATTACATGGGAAGGATTTATCGGAGCTACTTTCGTCACAACAGTCGTATCATATCTCATTTACCCTTATTTAACACCGCTTGATTTAACATTTGGAATTTTGTCAGGAGTGCTTATCAGCTTTAGCGGTTTTTTTGGAAGTTTAACGATATCAGTCTTAAGGCGTGATTTATTGATAGGGAATAAGAAATTCGACTTGTTGAAAGAAAGCTATTTAATGAGAGTTGATAGCCTAACGTATACAGCACCGGTGTTTTTTCATGTGATTCGTTATTATTTTGATTTTATGTAGGGAAGACCGTGCAATCAGCTGAGCGAATCAAAAAGCTGAAATCATAATAGAAAGTGGGTGCTTGCACAATGGAAACTTGTAAAGTTGGAGAACTGAAGAATTTTTCAATAGGCTTACCGAAAAAAATGACGTATGGGGATGACAAAGAAATCGAGACAGGAATATGTAAACAAACAATCGAGGAGGCATTCTTAACGAAAGAAGGCTTTCGGGGAGATGGAGTTGCAGACTTACGATATCATGGTGGTCCTGACCGTGCTGTATGTGTCTATCCATATGAACACTATCGGCTTTGGGAAAAAGAATTCAACAACGCATTGCCGCCCTCAACATTTGGCGAGAATATAACCGTCACAAATATGCTCGAAAAGGATGTATGTATCGGAGACATTTTTAGGCTTGGAGATGCTGTTATTCAAGTAACTCAAGGTAGAATTCCATGTAGCACGATTACGAAGAGAACGAGTAATCCATTGCTTTTAAAAAGAATGGTTCAAACGGGGTTTACAGGTTATTTATGCCGTGTTTTAGAAGAAGGTAGTGTCCGAATAGATTCAAACATTACCTTATTAGAGTCCCATGCAAAACAAGTATCGATTCTTTATGGAAATGAGATTTATTTTCATAAGCAAAAGGATGTTGAAGGGATCAAAAGGGTATTGGGCGTGCAAGAATTGGCTTCTGAGTGGCAGCAGTTATTAGTGAATCGTTTGGATAAACTTATAACCTAAGCTTAAATTCGATTAATATATTTAAATGAAGTTATGATATTTATTCAAAAAGGTCGCCTTTCATTCATGCTGAAGGCGTCATTTGTAGTTGAAAAGGGATAGGGAAAGCTAATCTAGATTTTGCTTTCCCTATCCTTTCATGTAATGAATATGTGACACTCGTGCTTACTTCCTATTCCTTATATCTCAAATACTGATAATTTTCAGTAGGTTTACTTTCAATGATGTTGCCTTCATGATCCTTATAAACCTCATATTCACGATATACTTCAACGAAATATCCATCATCTTCTGTTATTTCAACTAGTTTACTTTCTAATAGAGGTATTTGCTGGGATTCTTGGTTGCTCTGATCATTTGAAGCATTTGCCGAGGCTGTTTCCTCAGTTGGTACAGGCAAACTTGTAATCGCATCTTCCCTTTCTGCAAATAGAGGGGAATCCAGGTATCCAATGATGGCAATTGCTGCAACAAGAATAAGGAGAGGAGCAATTTTTTTCAATGGTGTCACCTCCTAAATTAATTTGGTTTATCACTATTGTATGTTTGTCCTAGCAAAAGATATGACAGGAGTTTGCGCTTTTGTTCTTGGAAGATTACCTTCAGCAATGGATGTGGAAATTTGCTGAATGATAGATAAGTCCAAAAAGTTGATAGATTTTCAATTAAAGTCGATAGATTATGGACTTCTGTCAAGGAAATCTCCATAGTCACCAAAATTCTTGTACTGTGGATAAGCGCACGACATCTAGTTTGTTCTTCTAACATCTAACATTGACCTGTAGGGGAATTGTTTTGTACACTAAAAGAAGTGTTTTAAAAAGAGTAAAGGTGATTTTAAATGAAAATTTATATTAAAGGTATAGATGATGAACGTTTCCATAGACCATTAAGATTAATTGGTAATTTATTTTTTGAAGAAACTGAACTCTGCTTTACAAAAGGTGATGCAACCCTTGAAGCAGAGTTTTCCTTTGAAGAGAGCAATGAGAGGATTCAAATTAAAGGATATTTACGTACGGAAGATGGGAAGGAATTTGAAGCAACTAGAGAAAAGGATATTCCATCGTACTTAGAAGGCAAGGATCGTTTAAGACAAGTGAAAAATACCCTTTCTTACGTGTATTTAACCATCCTTCAAGACTACACGGGAATGATTCAAAAGTGGGGAATTCTCACAGGTATCCGACCGACAAAGCTTTATCACAAAAAAAGACAAGAGGGTATGTCAGAGCTTGAGATTCACCGTATGTTTAAAGAGGAATATTTGCTTTCTGATGAAAAAATTCAGTTGATGAAGGAAATAGTTGATCGACAATTACAGGTTATTCCTGATCTTGACACTCTTTCAAATGAAGTCAGTATTTATATTGGTATTCCATTTTGTCCAACAAAATGTGCGTACTGCACATTTCCAGCGTATGCAATCAATGGACGTCAAGGGTCTGTTACTTCATTTCTAGGTGGATTGCATTATGAAATGAAGGAAATTGGTCGTTGGCTAAAGGAAAAAGGAATAAAGATTACAACTGTTTACTATGGCGGGGGAACGCCTACTAGTATTACGGCAGAAGAAATGGATATGCTCTACGAGGAAATGGTTGAGTCTTTTCCTGGTGTTGAAAATATTAGGGAAATTACTGTTGAAGCTGGTAGACCTGATACGATTACGACAGAGAAGCTTGATATTTTAAACAAATGGAAAATTGATCGAATTAGTATAAATCCGCAATCGTATATTCAACAAACATTAAAGGCAATTGGCCGTCACCATACAGTGGAAGAAACAATTGAAAAGTTTCATTTGGCTAGAAGTAGGGGCATGAACAATATTAATATGGATCTAATTATTGGTTTACCTGGTGAGGGTGTAGAAGAATTTGATTATTCGCTTTCAGAATCAGCTAAGCTTATGCCAGAATCATTGACGGTTCATACATTATCGTTTAAACGAGCTTCTGAAATGACGAAAAATAAACATAAGTATAAAGTAGCGAGTCGTGAGGAAATAGGTACGATGATGGATCATGCTGTCCAATGGACGCGAGAGCATGGCTATGCACCTTACTATTTATATCGCCAAAAAAATATTCTCGGCAACTTAGAAAACGTAGGCTATTCATTAAAAGGACAGGATAGCATCTACAATATTATGATTATGGAAGAGCAGCAAACGATTATTGGAATCGGCTGTGGGGCGGCAAGCAAATTTGTTCATCCTTCAACAAGGAAGATCACTCATTTTGCAAACCCTAAGGATCCTAAATCTTATAATGATGGATTTCAGCATTATACAGAAGAGAAGATTAAAATTATGGAAGAGCTGTTTGCTGAGTAAGGCGATAGGGAGATGTGTTAATTAAGATGAAACTTAATTGGCATGTCTCCTTTTTTATTTTTTAGGAAATTATAAAAATTTTGTACTGTGGATAAGCGCACGTCATCCAGCGCAAGCGTCCGGACCCTCTATGGTCTAGCCACTTTTGAATTGAAGGCAAAAAACACCTTTTATTCAAAAGCGTCTTATGCTATGCCTGAGGCTGTTCAAGGCGCTTGCGCTTTTGTTCTTTTGCGCTTCAGGACATTTTATCTAGATGAGTTCAAGTAGCTCATGTTTTTCTTTGCTTTGCATACTATAAATCGTACTTTTCTGACGCTACACCTTTTAAAAACAAACAGCACATTTGCTACTCTATTATTCAACTGCTATATTTCTTATAAAAGGAAAAATGAGGGGCGATTCATGGTTAAAGAAATAGTATTAAATGATACTTTAATTAAAGTGTACGATTTTAAACAAGGAAAAGTGAATGATTTATATGAAATTTCAGTTTGCTTTGAAGTTACGAGTGAGGAGTATCATGATATAGCAACATTGCTCTATCAAGGGACATTTGATGTGAAAATTCCTGAGAGAGAACTATCGTTTAGGGGGAGAATTCAGCAATATTCTACTTCGATGACAAATTTATATGAAAAAGGGCAAGTTGGAAACTATTCATTAAGTTTGCTTGAAGTGAAGGAGTAAGAGAGGAGGAGTGAAGTGATGAAATTAAGCATTTTGGATCAATCACCAATTTCTTCAAGCCAAACAGCTAAAGAGGCATTAAATGAATCTATGAAATTAGCTCAAGCCGGAGAAGATCTAGGATATTCTCGTTACTGGATCGCTGAGCACCATGATTTTCCAGGACTTGCTTGTTCAGCACCAGAAGTGTTGTTAAGCTACATTGGAGCGAACACGAATAGAATCCGTATCGGTTCTGGGGCTGTTTTATTGCCCTATTATAAACCTTATAAAGTGGCAGAAGTTTATAATATGTTAGCTACATTGTTTTCTAATCGAATTGACATCGGGATTGGACGAGCTCCAGGTGGATCAGCTGAAGCTTCTAATGCGTTATCTGATAACTTTTTAGAGCAGGTGTGGGGCATGCCAAATACAGTGAATGATCTCCTTCATTTTTTAGACGGTCATTTTCCTGAAGATCACAGGTATGCGAAAGTCACAGCCTCTCCATTGCCAGAAATCTCACCAGAACCTTGGATTCTAGGTACAAGTAAAAAAAGTGCATTATTGGCAGCAGAAAAAGGGCTGTCTTATGCATTCGGAAAGTTTATGAGTGACAATGATGGAGTAGCTATTATCCAAGAATACATTGAGTTATTTACACCAAGAAAATTGGGGCAACGTCCTAACGTGATTTTAACTGTTTCAGCTATATGTGCAGAAACGAATGAACGAGCAAAAGAGATTGCTTTAAGTTCTCTTATATGGTCATTGCAAAAAGAAAAGGGAGAAGGCCACCTTGGCGTCCCTTCTATTCAAGAAGCAAAAAAATACGTGTTAAATCAAACAGAAAAAAACACTTTATCTAAAGCAAAACAAAATATGATAATCGGAAATCCTCATGTCGTGAAACAAAAATTGAACGAGCTACAAGCTTTATATAAAGCGAACGAAATCATGATTGTGACGATAACATACTCTCCGAAAGACCGAATTCGGTCCTATCAATTGATTGCAGAAGAAATACTAAAAAATAAATACGGCTCTAATTAAAGTAAACTTCCGCAATCGAGTACTCGTCCGGATTCACGAAATAAGTCCAATTTCTCAGCATTGAAATTGGACTTATTTACTCCTAAAACACATAAATTCATCTCAATACATTTTTCGCCAAAAAATCGATTCTTGATTTGGCATTGCTTGTTGTAACAATGTCAACGCCACTATCGATTTTTTGTTCTACATGTTCTCCCTTACTTGCCTTTAATGCTTTTTCCACGCTCAAATACCCCATATCAAAAGGATTCTGCGACAAGGTTATACTTAACGTCTCTTTTTCAACAGCCTGAAGCATTCCCATAGTACCGTCCGTTCCGATGACAGGAATATGTAAACCTTTTTCCTCTATTACTTTCAATGCATCTAAAGCTATGATGTCATTTGTAGCAAACAATCCTTTAATAGTAGGATGAGTTTGTATCATGTTACTCATTTCAGACGACATATGCGCAGTTTTATCAGATTCTAGCTGTTCTATCATAACTTCAATGTCAACGCTTTCTAGAACCTCTTTTGCGCCCTTAATCCGGTCATTCACAGCTGAATCAGTTTTTGAATCAACCATAAAAACTACTTGGTCTCCTGGGTACAGAAGTGACGATAATATTGCTCCTGCCATTTTCCCTAATTCAAGGTGATCCGTCCCAATAAAGAGAGTTTGATCTTTCCATTGAGCGTCTTTATTCAACATTAGTACTGGGATTTTTCTTTTTTCATATTCTGTTAAGACAGGAATCGTAACAGATGGTTCAATTGGCGTAATGATGAGTGCATCTGGTTTTTGTTTTAAAACATCTTCTAAGATAGCATTCTGTTTTGAGGCTGAATATGAGTCAGGAGCAATTACCTTTCCATCCATATTAAAATCAGCAACCCCTTTTTCTATTCCTGCTTTGACCGTTTTCGAGTATTCAGTTTCTAATCCATCTAAAACAACAACAATTTTAGGGTTTGTATCACTTAAAAGAAACTTCGCTATAAATGCTATTAAAACAGTAAGAAGAATGATAAAAACGAATGGAACCATTCTTTTTTTCATGATTCACCATCCTCTCATGATGCTATAAATGAATTGTTCCTAAGTCTCCTGAAAGATGAGCAATTAACTACATCCATAACTTTCATATTCTATTTTTTATTTACACTGGGGGAAATGAATTATTTTCAGTATAATCTAAAAATTAAGTGTGAGTAAAATGAGTATTTATCATGTTATGTATGAAAAAAGCTCATGGCAAAGGAAATAAGATGACACTAAGTAGATTTGAGATGTCTGACAAAAGCTGAAGTCTATAAAAAACGTTATCTTTTCAATTATTTTACTGAAAGAATAACGTTTTTTTGTTTCGGATGAATTTCAATTCTTTAGCTTGATGGATATGTAGTAGGGACCCTAAAAGAGGATATTCATTATTGTATCAACCAGAATGTAGAAAAAAGCTTGAAAAAGACTTACACACCGTCTAATGAAAGTGTTTTTTTGAAAAAATATAATTAGCTCATAAGATCGTTGAATTTTATAAAATACTAGTTTGAAAGGAGATACATGTATGATTTTGAAAGAATTAACAAAAATCCATTTCATTACGATTACTTATTATAAGGACGGAGTGTTACAAACATGCAAGGGTCGTGTTCACAAACTTGATTTATACGAACAGACCGTTTCTTTAAAAGATGAGAATCATCAGGTATGTTCTATTCGTTTATCTGGTATTAAGGAAATTCTATAATTGTATTCTTTAGCTATGAGATAACATTGATATATCCATGAATAGTGGAAAAACATCAATAATAAGGTGATTTTAAAGCGAAAAGCACCTTATTAACGATTTTTGTATCCAAAAGTTTGAGTCGGTAAAAAACGTTTATACTGTTAAACATCTAGTAATTTTTGCTCCTTTAACCAGGAGTGAACACAATCAATAAATTTTTTAGTGGCAGGAGACATATTAGGCTTTGTAGCGACACCTATAAAACGATAAGACTCTTTTTCTAAATTAAGAATCCGAACGTTATCAGGGATAGAAGATAACGTCATTTCAGGGCGTATGGCGATGCCTAAATTGGCTTGTACCATGGAAATAATTGTTTGATCATCTGATACTTCGAATTTAATCGTAGGTTTTATATTGTTGTCTTTAAAAATTTGATTGATTTCATTGCCCCATCCTTCTTTGGGCATAATTAACGATTCTGCTTCGATTTGTTTGAAGGAAATTTTATCTAGTTTATGAAGAGGGTGCTGCTCTGATAGAATGCACATCATTTTATCCTTTTTTAAAGGGAAAAATTCAAGCGACTTTGGTGTAGGTAACGTGAGAAAGCCACAATCAATGACTCCGTTTGAAACCCATTGTTCTAAGGTGGAATAATCACCTTCAAACAATTTTAACGTGATTCCTGGATGATGATCTTGAAACTGTTTAATAATCTGGGGTAACCACTGTGTAGCGACACTTGTAAATGTGCCTATTCTCACTACACCAAGCTCTAAACCATTGATTGCTGCAGCCTCTTGCTTCATTCTATCATTTAAGACTAAGATATCATGAATATACGCTAGCATCCGTTCGCCATTACTTGTTAAAGAAATGCCTGATTTCCCCCTAGTTAGCAGAGTAAAGCCTAATTCGTTTTCAAGACTATTAATGGCATGGCTAATACCTGATTGTGTTAATTTTAACATTTCCCCGGCTTTGGTTAGACTCCCTGACTCGACTACTGTATGAAAGACTTCAAATCGACTAAGTGTCATCTTATTCTCCTTTCGCATGAGGATAACTCATATATTTCATTATATACATTCATTTTACTAATGTGAAGAATTCGAGTTATACTAATAATACATACGATTAGTGATTACGTGTTAATGAGAATGTAACGATGATTCGTAATAAAGCTACTGAAGTATGACATAACACAATGATTTCCATTACTCCCCTTCTTAATAAAGAGTTATTTCCTATTAAGGAATAGGAAGGAGTTTCTAATGTTACTCAGAATGAAAGCGCTTCAAATTTAAAGCTAGCTCATGATGCTTATTTTTGTTAAATGATTTCATTTTGGTTTTTATTGGAAAAGTTGATTTATAAAGTTTCTATCAATGGTTTTCAGTTTATCCCACCTTAACGGGCGGTAAAACTCTCCAAGAGAAGTAGGAGATAACTATCCGTAAAGATCCGATAAGTCTCACTTTATACGATGCAAATTTCAAGAAAATATTGAAGCAATTTATAAGTAAAAAAAGGGGGAATTTTCTAATGAACTTAGAAGTTAAATTATCGGTACATGAAATCTTACAAAATAAACATTTCGTATCAGCAAAAGTAGTAGCAGGGAAAGCTGGTCTTAGTCGGCTCGTCCGATGGGTTCATGTTCTGGAGGTAACGTCTATTGAAAACTTATTAAATGGAAATGAACTTATCCTTTCGACAGGGATTGGATGGAAAGAGAATAAAGAAGGTTTTGTTTCATTTATTCAACAGGCCATTGATTCTAACGCAGCTGGAATTTGTATTGAATTAGGAACTTATATATCCGCCATCCCAGAAGAAGTAATAAAATTGGCTGATGCTCATCATTTTCCATTAATTGTTTTCTTTAAGGGAGTTCGGTTTATTGATATTACACAAGAGATACATAGTCTATTAATAAAAAAGCATTATCAAATTCTTTCTGATTTAGAAGAATACTCAAATAGGTTAAACCAATTACTTTTATCCTCAAACCCACAACAGAAAATCTTGCAACTTTTACACGAACATTTAAAAATGACCGTTTTTTATGTTTCAAACGAAGGCAAAGTTCAAGTCATCTCAAAACAAACACAACGAGAGCAAGAAAAAATATCACAACTTCTGAAAGATAACCAGATACCAAGACATATGAATATCGCCCATCAATCTGTACAGGCTTTGAATCAGACTTTTGCGGATCTTTTCATCATTTCTGAAGCAGAGGCCATTACGGAATTTGAATCTCTCATTTTAGATCGGAGCTCTATCGCCTTAGCTCAAAGTCTATTACGTGAATTATATATCGAAGAGCAAAGGAAAGCTAAAGAATCCGAATGGGTTCGATGTTGGCTTGAAGGAGAGCATAGTGATGAACAAATCCATAGATATCTTTCAGATCTTGAACCTAATCTAAAACCGAATGGATGTACTGTTTTCCTTTGTAAAACTGATAACTTAGACAAAGTAATTTCCGAATTCACCTACTTAAAAGTATACTTCCGCTCTATTTTTGAACAACGAGGCATTTTTCTTTTATCTTATATCGAGAAAAATCAGATAACCTTTATCCTTTTGAATAATTTGAAAACTGATGATTTTAAACGTAGAGTGCAAGAAGGAATTGATTGTTTGAAAACGTCTGAGTTTATAAAAAAACAGAATTTTTTTCAACTTGAATTTAGTGTCGGAAAAATTATTAAAAATTTAAGTCATGTTAAACATAGCTATCATACAGCAAAAGAGACCTTGAACATTAAGGAAAAAATGCCGAATGAATTAAAAGAATATTTTTATGAAGACTTATATATTTTTAGACTAGTGTTAGCAGCTAATGAACAGGGCGTTCTTCGGGATTTCATTTCTGATTATTTAGGACCTGTATTATTGCATGATCAACAGAAAAATGGAGAGTTGCTAAAAACATTAAAAATCTATTTGCAATGCAAAGGGGCAAAAAAGGAAACGGCTGAACAACTTCATATTGTCAGGCAAACACTTTATCATCGATTAGACAAATTGTATGAACTAATTGGAGAGGACTTCATGGAGCCTTATAAACGTCAAGCGATTGAAGTAGCGATTTCTGCCTATGAATATGCATCTGCGTCTAGGTCATCATTGGAATATGCTTCAATATCCTAAGTCATCATAACTTGTAAAGAAACCCTTAATTTGGGTTTCTTTTTTTACACAACTTATTACTAGTTTCTTATGATAACCACGCTAATGTAGAAAAAATGCGCAAAATACTTTACACATTGTCTAATGATAGAGTTATTTTCGCCTAATATAATGAGACCAATGAGATTCATATATTTACAAAAATAGGAGGTTTTATAATGGAATTAACACAAACTGTTCAAACATTAAAGAACTATATCGGTGGAAAATGGGTTGAATCTACAAGTGAACAAATGGAAGAAGTACCTAACCCAGCAACTGGAGAGATAATTGCTCGTGTACCACTTTCCACACGAGAAGATTTAAATCACGCTGTGTCAACTGCAAAAGAAGCATTCAAAACATGGAGAAAGGTTGCAGTACCAAGGCGTGCTAGAATTCTTTTTCGCTATCAACAGCTATTAGTTGATAACTGGGAGGAGCTAGCAAAACTCGTTACCTTAGAAAATGGAAAAAGCTATAACGAAGCATATGGAGAAGTTCTACGTGGGATAGAGTGTGTTGAATTTGCTGCAGGTGCACCAACTTTAATGATGGGAGATCAGCTTCCAGATATCGCTACTGGGGTTGAATCAGGAATGTATCGCTATCCAATTGGAGTAATTGGGGGAATAACACCGTTTAATTTTCCAATGATGGTTCCATGCTGGATGTTCCCACTTGCTATTGCATGCGGCAATACTTTTATCTTAAAACCATCAGAAAGAACACCATTGCTGGCTAATCGCTTAGCTGAACTATTTAAAGAAGCTGGTCTACCAGATGGCGTATTAAATATTGTTCACGGTGCACATGATGTTGTGAATGGCATTTTAGACAATGAAGATGTTAAAGCTGTATCCTTTGTTGGTTCTCAACCTGTGGCTGAGTACATCTACAAAACAGCAGCAGCGAACGGTAAGCGTGTACAAGCTCTTGCAGGAGCAAAAAATCATTCGATCGTCATGCCAGATGCTGATTTAGATAATACTGTCACAAATATCATTGGCGCTGCATTTGGATCTGCAGGTGAACGTTGTATGGCGGCGTCAGTTGTAGTCGCTGTTGGGGATGTTGCAGATGAATTAGTAAATCGACTTAAAATAGCAGCAGATGAAATCAAAATAGGTAATGGGATGGATGAAGGTGTATTCCTTGGACCAGTCATTCGTGATTCACATAAAAAACGTACTCTTCATTATATTGAACTTGGAGAAAGTGAGGGTGCTTCCCTTGTTCGTGACGGAAGACAGGACGCGGCAGACGAGCAAGGATACTTTGTAGGTCCTACACTTTTTGATAATGTCCAAACTGATATGAAAATTTGGCAAGATGAAATTTTCGCTCCTGTGTTATCGATTGTTCGAGTGGAGAGCTTAGAGGAAGCAATTGAACTTACAAATAAGTCAGAATTTGCGAATGGTGCATGCTTATATACTGACAGTGCGAAAGCGATTCGTGAATTCCGTGAAGAAATTGATGCAGGTATGCTTGGGGTCAATCTGGGAGTTCCTGCTCCGATGGTATTCTTCCCATTCTCAGGTTATAAGAAATCCTTCTACGGTGATCTTCATACGAATGGAAAAGATGGAGTTGAGTTCTATACTCGTAAAAAAATGCTTACTGCTCGTTATTAAAAAGTCTTGTAAAACCATAAAAAAGATAGAATGGGGTTGAATAGGATGCACGTGACAGAACAAACGCAAAATTTACAAAAAACAGATGAAAAGTACCTTTGGCATGCGATGAGAGGAGCAAATCCTAATCCATCCAATTTAATTATTACCAAAGCAGAAGGTGCATGGGTAACAGATATCGATGGTAATCGCTATTTAGACGGTATGTCTGGTCTGTGGTGTGTAAATGTTGGCTATGGTCGTAAAGAGCTTGCTCAAGCGGCTTTTGAACAACTAGAGGAAATGCCTTATTTTCCTTTATCACAAAGTCATGTTCCAGCCATTAAATTAGCTGAAAAATTAAATGAATGGCTTGGCGATGAATATGTGATTTTCTTCTCGAACAGTGGATCTGAAGCAAATGAAACGGCATTTAAAATTGCTCGTCAATATCATCAGCAAAAAGGGGATACGAATCGCTATAAGTTTATTTCTCGCTATCGCGCATATCATGGGAATTCAATGGGAGCTCTTGCCGCAACAGGCCAAGCACAACGTAAGTATAAATATGAGCCTCTAGGAAATGGTTTTTTACATGTAGCACCACCTGATACGTATCGTAATCCGGATGATGTTCATACACTTGCAAGTGCTGAGGAAATTGATCGTGTCATGACATGGGAGTTAAGTGAAACCGTTGCTGGAGTCATTATGGAACCAATTATTACTGGTGGGGGAATTTTAATGCCTCCAGATGGATATATGGCAAAGGTAAAAGAAATTTGTGAGCAACATGGTGCACTACTGATTTGTGATGAAGTGATCTGCGGATTTGGTCGAACAGGAAAACCGTTTGGATTTATGAACTATGATGTGAAACCAGATATCATCACAATGGCTAAAGGGATTACGAGTGCTTATCTTCCTTTATCAGCAACTGCAGTGAAAAGAGAAATTTATGAGGCTTTTTCAGGAAGTGAAGATTATGACCGCTTGCGCCATGTTAATACATTTGGTGGCAACCCTGCTGCTTGCGCTCTGGCGTTGAAGAATTTAGAAATTATTGAAAACGAACATTTAATTGAACGCTCAAAGGAATTAGGTGAACGTCTGTTACGTGAATTAGAGGAAATTAAAGAACATCCAAATGTAGGGGATGTTCGCGGAAAAGGTCTTCTTTTGGGTATTGAACTAGTAGAAGATAAACAAACAAAAGCACCAGCTGAGGTGGCAAAGGTCAATAAAGTCATTGGGCTTTGCAAAGAAAAGGGTCTGATTATTGGGAAAAATGGTGATACCGTTGCTGGATATAATAATATTTTGCAGCTTTCACCTCCATTAAGCATTACAGAAGATGACTTTACTTTTATTGTGAAAACATTAAAGGAAAGTATCTGTCAATTGTAGTTACTTGGCTATGAAAGCTATGTTAGCTAGATAAAAAAGCGAATAGTTCCTTTTACACCAAAAAACGATGGGGTTCCGCCCCATCGTTTTATATATTGAGACTAGGGATTATAACTGTGCCTTTCGGTTGTCTTGTTGGTGGAATTGTTGCTGGTCTAAGTTTGAAAATAGTACTGCTGAATCTTATTCCAACTGTCATCTTTTCTATATTTATTTCTATCATCAATGCCAAGAGTACCCCTTCTTCAAAAATGAATGTTTTAAGGAGGGGGTGAATTGGCGGTTTTGAATTGTTTGTATTTTAAAATGTTACGACTAGATTTTAAAATTCAAACTTGGTAAAATACAATTAGGAACAAACGTTTGGTTGGTGAAGATCATGACAAAGGAAAAGGAAAAACATTATAAAACGCAACAAATTTGGATTAAAAAAGGACATCGAATGTATTCCTATTTCAAGAATTCATGTGAGAATGCGAAAAATATGTACAATACGACTAATTTTTATTACAGGCAGGTTTATACCGGTTTAACGCAGGATAAGGAACTACAACCTTTACAAAAAGAAGTTCTGGCAACGATCGAGAACAATATTGAAAAAATGAATGAGATTCAAAAAGCTGCATACCAAAAGAAGAGAGCGAAAGAGAAATTAAAGCCGCAAGAAATTCAAAAGAAGATTAAGTGTCATTGGTTTGAAGCTCCTACAAAGGAAAACCCTTATGTCGATTACAATTTTTTAGATTCACTTTTTAAGATAATTATCCAACATGATTATCGCTCTCTGCCTACACAAACAAGCCAAGGAATTATGAAGACAGTCTTTCAAAATTGGAAGTCCTTTTTTGCTAGTTTAAAAGAATATAAGATAAATCCGTCAAAATACAAAGCAAGACCGAGAATTCCCAGATATAGCCGTGCTTCTGAAAAAGAAGTGTTATTTACGAATCAAGATTGCATCATAAAGGAAAATAATTTTTTAAAGTTTCCGAAAACGAAAGAACAATTAAATATTGGTAAATTAGGTGTTTCTGAAGGGGATTTAAAACAAGTTCGAGTCATTCCGAAATATGGTCAGTATGTTGTCGAATTAGTCGTAGATGTGCCAAATTCAAAAGAAGAATTAAAAACGAACAGAAGATATATGTCGATTGATCTTGGAATTGATAATCTTGCAACCATCGTGACAAATACAGGTCGAGTACCTATTTTAGTCAAGGGCAAAAACGTTAAATCCATTAATCAATACTCCAACAAAATAAAAGCTCATTACCTTGGTATTTTACGTCAAGGAAAGAAAACAAACGAAGGTCCTTTTACTTCTAAGAGGTTGGATAAATTACATCAAAAAAGGAATCTCAAATTAAAGGACATTTTCCATAAAGCGAGTTATCAGATTGTCAAAACAGCTGTAGAAGAAGATGTATCTCTTATCATTATTGGACAAAATAAAGAGTGGAAACAAGAAGTGAACATTGGAAAGGAAAACAATCAATCATTCGTCAATATTCCACATAAGATGCTGATAAATATGATTACATATAAGGCTGCTGAACATGGAATAAAAGTGGAAGTAACCGAAGAATCTTATACATCTAAAGCGAGTTTTCTAGATCATGATGAGATTCCAGTGTATGAGAAGGGAAAGAAGCATTCCTTTTCTGGTAGACGAATGAAACGAGGATTATATAAAGCGAACAATAATCTACTTATTAATGCAGATGTGAATGGAGCTGCAAATATCATGAAAAAAGCCATCTTACAATTGTTTGGAGAAAAAGAATTCAATACAGAATCTGTTCAGATCTTTCATCCACAAACGTTAGTCGTTCGATGAAAAGAAGTGCCAAATGCATGACAAATGGCATAGAGGGGCTGGGCGTAAATCGTTCGCTAATGTGACAGCTCCACTGGTGTTAATCGTACAGTAATTGGGTTCGATACATTAGAAATCCCTTCCTCAAAGCTTGTTTAGGTGGGGGAATATTCATAGGTCTTTATAAAGCAACAAGTAAGATGATTAAAGGATTTCAGCTTTTTGGCAAATGCATTGAGGTCATTGCTATTGTAGGTCTTACAGCGATTAGCATTGAAACGTTAACCGGGTTTATTATTATTCCAAATATGGCACCGATAACTGAAGGGATAAAAACTGTCGGTATGATTGTCATTATGCTTGCTGGAGCATTTCCGATGGTTGCTTTCATCACAAAAGTGTTTAAAAATCATTTAGAGAAAGTAGGGAGTTTTTTAGGAATAAGTGAGACTTCAACAGTCGGTCTTATTGCATCTCTTGCACATAATATACCTATGCTCACAATACTAAAGAATATGGATCCAAGAGGAAAAGTAATAAATGTTGCTTTTGCTGTCAGTGGTGCTTTTGTTTTTGGAGGGCACCTAGGTTTTGTGGCAGGTGTCAATAAAGAAATGGTGTTTGCTATGATTGTTGGAAAGCTTGCAGGGGGTCTTTCGGCGATGGGCTTAGCTATTATCACTACTCCTAAATCTACAATTTAAATATTAGCTTTACTTTCTTCATGGTGAGGGTGATATTGAATGTCTGGATAGTCCCTTCAAAAGAGAATAAAAAGAACATAAAAGGAAGTGGAGAAAACGACTCATGTTTCTCCACTTCCTTTATTTTAGGGGCTTATCGGACAACCTCGCTTAGTATTCTCATTCAGCGAATTGTACCTTCTCTCTTGCTGTGAGTTGCTCGGTAACCTGAAACTTTGATTCAGCTTTTGTATGTCTTATTATGCCATTATTATTAATGATTTCATCTAAGGGTGTGCGTCGTTTTATATCTGAGCTTGAAAATTCTTTACGCCCTGTTTCTGTTCATTTTTAATAGTAGCCTGAGCAGCTGCAAGACGTGCAAGAGGAACCCGGTATGGTGAACAGCTTACGTAATCCAATCCTACATCATGACAGAATTGAATTGAATTTTTTTCTCCTCCATGCTCTCCACAAATTCCTGTTTTTAACCCTGGCTTTGTTTGCCTGCCAAGCTTTACACCCGTTTCTACAAGTTTGCCTACACCTTCTTGGTCAAGAGTAGCAAATGGATTTTCCGGCAAAACCTTGTTTTGAATATAGTTTTGAAGGAACTTGCCCTCTGCATCATCACGACTATATCCAAAAGTAGTTTGGGTTAAGTCATTTGTTCCAAAGGAGAAAAAGTCTGCCTCTTGCGCAATTTGATCAGCAGTCAAAGCCGCTCGCGGAATTTCAATCATTGTTCCAATAGAGTAATCGTATTGCTGGCGGGTTTCCTCCGCAACTTGCAACCCAGCTTTTGTTACCAATGCACGCATTTCTTTTAACTCATTTACATGCCCAACCAAAGGAATCATAATCTCTGGCTTCACATCTATTCCTTTTTCTTTTACGTTTGCAATTGCATAAAAGATAGCTTTTGCCTGCATGATATAAATTTCAGGGTGAATCATTCCTAATCGGCAGCCTCTATGACCTAGCATTGGATTAAATTCATGCAACTGACGAACTTTTCTTAAAAGCTGTTCTTTTTCCTTTAGTTCATAGGGATTTGAGCCTGACATCCGAAGTTTTGTTACTTCAACAAGCAGTTCCTCTTTATCCGGTAAAAACTCGTGCAGAGGAGGGTCTAGTAGACGAATTGTCACAGGGTTCCCTTGCATCGCTTCAAAGATTCCTTCGAAATCCCCTTGTTGCATTGGCAACAACTTTTTGAGTGCATCCTCTCGCTCCTCATATGTTTCGGCAAGTATCATATCTTGCACAATAGGAATCCGAGTTGCATCCATAAACATATGCTCTGTACGGCATAAGCCAATTCCAGCCGCCCCAAACTCTAGCGCTTTTTTCGCATCTTCTGGATTATCAGCATTGGCTCTTACATCAAGTGTCTTCTCTTGATCTGCCCAAGCAAGTAACAGTTGAAACTCATCCGAAAGCTGAGGCTCGATCATTGGCACTTCATCTAGCATGATTTCACCTGTTGAACCGTCAACTGTAATTATATCACCTTGATTTACAATTGTGTCTCCTACTTTAAACTGCTTTAATTTCAAATCAATGTTTAATGTTTCACAGCCGCATATGCAAGCTTTTCCCATCCCCCTTGCAACAACTGCTGCGTGACTTGTCATACCTCCGCGGCTTGTAAGAGTTGCCTCGGCAGCAACAATGCCATGGATATCATCAGGTGTTGTCTCCGGGCGCACAAGAATCACCTTTTTCCCGTCTTTCGCTAGTGCCTCTGCTGTATCCGCATCAAATACCACTAGTCCTGTTGCCGCGCCTGGAGAGGCAGGTAATCCCTTCGTTAATGGGTTACGTTTATAGGAATCATCAATTCTACGATGAAGTAGCTGATTCAATTGATCCGGGTCTACACGTAGAATTGCTTCCTTCTTACTAATCGTTTGTTCTTCTACTAATTCAACTGCAATTCGAATTGCAGCTTGGGCTGTTCTTTTCCCATTTCGTGTTTGAAGAATAAATAGTTTACCACGTTCGACAGTGAACTCGATGTCCTGCATATCTTGATAATGTCTTTCAAGAAGCTGACAAGTCTCAACAAACTGCTGGTATACTTCTGGCATTTCATCCTGAAGGGTAGAAATCGGTTGAGGAGTACGAATGCCTGCCACAACATCCTCTCCTTGAGCATTGATTAAATATTCACCATACAGCCTACGTTCTCCTGACGATGGATTACGTGTAAAGGCAACTCCAGTACCGGAATCATTACCCATATTTCCAAAAACCATGCTTTGAATGTTTACCGCTGTACCAAGGTGCCCTGGGATTTTTTGAAGGCGGCGGTATACAATCGCACGTTGATTATTCCACGAATCGAAAACAGCATTGACGGAAAGAAATAATTGCTCTATTGGATTCTGAGGAAAATCCTTTCTAGTATGTTTTTTTACAATCTCTTTGTACCCTTGAATCACTTCCTGCCAATCATCTGAAGTCATTTCAGGGTCTGAAGAGTATCCCTTTTGTTCCCTTGCTTCTTCTAAAGCCTGCTCGAAATAAAAGCCATCCACACCAAGTACAACATCACTAAACATTTGAATAAATCTGCGGTAAGAGTCATATGCAAAACGCGGATTGTTTGTAAGCTCAGCCAACCCTTTCACAGTTTCATCATTCATTCCAAGATTTAATACTGTATCCATCATTCCCGGCATCGAAAATACAGCACCTGATCGTACAGAAACAAGCAGTGGATTTGTCGTGTCTCCGAGCTTCTTACCTGTTTTTTCTTCAAGTTTACTAAGGGCATCTACTATTTGAGATTTGATTTCTACAGGGATAGATTTCCCTGCTTGGTAATAGGAGCTACAGACTTCTGTTGAAATGGTAAAACCATAAGGAACAGGCAAGCCGATTCGAATCATTTCTGCCAAATTAGCCCCTTTTCCTCCTAAAAGCTCCTTCATTTCGCTGTTTCCCTCGTCAAACATATATACAAACTTACTCATACACTCCATCTCCCCTCTTTTTTAAGATTGCTAATATAAGATCAGCAGTTTCTTCCACTGCTTTATTGGAAACATCAATAACCGGACAACCTAGACGTTTCATAATTTTCTCAGCATAGTCTAGTTCTGCAAGAATCCGATCTAAATTTGCATAATTCGCTTGAGTTGTTAACCCTAAACTTTTTAAACGCTCCATGCGTATTTCATGCAGTTTATCCGGTGATATCACTAAGCCAACGCATACATTTCTTGGAAGTTCAAACAATTCATCAGAAGGTGCTACTTCTGGTACTAAAGGTATATTTGCCACATTCAGTCCTTTATGGGCCAAATAGATAGAAAGCGGTGTCTTTGATGTTCTAGAAATTCCAATTAATACAATGTCTGCACGTTTTAACCCCTGAGGCTCCCGTCCATCATCGTATTTTACTGCGAATTCAATGGCTTTCACTCTTCGGAAATAGTTAGCATCTAATTTCCTCATTAAGCGAGGCTCACACTTGGGATCCATTTTAAATTGTTGAACAAATGCTTCCATAAGCGGGTTTATTAAATCAATTGCAGTAATTCCTTCTTCTCGTGCCCTTTCGTCAAGATACTTTTTTAAAAAGGGGATGACGATCGTATAGGCAATAATAGAATTACCTTGCTTTGCGTCAGTAATAACCTCATCAATATCTTCTGTCTTCTGCACATAGGATTTATGATGGATTTCAATATAGCTGCTATTAAATTGGGCTGCTACTGCTTTTACAGTCAACTCAGCCGTTTCGCCAACCGAGTCGGAAACTACATAAACAACTTTTCTCTTATTCACATCCAGTCCATACTCCTTTGCGTTTTTTTTTACAACAATTAGTATTTTCCTACGTGATGTTTAAAAAACGTTTAGGTTATACTAATATGTTGTTTTGGTATATATGTGACATACTAATATATAACCGATATAGTATCATGACCTTTTCCTATAATCAATACTATTGTTCTAAATTTTTTGTAAAATGAGTAACTATTAATTTTTAACACTATGTCTAATTCGGATGGCTGTAATATGGATTATCATTATGGAAGTTAGATGATTGTGAAAATTTAGGTAGAAATCTAGCAAATCAAGATACTAAAAGAATTAGTCTAATGCTAGAATGAAAAAATAGGTGGAAAATTGGGAGAAAAGGAAGGGGGAATTTACATGGATGTTAATGTCGTTGTTATTACAGGAGCCGGAAGTGGATTAGGGGCTTCGTTGGCAAAAAAATATTCTGATCTAGGTTGCCATGTATGTTTGCTCGGACGAACTCAAACAAAACTTATTCGAACAGCTGAAACATTAAGCCACAGTCATTCTATTTATGAAGTAGACGTCTCGTCTAAAAATAATGTAGCAAACGTTATGCAATTAATTAAAGAAGAAGTTGGACAAATTGATCTATTAATTAATAATGCAGGAGTTGGGGTCTTTGATTTGACGGAAAATTTAAGCGAAGAATCTATCCATCAAATGATTGATATTAACTTAAAAGGTACCATCTTTTGTACTCAAGAAGTATTAAACGACATGAAAAAGAGAAATCGAGGTTATATTGTCAACATTGTATCTCTATCAGGTAAAAGAGGAAAAGTTACCGAGTCGGTTTATAGTGCAAGTAAATTTGGTGCAAGAGGATTTACTGAAAATTTAGCGCTTGAACTTGAGGATACTGGCATTAGGGTGTTTGGAGTTTATATGGGGAATATGAAAACTGAATTATGGGAAGGCGCTATTACAGAAGAAGCGTATATGGAGCCGGATGATGTTGCAGATATCATTATAGAAAGTATTAAACCACGAAAAAATATGTTAGTTCAAGAAATTGTTATTAAAGATAGTAAAAATAAAAAGCTAATATAAGAACCGGATTATTCAGTTTTCCCATTAATAATAACGCTTTCTTTTTTAAGAATTACAAAGATATTTATTCATTTAATGTCTAGTTAATGAAGGATGGATACATAACTACATTTTAGAGTGGTGAAAATGAGACTTAAAGATAAAGTGGCGTTAGTAACAGAGGCTGGATCTGGCATGGGTGCCGCGATTGCACAAGGATATCTTAAAGAAGGTGCACGGGTTGTTTTTGCGGACATTAATGTAGAAGCAGCACAAAAAGCTGCTCAAAAATCAGGGGCATCAGAGGATATGTGGCTCGCTACATATATCAATGTTGGTAACCAAGCAGATGTAACAGATTGCGTAGAGCAGACAGTTCAGAAATTTGGCCGGTTAGATATTGCTCGTAGCAAACGCGGGAATTACGATAAGGAAACCTTTTCTTGAATTAACGGAAGAGGATTACGACCGTGTTATGCAGGTCAATGCTAAGGGAGTATTTCTATGTAGCCAAGAAGCAGCTCGCGCTATGTACAAACAAGGAGGAGGTGCTATTATTCATATCTCTTCTACTACTTCTATTCTTGCAGAACCGAATACTGTAGAATACGGTGCTTCCAAAGGAGCAGTTGCTGCTATGACACGTCATATGGCGGCAGATCTTGGAGGGATGAAAATCAGAGTAAACGCGATTGCACTAGGAACTATTCGGACCAATCTGACTGGGGCACGACTCGCGGATCAAGGGGTAATGGAGCGTGAAAGCAGCTTAACCATGCTTAATCGGGTTGGTAAGACGGAAGATATTGTAGGACCTGCTGTTTTTCTAGCCTCGGACGAATCGTCCTTCATCACTGGGACCCATATTTTCGTGGATGGAGGTTACTCAGTTAAATAATTATGTAATTAAATCATGCAAAAGTGATGATTGTGCTAGTGGAAAGAACCTCTATCTGTGAGAGGGCACTGAAAAAGTCCAACAAAAAAAGGTAGAACTCCCATAATATTGGGGGCTTCTGCCTTTTTTGTTCTACTATCAGAATTTACATGTTTTGTACTTAGTTTTGGTGTCTAGCGCAAGCGGCCTAGTCCCTCGAGGTCATAAGATGATCAGGAATTGAAGATAAAGAACACCTTCAATTCCTGATCATCTTATTTGCTCGAGGCTGAACAAGGCTCTTGTGCTTTTCTTAACAATTTTTCTATTTCTATGAATTCTTTGTCTCATTAGAAGTTCCTAATTAAATATAGAATCAATATAAATGTAAAAATAATGGATCAAATTACTTAACACAATGTCTAGTGTTAAAGTTTTGTGAATGAATTATTTTAGAGTTAACAATATTTTTGAAAAACATAAACGAAAGAATCAAAAAAATCAAATGGAAGTGGGTGAAAGCTGGATAGGAACATTGATAAAAAAGAAAGCGTTATTAAACTTTAGTGTTGATAAAACTATTTTCTTAATTAAAAGTATCGGTACGCATGAACAGAATATTTTTGGGATTCTAATATTTAGCCAAACACGCTAATTACATTAACTGACGATCATCAAAAGAGAGATACCTAAAAGGAAATTGTAATTGATGAGGGGGAAAGTTTTTATGGAGGGAATAGTAAATTGGTTGAATGGATATGTTTGGAGTCCAGTATTAGTGTATTTATTTCTAGGCATAGGATTATTATACACAATTCTCACGCGGTTCGTACAAGTAAGATTTTTAAAAGACATGATAAAGCTATCGCTTAGAGGAGGCGGTTCTAAAGCAGGGGTATCTTCTTTTCAAGCATTAACGATGTCATTAGGGAGTAGAGTTGGTACAGGTAATATAGCGGGTGTCGCCACTGCGATTGCATTTGGGGGGCCAGGTGCTGTTTTCTGGATGTGGGTTACAGCATTTTTAGGAAGTGCCACTTCATTCATCGAAATAACTCTTACTCAAGTATATAAAAGTAAAATAGATGGTCAATACAGAGGAGGTACTCCTTTTTACATTGAAAAAGGATTAAAATTAAAGTGGTTTGCTGTTATATCTGCAATCCTAACATTGATTGTTATGGGCGCGTTATGGCCAGGTGTACAAGCTAACACAGTTGCATTAGCAATGAATAACGCATTTGGATTATCTCCATCTATTACCGGGATCATCATAGCTATATTACTAGGATTTATTATTTTTGGTGGTGTTAAAAGGATAGCAAGATCTGCTGAAATCATGGTTCCATTTATGGCTCTTGGTTACATCATAGTTTGCATTATCATTCTCACCTTAAATTATTCTCAAATACCTGCAGTTTTTTCTCTTATTTTTACTAGTGCATTCGATTTAAATGCGACTTTTGGAGGATTAATAGGTTCAGCAATTGCTTGGGGTGTTCAAAGAGGGGTTTATTCAAACGCAGCTGGATTAGGGAGTGAAACTTTTGAATCTGGTGCTGCAGAAGTATCTCATCCAGCAAAACAAGGATTAGTTCAATCTTTCTCTGTGTACATAGATACTCTTCTTATTTGTTCGGCAACGGCATTTATGATTCTTGTTACAGGAATGTATGATGTGAAACCAGAAGGGATGGCGCCTATTGTTAACAAGCTTGGAAATGTAGAACCATCGCTTTATACACAGCTTGCAGTTCAATCTGTTTTCCCTAAATTTGGTGCAGCCTTTCTAGCACTTTCCTTATTTTTCTTCTGTTTTACAACACTTGTGTCTTATTATTATAAAGCGGAAACAAACCTTGTTTTTCTTAAACATAATCGTGGAATGAAGTCAATTTGGCCAAATCATGTATTAAAAGTTTTGTTATTGGTCGCTGTATTCTATGGTAGTGTTAAATCAGCAGGTGCTGCATGGGCAATGGGAGATCTAGGTATGGGAGCTATGGCTTGGATTAACCTTACTGTTATTTTCCTACTTACAAAGACAGCATTAAAAGTATTAAAAGATTATGAAAGACAGAAGAAAGAAGGAAAAGACCCTGTATTTGATCCTGTAAAGCTTGGTATTGCAGATGCTGACTTTTGGGAGAAAGAATATCAGGAGCAAGACTTTACTGAACAAGAAGAGAGAAAAAGGGTTTCCTCTTAATACTACATTTGCACAACCATCAGCAACCATACCTTAAGTTCAATAGGTAATGGTTGCTTTTTTTATTCTTACTAGCTTAGTTGAAATATGTAAAGTTAGACATGAAGTTAAATAATGTTAATAAAAAATAAATAGATAGATGCTACCTAAAAAGTAGTGTAGAAGCTTCAATGGAGCCAAATAAGTGTCTAATCATTGAAGGGTTATTTTTTACACAGTGTCCAATGAAAGCGTAAGCAATATGTTTTATCCTTAGATTAATCACAAATTATAAGTTCTATGAACTTAAAAAATAGTTAGTGAATTTCTCATAATAAGACGATGAAGAGGTGACTGTAATGAATTTAGTAGAAAATGATGTTCAATCTGCTTTAGTGAACAATGATATTACTCAAAAAATGTATATCAACGGTGAATGGGTATTAAGTGAATCAAATCGAACAAGAGAAATAATTAATCCTGCAAATGGAGAGATAATTGGAACAGTTACTGAGGGATCTGAAGAGGATGTCAAAAAGGCGATCGAAGCTGCCAAAAGAGCTTTTTATGATAATGGATGGATGAATAGTAAGGCTAGACATCGTGCAGAACTTCTTCTTCAAGTGTCAAATAAATTAGAAGAAAGAAAAGAAGAATTTGCTTATTTAGATACATTGAATAATGGAAAAACATTAAGAGAGTCATTGGGTGACGTTGAAGATGCTGTAAACCAATTACGTTATTATGCAGGGTTAGCAACAAAACCACATGGTCAGACCTATGATGTTCCGGATGACATCCAAGCAATGGTTGTCCGTGAACCAATAGGTGTTGTGGGATTAATCGTTCCATGGAACTACCCGTTAGTCATGGCAAACCAAAAAATTGCTGCTGCCCTTGCTGCAGGTTGTACGGTGATCGTGAAACCAGCACAACAGACACCACTTTCTGTCATACGCTTGTTTGACATTATTGATGAAGTAGGATTTCCACCTGGTGTCGTTAACCTAGTGTTAGGTCCTGGAAGTAAGGTTGGAGCTGAATTAGTTTCTAATCCTGATGTCGATAAAATCTCCTTTACCGGGGGTACTGATACAGGAATTAGGTTAATGAAATCAGCAGCGGATACAGTGAAAAAGATTAGTTTAGAATTAGGCGGAAAATCTCCTAATATCGTGTTTGCGGATGCAGATTTTGAAACAGCAGTTGATTATGCCTTATATGCTATTTTTGCAAATCAAGGCCAAGTGTGTTCTGCGGGTTCACGTTTAATATTGGAAGAAAGTTTATATGAAAGATTTGTGCCTGAGTTAGTCAAACGTGCCAAGATGATTAAAATAGGTCCAGGTTGGGTTGAAGGAATTGAAATGGGACCACTGGTGTCAGAAGATCATATGAATACTGTACTTGATTATATCGAGATCGGAAAAAATGAAGGCGCTACCTTACTTTGTGGAGGCAACCGAGTTGTCGAAGGAGATTTTGGGAAAGGTTATTTTGTTGAACCAACGATCTTTGGAGATACGACACCTAATATGAGAATTGTTCAGGAAGAGATCTTTGGTCCAGTTTTAGTCATTCAAACCTTCAAAACAGAAGAGGAAGCCATTGAATTAGCAAATGGTACAGTTTTTGGCTTAGCGGGTGCTGTGTTCTCGACTGACGGTGCTAAAGCTCAGCGTGTGATTCGCAGGTTACGTGCAGGGATTACATGGATCAACACGTATCACCCAACGTTTAACGAAGCACCATGGGGCGGATACAAGCAAAGTGGAATCGGTAGAGATCTAGGAACATATGGATTTGAAGAATATCTAGAAACAAAGCAAATTAATATCAATCTTAATGTAGAACCATCAGGTTTTTTTGAAGGCAAATAGTAATAGAGTAACTATATTTTCTTAGAGGGGATTACAAATGGGAAATTTTGACGTAATTGTCATTGGGGCGGGTGTAATCGGATCTAGTGTAGCATATCATTTGGTGAAAAAGGGCCTTGAAGTTGCCTTAATTGAAAAAGGCGGTGTAGCATCAGGTACTTCTAGCAGATGTGATGCAGTAGCCTTAATTTGTGATAAAAAACCAGGTATTGATACTGAAATAGGTTATGAAAGTATTCAGCTTTTTAAAAAGTTGGCAAAGGAATTTTCAGTCGATTTCGAATTTGCTTCACGAGGAAGTCTTTATGTTTGTGAAACAGAGAAAGAGTTGGAAATTGCCAGAGGGTATGTTTCTCAGCAAGCTAAAGATGGCTATGATATGCGAATGGTTGACAAGCATGAATTGCATGAAATTGAGCCATATTTAGCTGATGATTTAGCCGGAGGGGTATGGACAGAAGTAGACTCGTCCATGAACCCATATAAATTATGTTATGCATTTGTTGAAGAAGGAAAAAAGCTAGGTTTGAAGGTTTATGACCATCACGCTGTGCAGAATATTTCACTGGATAACAAAGGAAGAGTTCAGAGTGTAGTAACAGACCGAGGCACCTTTAAAACAAAGAGGATTGTTAATTGTGCCGGTGTATGGTCACCTAAAATAGCAGAAATGGTAGGCATTCATATACCCATTAAACCGAGAAAAGGCATGGTATTAATATCTGAGAAAACACCGTTTAAGGTCGCAAGTCAAAAGGTTCATGAATTCGGTTATATGCTATCAAAATTCGAAGATATTAATTTTAAAAGAAATGTCAGTGAATTAGTAGAAAAACATAATGTAGCTTTTACGATTGAGCCGACTGATGCAAATAACTTTTTAGTTGGAGGACATCGTGCCTTTAAAGGGTTTGATATTCGCTCTGAAATCGAGGTTATGCATGCAATTGCCGAGAGAGCCATTCGCTTTTTACCAAAATTAAAGGAAATTAACTGTATAAGAGCTTATGCGGGGGTAAGACCTTGGGTTGAAGATCATCTTCCGATTGTGTCTGAAGTGGAAGAAGTACCTGGGTTCTTTATTGCCAGTGGACATGAAGGAGATGGCATTAGTATGTCGCCTATCACTGGAAGGATGGTTGCCCAGCTTATTACAGGTGAGCCAACAGACTTTAACATTGATAAATTAAATTATTCTAGATACAAGAAAAGACAAGCTGTTAATATCTAAAACTAATGAATGAGAATTAAAATAATAGGTTAATAATAGGAGGAATACATGATGACTATTGCACCAAAAGGAATTTTTGTACCATTAATTACCCCATTCAATGATGACGAAACGATTGATTTTCAGTCCTATAAGAAAGTAATCGACTTTCAAATCGAAAATGGCGTCCATGGCCTTTTAGTTGGGGGCACAACAGGTGAATATCATGTTATGTCATTGGAGGAACGAAAAAGTTTAATTAAGGCTGGTTGTGAATATGCTGCAGGAAGAGTACCTGTTATGGCAGGTGTTGGATGCTCTACTGCCGAGGAAACAATTGAACTTGCCAATTTTGCTGCAGAATGTGGCGCTAAATGGGGACTGGCTCTGCCTCCTTATTATCATCAGACAAGTGAAGAAGGAATTCGTGAATTTTTCAAAGAAATAGCTGCAAAATCAAATGTCGGAATCGTCATTTACAATTATCCAGGGGCAACCAATGTTACGATTTCTCCTGAAATGATTTATGAGTTGAGTCAGGAAGAAAACATTGTAAGCGTGAAAGAATCTGCAGATTTTGGACACCTATGTAATGTTGTGGCTTTGACGAAGGATGTTGAAAACTTTACTGTATTTACCGGTGAAGAACACTTTATCCTCCCTACTTTCTCTGTTGGAGGACAGGGTGCTTTTGGAATCCTCGTGAATTTACTTCCTAAGGAACTTGTAGAGCTTTACGAGCTGGTAGTTGAGAAGAGCGATCTAAATGCTGCACGTGATTTGAATCGAAAATTATCAGGTATTTATGGCTTAATGGAAGCGGAAGGTAATCCATATCCAGGGCCGGTAAAAGCAGGTATGGACTTGATTGGAATAAAAGGTGGAAAAGTGAGAAAGCCTTTGACACAACCTACTGACGAAATAAAAATACAGATTAAAGAGGAACTGATCAAGTTAGGATATGAAGTTAATTCACCGGAAAAAACGAGTGTTTCCGGAGTGTAAAGAATAAAATGAAATTGTAATTACCACCCATGTATTGAAAAATTAGGGGATTCAGTCAACTTAGTGTGACAGAAGCTAAAATGAGATTAATAGTTTCAGAGGATACAAATGTATTCTCTGAAACTATAAGGAGGAGCCTTAATTGAACTCTAAAGCATTGATTGATGAACGGGAATATGGGTATTTAGGGAAGGAAAAAGAAAGTACGATTATTACGATGAAAAAGGGCCAGTATGTCGCGGGATATTCAGTTGGGATACTGTATTTAGATGAGTGCTGGTACCCTGTTTTACCCGGAAATGTTGCGAATCTAAGTACTTATGATTTTCCTGTCAGGTTAAAAGTAGTGCCAAATTGCAACCAAGAACGAATCCATGCAGGTGATCCAACGTTATTGGAAGAGATTATAAAAGCGGCAAAAGAATTTGAAGCCGAAGGAGCGCGTGCAATATGTGCGGCATGTGGTTTTTTTGGTAATTTCCAAGATAAAGTAGCGGCAGCTGTTGATATACCCGTTTATCTATCAAGTGTTGTTCAAGTACCTTGGATTAAAACAGGCTTAAAGCCTACTCAAAAAATTGGTATGTTGACAGCCGATGCACATGGCATTACCCCAAACTTATTTAAAAGTTGTGGTATAGATGATCCGAGTATTTGTGTTGTTAGAGACTTAGGGAGATTACCTGAATTTTCAGCTATCATTCAGAGCAGAGGGTCTTTTGATAACGAAAAGGTGAGAAAAGAAGTAGTAGAAGCAGCTATTAATATGGTTAATGAAAATCCGGAAATTGGCGCAATACTATTAGAATGCAGTGATTTACCGCCATATGCAGCTGATATTCAAAGGGCTGTTAAACTGCCGGTATTTGATTTTATTACTATGATCAAGTGGGCGCATTTTGCTACGAGTCAAAAGCCGTATTACGGTTTTATCTAAAAATAAGCACAGAATAAGCTAAATATAGGATAGACAAGCACTGCAGTATTTTAATTAAATTCTTTGATGTGCTACTCAGTACGTATGAGACATCTAACGTTCTCTTCTGCGTAAAAATAGTTGGTTGCACATCTATTTTACGCAGGATAAATGTTTGATGTCTTTTTATCTTATATAGCATTAATTGAAATACCCATATTTTTAAATAAAGGATCGTTTGTTTCCTTTGCCCCTGAAAAAAGATATAGATGAAATTGGATGTGGCATTCAATCAAGTTATTCTAAAAAGTACTGGAGGAGAAATTCCATGGACGAAAATCAAACCGTAATATGCAGATGTGAAGAAATCACGTTGAAAGAAATTAAAGAAACGGTTGAGCGTTTTCAATGTTCCGCGCGAGAGGTAAAGTTACGAACACGTGCAGGAATGGGGCCTTGTGGGGGACGTACTTGCCGCTGTACGATTGACCGAATAGTGGAGCAATTAGGCGGACGACCGATTTCAAACGAAGTGTCACTTAGCTATCGTCCTCCTGTTCGCCCAGTTACATTTGGCGTATTAGGAGGGGAGTTAAAATGAATTCAATGAGAGTTAGTCATCATTCGGTTTTAGGAAATCTGGAAAATAAAAAGCAAGTGAAGATACATTTTAACGGGCAGCAATATGTAGCATATGAAGGAGATACAATCGCATCTGCTTTACTTGCATCTGGTATGAGGACTTTGCGTTTTCATGAGGACAAGGAGACTCCACGAGGGATTTATTGTAATATTGGTCATTGCTTTGAGTGTAGAGTAAGAGTAAATGATCAAAGTACAGTTCGTGCTTGTTTAACTCCAGTAGAAAACAATATGAAAATTGAATCGGATGTTTCTTTTCCTACAACTTCGCTAAATGGAGGTAAGTTATGATTGATCTTGTGATTGTAGGTGCGGGCCCAGCTGGGTTAGGAGCGGCTATTTCGGCAGCCGAAAATGGATTAAAGGTATGCATACTAGATGAGTTCGTAAAACCTGGAGGGCGTTTATTGGGGCAGTTGCACGAGGAACCTGATGGTAAGTGGGTCAATGGTATTGCAGAAGCAGAAAAACTTTATGAACGAGCGATTCAACTTGGTGTAAATATCCAATGTGGAGTATCTGTATACGATTTAATAAAATTAGACAATGGATGGTGTGTGTATACTACTGATAAAATAATCGAGTCTAAATGTCTTTTGCTTGCTACAGGAGCATCAGAAACTCCTATTCCTATCCCAGGATGGACTCTTCCAGGCGTAATGTCGATTGGAGCTGCTCAGGTAATGGGGAATGTGCATCGTGTGAAGCCAGGTGAGCAAGGAATTATTATTGGTGTAAATGTACTCTCAGTAGCGATTGCGAGGGAGTTACAATTATGTGGCGTTCATATTAAGAGTATATTGCTTCCACAACCGAGTCTACTATCCGGTGATGCAGCCAAACCAGAGAAAATGATGGAATCTCTTTTAAGATTAACACATTTGGCCCCTTCGCCTTTAATACGATTTGGTGGGAAATGGGTAAACGCGAAACTTGGTGCACGTTTGTACCCGAAAAATGGATTTAAAATGTGGGGAATTTCTATTCAATTGCGCAAAACAGCTCTTGAAATAGTTGGAGAAAATCAAGTGGAAGGTGTTCGTATTGCTGATATTTCTGCAACTGGCGAGGTTATACATGGGACGGAAAAAGTGGTACCTGCTGATTTTGTCTGTATTGCAGGTGGGCTCACACCAATGTCAGAACTGGCCGCTGTTGCTGGTTGCTCTTTCTGCTATGTTCCAGAACTAGGTGGACATGTTCCTTTGCACAATGAATTTATGCAAACCAATCTCAATGGTTTATATGTTGCAGGTAATATTACAGGGGTTGAGAGCGCTAAAGTAGCTAGGGCTCAAGGAACAGTTGCTGGACTTGCAATTGCCCATGAACTTAATGCTTTAGGAAATCGTGCTAATGAAAAGCTTGATGAGGCTATTGTGGAGGTTGTGGAAACACGACGCAAAGCACTCATCCAATTCCAGCCAGGCATTGAAGAAGCACGTATGGAACTTCATCATAAATTTCATGAATCTCGTGGAGAGGCAATCTTAATGTAATCTTAGTTTATAAGTATGGTGGTCTTTTATTGAATCGATTATAACTCGTGTAAGAAGAGAATTAAAACAGTTTTTTGAGATTTACTTATTGCGGCATTTCTTTCTTTATTCATATTTTTATTAAGTGTAATAGAAAATGTTCAAATCTATGCTTGGAGGATAAATTAATGAAGGTATTAGTCATCGTAGCTCATCCTAATATTGAAAAATCAGTTGTGAATAGAGCATGGTTAGGAGAATTGGAGAAGCACCCAGATATTACAATTCATGAACTTTACAAGCAATATCCAGATGAAAAAATTGATGTTGAAAGGGAACAACGATTATGTGAAGAGCATAATCGGATTGTTTGGCAGTTCCCGTTTTATTGGTATAGCTCTCCGCCGCTTCTTAAAAAGTGGCAAGATGAAGTACTGACTCATGGCTGGGCATATGGTTCAAACGGAACTAAATTGCATCAGAAGGAGTTTCTTTTAGCAGTATCAACTGGTAGTGCGAAAGAAAGATATCAAGCTGGTGGGCGTAATCAGTTTTCTATGAGTGAGCTCCTAAAACCATTCCAAGCAACTAGTAATTTAATAGGTACTAGATTTTTACCAGCTTTTGTGTTCAATGGAGCATATACTTCTATTGATGTAGAGATAGAAGAAAGTGCAAAAGAATATGCAAATTACATTCTTGCTAGGGATATTTTTGAGTGAGTCGATTGATGTTCATAAAATGGAATAGATTAATGAATAAACGGAGAAGTGATTACAGCAGATCAAAACAATTCAGCAGTTGAAGCTGTAGAAGTAAAAGATAATCGTATTTTGAAAAAGAATGAGCATCACCTCACGTTTCTCTTTTTACCACCCTACTCTCCCAACTTAAATACTGTTGAGCGTATTATTTTGGGGTGGTTAAAAGGAAGTGTCATCGTCAATCGATTTCATGCCACAAGACAAGAGATTCGAAAATCAGTGTTCTCCTTTATGGAATATCTAGATACTTGTCCAGAGAAAGTACTTCAACGTATTGGATTGCTAGCCATGTCGAAAAATTAATCGCTACTTATATAATATAATAGTATATAGCAATGAAAAAAACGGATCTCTCTTTAAGACTTAGAAACGTCCGCTGTTTTACACATCATATTAATTATCAGCTAACATAGACTCATGCCTTTTAAAATTATTTTAGTAAACATCCTGACAATTTAATTCAACCTTCTTTTGGATGCGCTTTCATTATGTCGTAAAATACTTTGCAGGATTTTACGACATAATGAAAAATGGTGCTGTTTTCATGACAATTTTTCTCCTTTAAAAAAGGTTTGTTCATTCTTGTTGAGGTATTTATAGGCGGATACTGCGAATTCAATTGCCTGACGTTTAGGTGTTATCATAAAATCTTCTCCTAAAAGCTCGTTCAATTTTTTTAAGCGGTGATATAGAGATTGTCTTACAATATAAAGACGTTGCGCAGTTTCTTTTTTTGATCCATTACATTCTAAATAAACATTTAAAGTATCGATTAGATTTGCAGCATACAATTTGTCATAATTAAGTACAGGTTTTAAATAATCATTAATAAATTCAGAGAGAATTCCTTGTTCTTGAGCAGCATATATCAATCTATAAATATGTAAGTCGTCATAGAAGAAAATAGATAGGTTATTTGAGGCTTGATCTCTAACAATCGCTGTTTCTTTAGCTTTTTCGTAACTAATTTTTACTTCTGTCAAATGATTCACTATTTTACCGACACTGAATTGAATATGTGAAAGAAAATCATCTTTAAAGTAATCTGATTTCAACGCATGCTCAATTCCAGCTTCTATTCTTTTTCGACAATCATTGCCCTCGCGGTTATCAAGAAGAATGAAAACGATCGTCTTTTTAAGGTCAGCTGATAAAAGAAAAAAACCTTGCTCTTGAAAAATATGACGCAACAGCATTTTTAGATAAGTAGTTGTTGAACTTGCTATGTTCAGTTGTTTTGCATTTAGAAGGAGTACAACTGCCTTTTTTGGATTGATGTCCAGTTTATGCTCTGCAAGGTATTTAACTACCTGTTCTTTCGTATGTTCTCCATTTAGCCAATCCTGAATCCAGTCTGATTCTTTTGCCATTCTGCGCTCTTCTGTCCACAATTCACGTAATATGACTTGAGCGAGCGCTGTTACAGTTCGGTCTAATACTAATGTTTCGAACTCATGGATCGATCCTTTTTCTGAGATAATCATAAGTTCAGCAAAAGTTTGGTTCCATACATGGATTTTTTGACGGATGATGCTGTCATTTTGCTCGATTTTTTGATCATTGACCATTTGGAGAAGATATTGATTTTCCTTTTTCGTTTTTTTTGAAACTATTTCTACAAGACCTTCATTTGTTTGGTAAATGACTGGGGCCTTTATTTGTTCGTACAGCATTCTTAGAATTTTCTCCATTGGGTCTGTTTCAAGAAGCACCTCATTTAGTCTGCGAGAATAATCCTCTAATTCTGTAATCATTTGGTATTGCTTTTTGATAATTAAAGTGTGTACGCTTTCAGTAATATCTATGAATCTCACTTCATGATCGAATACGATAATTGGAAAATCGTATTGGTTTGCAAGTTGAATGGTTTCTTCAGGAACATCAGTCATAGTCATATACTTTCTTAATTCTATACAAAGTCCAGCAGCCTTGCAGTCAATTAATTGCTGAACGAGGGAGAGTAAGGTTGCTTTTCCTTCCTTCCAACCAACGCCTGTTGATAAGATTAATTCATTTCCATTCAATAGATTACTTACTTCAGAAACCTCAATTATATGTACCCATTTTACTGTTCGATGTAATCCATTTTTTCCAGCTACGATTTTTGCCTGTTGAAATTGCTCTTGTAGGATGACTTCCTGCACAGATAACTTAATTTCATTTTTCATATGGAAACACCTCACCTTAATAAAAAATAAGTCCTTACTAATCAGTTTATATCCAAAACAGATATGAGACAACAAATTATGCGATGATTCAATTAATTTTATTTTGGCGGGGGGAACGTGTAAAGATGGGAGAGCAGATTTTCCTCTGGGTATCTATAATGTCGCATAAAAACTTACATGTATTTTACATTATGTCTAATGATGTTCAACAAATTGATGTTTATACTTAAGTTATAAATTTAATCCGCCCAAATTTAATTTGGAAAGATTTGAAAAGCATATTCCATAATGGTAGATACCTATTTTAGGAGGATGATGAAAATGATTATTGGAGTACCAAAAGAGGTTAAAAATAATGAAAACCGTGTAGCTCTCACACCAGCTGGCGTAATATCTTTTATTAATGCAGGTCATAGAGTATTGATTGAAAAGGATGCTGGTATTGGAAGCGGTTTCACTAACGAGGATTACGCCAATAGTGGTGCAGAGATTATTGAAAATGCTGCAAATGTATGGTCTCAAGCTGAAATGATTATGAAAGTGAAAGAACCTATTCGTGATGAGTATGGTTACTTCCGTGAAGGGTTAATTTTATTCACCTACTTACACTTAGCTGCTGAGCCAGACCTAGCTAAAGCGCTTAAGGATAAGGGAGTTATTGCGATTGCCTATGAAACAGTTGCTGTAAATCGCACTCTTCCTCTTCTTACTCCAATGAGTGAGGTAGCAGGTCGTATGGCTTCTCAAATTGGTTCTCAATTTTTGCAAAAATCAAATGGCGGTAAAGGTATCCTACTTGCAGGTGTTCCTGGGGTTAGTCGCGGTAAAGTAACCATCATTGGTGGTGGTGTTGTAGGCACAAATGCAGCGAAAATGGCCATCGGTTTAGGGGCTGATGTCACGATCATTGACGTAAGTGCGGATCGATTACGTCAATTAGATGATGTTTTCGGTAATCAAATTAAAACATTAATGTCCAATCCATTCAATATTGCAGAAGCTGTAGCAGAAGCTGATCTTTTAATTGGTGCTGTTTTAATACCTGGTGCAAAAGCTCCTAAACTGGTAACGGAAGAAATGGTAAAAGCAATGAAACCAGGTTCTGTTGTCGTAGATGTGGCTGTTGACCAAGGTGGTATTGTAGAGACAATTGATCATATTACAACACATGACAATCCAACATATGAAAAATACGGTGCTGTTCATTACGCAGTGGCAAACATGCCTGGAGCGGTACCGAGAACATCAACAATTGCTTTAACAAATGTTACGGTTCCTTACGCATTACAGATTGCAAACAAAGGTGTATTCAAAGCAATAAAGGAAAATGAATCCTTAAAGCTTGGATTAAACGTAGCAAACGGAGAAATCACATATGAAGCTGTTGCAAACGATCTTGGCTACCATTATGTATCACCAGAAAAGGTTTTTGAAAAGGAATTAACGTCTGTTTAAGAAAAGTTAATAAATCAAAATATGATAAATAGTAAGTAGGAATCGTCTATGCGATATTGAAGAGAGGACTGTAAAAATAAAAAGAGGATGGCTATATCTTATAGTGTGTGGTTGACGAGGAAGAACGATGAAATAGGCTTTTATCTTGTTAAAGAGAGTGATAAACGACAGCCAGGCGGCGTGCCTTGGCTGTTTATTTGGTGCGCTCAGCATGATGTAGTCTATATATAGGGTGCAAGTCCCGAACTGTGAAGGCAGAAGTAGCTGTAGCTTAACGTAAGATGTCTGTAGCGACGTAGAATCTGAAGGAAGAGAGCGGTAAATCTCTGGTCTGAGGGACACCAACTTCATATTCTATTTGAGAAACTAGATAGGTTGGCAAAAAAGTGAATAAACAACAAGATAATGTTCATTATATATAAGAGAATGATAAAAAGGAGATTAGAACGTGGATCCTTATGAAATAAAACATATGATTATTGATGATCAGTTTGATGGGGAAGAATTTGTGACAGCCGATTTTACTCATAATCATCGTGATTATAGCATTACGTTTAAAAAAGCTGACCTTGAAATAATCAATGCTTGGCTCTTTGTAGAGCATACATCGATTCCAGCGAACTTATCTAGCACACTTATTGAATCAATTAGACAAGATATAAAAAATCAGATTTAGTAATATGGACTAGCCTTTTAACGTATTGTAAAGTTTAGGAGTGGGGAAAGGAAAGTGTTAGCATGTAATTCAGCACTTTCCTTTGCTTCTAAGATAAGAAAGTATAAGTTTTTGTACCTAGTTTGGGTGTCTAGCTCCAGCGCCTAGCCCCTCGAGGTCATAAGCCAATCAGGAATTGAAGGTAAAAAACACCTTCTATTCCTGATTGGCTTATGCTTGTCGGGGCTGATCAAGGCGCTTGCGCTTTTCTTAGTTGTTTTGTTTGAGCTTCATACAGGAATGGTTATCGTAAATAAGGTACCTTTTCCTTTTTTACTGTCGACTTTAATATGGCCTCTAAGTTTATGAATTGTACTGTAAACCATAAGCATGCCAAGTCCAGTTCCCTGTTTTTTCGTAGAATAGTAGGGTTTACCTAATAGTGAAGCCTCTTCATCTGTCATACCAATCCCCGTGTCTTTAATTGTGATCATGATGCAATTCTTTTGTTGGGAAACATCAATGGAAAGAATACCCCCATCCTCTTCCATTGATTCAATTCCATTTTTATACAAGTTGATTAAACATTGTTGCATTTGATTCTTATCATATTTTTTATTCAGTGAGTTATTAAACGTAAGTTGTATTTCTACTTGGTGCATGTGAGCGTATGGTAATAAAATATTTTTTGCGTACTCTGTCTCTTCTTTTAAGTTGGAATATACCATGTTTTCACTTTGAGGTTTGGAGAAAGTAAGAAAATCACTTACAATTTTTTCAGCTCGTTTTAATTCTTGTAATGAATACTCAATATAGTTCTTTTCTGTAGCTGGTATAGAATCTGATTTATTTAATAGCTGCAAAAAACCGTTCGTGACGGTAAGTGGATTTCTTATTTCATGAGCAACACTAGCCGTTAGTTCACTGAGCACATGTAATCTTTCTGAATGTAAAAAAGCTTCACGAGCTTTCATATTCGAGATCGTTTGCTCGATTAAAATCATTAGGATCAACATCATCACAACGTGGGTTGCTAAGCCGTAGAATGATAGGGACCAGAATTCTCGATTTAAAGGTATTTGCAAGCCTAGTGTTAAAAAGTATAGAGACATTGTTAAAAAAGTGAAAATTACTGCATATGAAATTCTATTCTTAGGACTTAATCGAACGAACTTTCTGCTGAATAAAGATACAAGCGCAAAAATAATGGTTGAAAACAGAAAAGATTGAACGATACCATCTCCACCAATTAAAAATCGGCATATGTTGAGAATTAAATATAGAATTAAGGCATTTTTGTATCCCATGAAAAGGATAATAATGATAAAAGGAATATATCGTAAATCAAAAATAAACCCGCTTGCTAAATTAATGGGAAATATCATACATAGAATCATTGAAACAGATGTAAGGGAAATAATAATGGGTTTATTATAATAATGCATTTTACTTTCTAAGAAAATAAGAAATGTTAAAACAGGAATAAGTAAAAAAAGGAAATTTAATAATAAGGTTTCTATCAAGAGAAAGCTTCCTTCCGTAGCTATTTTGCAATTCTATTCAACATAGTACTATATTTATTGAAAGAGGGATACTTTTTTATAAGATGGATTTGGAGGAGGAGTGATCAGAACAGAAAACGGACACTCATGAACACCTGCTATTTATGAGTGTCTTTGACCTAAGGCAGTCTAAAGCGCTAGCATATTACCTTCCAAATAAAATAAGTTTTCCTAAAGCAGATGTACAGCGATATGTTTTATCAGACCAATGATTCTCTTCAAGTTTACGTTGCCCTATTTCCTTTGCCTCTTGCTCTGTTTGTGCTTCGAAATGTTCATCGAAAAGCTTTTCTCCTGTTTTCTCGAAAACGGTTAAATAGTACATACTCATCTTACATTCCTCCCTAGTAATTGATTACGATCTTTATATACAAATTCTTACTAAACTACTTTTTTCCTGCATGAATATGAAACCTTCTATTAAGCTATTCGTAATACTATTGTAAAGGAGGATGAGCATGAGTCTAAAAATAGAAGGTGTAACAAAGCGTTTTGGTTCACATACTGCTGTAGATCATCTATCGATCGCCATTCCTGAGCAAGAAATTTTTGGCTTCCTTGGTGCAAATGGTGCTGGGAAAACGACAACATTTCGAATGATTTTAGGGTTGTTAAATCCATCTGATGGATTGATAACATGGAATGGAGAAAAAATTTCTTATGAACAAAGTGATTTAATTGGTTATCTCCCAGAGGAACGGGGGCTTTATCCAAAGCTAAGGGTAAAGGATCAGCTTATTTATTTAGGTCGATTAAAAGGGATGTCAAAGAAAGAAGTTTTAGTTGAAATGAATCATTGGCTTGAAAAGTTTAAAGTGCCAGAGTATGCCAATAAAAAGGTAGAGGATCTTTCAAAGGGGAATCAGCAAAAAATTCAATTTATCGCAGCAGTTATACATAAACCAAAGCTTCTGATTTTAGATGAGCCATTTAGTGGACTGGATCCAATCAATGTAGAGCTTTTAAAGAAAGCGGTTGTTGATTTAAAAGAGTCTGGCACATCAATCGTATTTGCAAGCCATCGAATGGAGCATGTAGAGGAGCTTTGTCAGAATTTATGTATTATGCATCACGGAAAGCCTGTCTTACACGGTTCACTTCGAGAAATAAAAAGATCATTTGGCAAGAAGAATGTGTTTGTTCAAGGCGATTTTGATATGGGCTTTCTCGAAGATGTTCGCGGTGTTACAAAATTCAAGAAAACCTCTGAAGGAGTAGAACTCCAAATTGAAAGTGAAGATGTGTCAAAGGTTATATTCCATGAACTTCAAAATAAAGGGTTTGTTCGTAAATTCGCATTAGAAGAACCTTCTTTAAATGATATTTTTATTGAGAAGGTAGGTGCATCCTATGAATAAGTTCTGGATCATGGTAGTGCATACGTACTTAAGTAAAATAAAATCGAAATCATTTATTATTACAACGTTAGTAATGGCATTGGTTCTTTTCGGAATTTCAAATATATCTACGATTATAGAAGCTTTTAATAAAGATGAGGAAGCAAAATCTTTTGCTGTACTTGATGAAACAAATGAATACTATACGATGTTCGAAAATAATCTTGTGGCAAGTGGAGTACCTATTGAGGTTGAAAAATCAACTTTATCTGAATCAGAGCTTGATGAACAAGTGTTGGCTGAAGAAATAGATGGCGTGATTATTTTACAAGTTGATCAAAATCAACAACCAACAGCAACAGTAAAAACATTATCAATGACAGATAGTCAGATTTTCACGCAAATCGAGCAGGTTCTCCAGCAGACAAAACTGGAACTAGGAAGAGTGCAATTGGGGTTAGATTCAAATGAATTAAACGAATTGTTTACACCAGTTGAACTAAACAAAGTAGCTCTAGAAGATAATGCGAAGTCAGAAGAAGAGTTAAATCAAGCACGAGGGCTTGTGTATGTACTATTATTTGTCATTTATATTTCTGTTATTATGTACGCAAGTATGATTGCAACAGAGGTAGCAATAGAAAAATCTTCGCGCGTCATGGAAATTTTAATTTCTAGTGTATCCCCGGTCAAGCAAATGTTTGCTAAATTAATCGGAATAGGGCTTGTAAGTTTAACGCAAATGATTGTTATTCTTGTTGTTGGGTATGCAGCGATTAAATCACAAATCAATGATATAAATACGATGACAGGGGGAGCATTAGGATTTAGTGAGATTCCAACATTAACATTTGTCTATGCAGGAATTTACTTTATTTTAGGTTATTTCTTATATGCGACGCTAGCTGCTTTTCTCGGCTCACTTGTAAGTAGAATAGAAGATGTTCAACAATTAATTGCACCAATGATTTTCTTGATTATTGCTGCTTTTATGATTGCGATGTTCGGGCTAACGAATCCGGAAACTTCGTTTATCACCATAAGCTCCTACATTCCGTTCTTCACCCCGATGATCATGTTCTTACGAGTTGGCATGCTTAATATTCCACCATGGGAAATTGGATTATCTATTGCGATTCTACTTGTTTCGATTACCGTATTGGCTATTTTTGGTGCCCGTGTTTATAAGGGGGGCGTTTTAATATACGGAAAATCTTCATCCTTTAAGGATTTGAAAAGAGCGTTGATGATGTCAAAGGATAAGTAACAGGAAATGTAGTGGCAACAGTTAGAAGAGGGGAACAAGAAAGAATTCTTCACCTTAGTCCTTTTGATAGCAGGAGTATAAAAGAAAATTACCCCCAAGGTTTTATCCCTTGGGGGTAATTGATGCTTACTGGCTGACTTTTTCTAATTCTGGAACTTTATATCCGTACAGCCAATTAACCATTTCAAAAGCTTCAGCTGGCGTTTTTTCAAGAAGTGTATTTCTTAATAAAATAGAAGTTGGGTCTACTGCGTGAATAATTTCTCCCCAAGCACGTGCATTTGTTTGTACTTTTGCTGTACGTGGAATTCGTTCCTCTTGGTAAGCTTGGAACGCTTGTTCAAAGTTTTCACCATGAAGGTGTAACATATTAGCTAAGTAAGAAGCGTCTTCTAGTGCTTGACAACCACCTTGTGCTAAGTATTGAAGCATTGGATGTGCAGCATCTCCTAGTAATGTGAAATTGCCTTTTGTCCAGTTATTGATTGGTAAGCGATCATACATTGGCCAGCGAATTTGACGTGAAATAAATGAAAGTGCATTTTCCACAATTGGGTGGCAGCCTTCAAATACTTTATCCATTTCTTCTGGAGTTCCCCAGTCATCTGAATCAGGCTTGTAATTCAAGCTTTTGAATACAACAACTTGGTTATATAATTTACCTTTACGAACAGGGTATTGAACAACGTGAAGGTTAGGACCAATCCACATAATTACATCATCCATATTCGCATCAGAACTAATCTCTTCAATAGGAACTGTTCCACGATATGCCACATACTCAGAGCAGATTGGTTCATCATCAGCAAAGTATTTACGAGCATTTGATTTAAGACCATCTGCACCAATAACGGCTTTACCAGTAAACGTTTCGCCTCTTTGATTTGTTACTGTTAGGCCGTCTTCATTTTCTTCCACAGTTTGGATGATTTGATCATTAACAAGCTCAACAAGTGGATTTTTTTGTACAGCTTCTACTAAGATACGGTGTAAATCTGAGCGGTGCATAACCATATATGGGAAGCCATATTTAGCTTTGAATTCATCACCTAAATCTAAAGAAGCTAATTCTTTTGCAGTATAAACATCCTTCAAAACGAGTCTTTTAGGGAAAACAGCAAGCTTAGCAATTTCATCTGCAACACCGAAGCGGTCTAGAACAGCATAAGCGTTTGGTCCCATTTGAATTCCTGCTCCAATTTCCCCAAATTGTGGAGCTTGTTCTAATACTTGTGTTTTGTGACCTGCTTCAGCTGTTGCAAGTGCTGCTGCAACTCCACCGATACCGCCACCAATTATTAATACTGGATTTTCTGATTTACTCATTTATTTCATCCCCCTTAACATTTTAATGTATACGCTTTCTAAACTAAAACTGGTTTAAATTCATTTTTTGTTTCTTGATATCCGTTGTTGCTTTCATATGGAACTTCTTGTTCAAGATCGAATTTTTCCATGATTGGTAAGTCATTAACAGAGAAGAAGTATGTTTCTTCTAGAGCAACATGTTCATGAACTGCCCAGTTAGGAATAATGAAGTAATCACCTTGAGACCAGTCAAAACGAACACCATTAATGATACTGTAGCCTGAACCTTTGAATACTTGGTAAATAGCTGAGTGTGTATGACGATGAGCCTTTGAATGGAATCCTTTTGGAAGCATCTGCATCCATGCCCCAATATTCGGGTTGGCTGTTTTTCCGTTTGAAGGGTTAATAAACTCTACTGCATAACCATCATATGGATCTGGCTCAAATCGAGATAATCCTTCAATTGCTTTGAATGTTTGATTCCATTTGTATGCGCCAAGTGGTGCTACCTTAGGATGGCGGTCAGAAATCGGACGAACCATTCCACCTTGATAACGTTGTGCGCTATAGTTATCAGGAACTTTCGGCTGTTCAATTCTTTCAGGGTATGGCTCGAAGAACGTACCACCCATCATATAAATTGTTGGGATATCAAGAACATCCATCCAAATCATTGGCTCTGTACCTTCATGACCATGACCATGCCATAGGTTTTTAGGAGTAATGACGAAATCGCCTTCTTCCATAAAAATACGCTCACCTTCAACGATAGAATAAGCTCCCTCACCATGCGTAATAAAGCGAAGTGCATTTTGTGTATGACGATGAGATGGTGCTGTTTCACCAGGCTGAAGAAGTTGAACTGCCGCATAAAGTGTTTGAGAAGTAGAAGCCCATCCCCATGGCTGGCGATAATCTAAGCCGGGATTTTGAAGGTAAATCGCTCTTCGTTCACCACCACGGTCTGGAGTGAAGATTTGAGCTGCTTCCATTAACTTTTTCTCTAAAAGATCCCAATTCCAAAGATAAGCTTGTGCATGTGGTTCAGGTTGGTGATGCATCAATTCTGGAATCGCTTCCCAAAGTGGACCAAGATTATATTGGCGAATATCTCTTGTGAAATCTTGCACTAGTTTACTTTTAAAAAAGTCATTTTTTTCAGCCATTCTTTATTCCTCCTATATCTCTAATCTTTAAAAGCCTTTTACGCCCCTGTTGGAAAGCTCAAGAACAACAAGACAGGGACATCATCAATGCCGGGTACGGTATTTTCATAAGTAAAGAGTGAAGGGAGAAGCAATCAGTCATTAGCTGATTGCTTGCCTCTTTAAACTGAAACCGTAAGAAAAGAGTTAGTTAGCTATTTTAGATAAATTACGTTTGATTTGGCCACAATGCTTAGCAGCGTGCTCGACAAGCAAGTGATCCACAATAAATGAAATTGGTTTTGTTCCAAAACGTGGATTCCTGCTTGGTGATTCGATTGCAAGCTGCTCTTCAGTCAAGCTACTAAGTACTTCTTCTACTTGTGGTTTTAAGGCTTCTAAATCCTTTAATACATTAGAAACTGTCAATTGATCAGTATTACTTACTGCTGCTAAACGTGCTTTATCAGTTAAACCACGGCCCCATTCTTTACCTGGAGCTTCTAAAATCTGCTTTATTTCGTTCAACCAATAAGGAAGCGCCTCCACAAGGTGGTTAAGAATTTGCATAATAGACCATTCATCTTCCGTTGGATTCCAACGAATCGTATCTTCTGAAAGTTCATTCACTATTTGAAGAATCTCATCAAGCGATGTGTGAACAGATTGAATCGAGTCAGTTACAATTACATTAGCCATGCTTATTTAACCTTCGCAACTTCTTTAACAGATTGAACACGGTTTTCTAGAGTACCGATACGATCGATTTCGATTTTGACAACATCTCCATCTTTTAAGAATACTTGTGGGTCGCGAGCAACACCTACGCCACCTGGAGTACCTGTAAGGACGATATCACCTGGCTCAAGCGTCATTAAGTTTGATAAGAATTCAACAAGATATTTTACATCGAAAACAAAGTTTGCAGTATTTGTTTTTTGGCGTTCTTCACCGTTTACTGTTAGACGAACATCTAAACCAGATGGATCAACTAACTCGTCAGATGTCACTAACCATGGACCCATTGGAGCACTGCCTTCAACTGTTTTACCTTGTAACCACTCAAGCGTACGACGTTGAATGTCACGGTAAGTTACATCATTTGCAATTGTATAACCAGCTACATAATCAAGAGCATTTTCTTGAGAGATGTTACGAGCACGCTTACCTACAACAAAAGCAAATTCTGCTTCATAATCTAGCTGCTCAGAAATTGGATAGAATGGGATATCATCTTGCGGTCCGATTACTGTATTAGCAAATTTTGCGAACACGACAGGAAACGGTGGAAGTTCACGTCCCATTTCAGCGATATGCTCGCGGTAATTGTGGCCAACACAGATGATTTTCCCTGGTTGTGGAACAGGTGCTTCTACTTTTACTTCATTTATGTCAAATACAAGCTTATAGCCGTTAGCTTCTTTCGTATTTAATGCGAAGTCAATTGCCTGTTTTGCAAGCTCTAAGCTTTCTTTTCCACCTTGTAAAAATCCATTCATATCTGCTGGAACAAAAGCTTCTGCAATTTGTTCAGCACGAAGTTTTCCTTCTGATGCAAGTAATTCTTTATAGGCAACATGTAAATCAACTACGTTTTCTTCAATAATAGCTCCGATGCGTGAGACACCTTCGCGTTTAAATGTAATAAGTTTCATTCGTAAACTTCCTTTCTGTAAAAAAGATTTGTAGTTAGTTAATATTCCACTGCTTAATTGTGTAAACGGATTTATTCTCTTGATACATAGGATCATTTTTTAGCATATTGCTAGCTTCTTCTAAAGAATTTGCTTGGAGAACATAAGCTCCGCCAGAGGCATCTTCAAAACCGCCAGCTAAAAATAAATTGTCCGTTTCTTTTTGGCTTTTCAGAAATTCTCGATGACCTTGAATGGACTCTCCTGTGAAAGAGGGTTTTCTTTGAATCATAACTAGGAATTTTTTCATATTATCACCTCATAATCAAATAGATCTTAAGTGATTCTCTTTTTAGATAACACTGTTCTCTATTTATAAACTAAGTTTAATTTATGAAATTTAAAATGTCAACGGTTACAGATAGATGATTCTGAATATTTTTTAAATCTTCACTTTGCTTCCTATTCCTACTTGTCATATTGTTATTTTCATACTATGGTATCTAGTAATATTATAAAAAACCTAAAGGTTAAGAAGCATTCTAACTATTAGGATAGGAGGCCAAAATGGAAACTACAAAGAAGGGAACAACCATTCAATCACTACAGATAGGCCTAGGCATCGTGGATCTTCTCGCTAAAGAAGGGAGACCACTGAAATTTACCGACATACAGAATTTAACTCAAATCACTAAGAGTAATCTTTATAAATATCTTAATACTCTTACTCAAATAGGGATTCTCTATCGTAACAAAGAATCTGGCACATATATACTAGGAAGTAAACTAATAGAATACGGTATGGCTGCTGCAGATCAAGAAAATGTCGTTGATCGAATTGCGCCTTATTTACAAGAAATAAACGTATACAGTTTGAACACTGTTCTATATTCTAGCTGGACAAATAATGGACCAATGATTGTCAAAGAAGTTAAAACAAATCAAGGATTTAATATAGGAGCTCAAATGGGAACACTGCTTCCGATTCTTTCCGCAACAGGGAAGGTATTTGCTGCTTTTATTGATGAACACTTCATTCACGAATGGAGAGAAAAGGAATTCTTGCATACTGATCCAGAAAAATTGAACCTACTAGATGAAGAATGTAAGTTAATTCGGAAGAATGGCATTTCCTTTGCAAGGGAGCCGTTAGTTTCATCTGTTTCGTCGGTTGCATTCCCAGTATTTAATTATAAAAAGAAACTTCTAGGAGTCATTACTGTAGTAGGATTCTCTGATTTAATACCAAATAATGAAGATCATGAGCTTAGTAAGTATTTAATAAATGTTAGTAAAGAAATATCTGCTAGTTTTGGCTATGAACAACATAGTTAAAAGTTAATTTGAGGCAATATCGTAAAAAACGGGAATATTCCCGTTTTTTTTTTATGGGCACAAACCAAGTTAATACAATTCCTACTTAAGAGTAGATTTTTTTTTTTTAGAAAATTAACAAAATTATAAATTGTTGTTGTAAATGTAAAACTTTGCACTTATAATCACCATTAGAGAACTTTGTTTACTATATGGGGTAGTTGTTGTTTTTTCAACAAGAAAGATCTTCTTGCTACGGCATTAAGTAAGCGCTAACAATTATTATCGAGGGGGAAATAATTTGGCTCAAATTAATACTAACGAGGTTATTGCAAACAGTAAATTTAATCGCTTTCATTTAGGGTTACTCTTATGGAGTTTCTTCATTATTGCATTTGATGGATATGACCTAGTCGTATATGGAACTGTTGTACCAGTTTTGATTGAACAATGGAATCTTACTTCGGTTGAAGCAGGGGCAATGGGGAGCTATGGATTATTCGGGATGATGTTTGGTGCGATCTTTTTTGGAACATTGGCTGACCGTATTGGTAGGAAAAATGTTATTGCAATAACATTGATATTATTTAGCCTCTTTACATTCTTATGTGGCTTTGCCGAAACCCCTACGCTGTTCTCTACTTTCCGCTTTTTAGCAGGCTTAGGTCTTGGAGGCATTATGCCAAACGTCATTGCTTTGTTGACGGATTATTCACCTAAATCAATGAGAAGCATGGTTGTATCCATCGTTTTATGTGGTTATTCAGTTGGAGGGATCCTTGCACCATTATTAGGGATCTTGTTAATGCCGACATTAGGCTGGGAATCGATTTTTTGGATTGCTGGGTTGCCGTTATTAGCTCTTCCATTGCTGTATAAGCAGCTACCAGAAACTGCAAGTCATCTAATTAGAAGAGGCAAAAAGGAAGAATTATTCGCTACACTTTCCAAAGTAAGTCCTGGAATTACCTTTAATAAAAATGATGAGCTTCTGGAATTAAATACACCTGCTACGAAGGTTCCGATTGTCGGCTTATTTAACAATAATCGAGCTTTAAGTACTGTCATGTTCTGGATTGCCTTTTTCAGTTGCTTACTTATGGTGTATGGTTTGAATACTTGGTTGCCTAATTTGATGATTGAAGCAGGATATGCATTGAATTCAAGCTTAGGCTTCCTTATTGCCTTACAAGGTGGAGCAATAATTGGGACCCTTATTATCGCTAAACTTTGTGATAAATACGGTTCTAAAAAAATGCTTGTTCCGATGTATGCTTCAGGCGCAGTTGCTCTGACACTATTAGGGTTTGGCGGGAATTCACTCCTGATTTATGTATTAGTAGCAATTGCAGGTGCAGCTACAGTTGGAGCGCAAAATATCGTTCAAGCTTACGTATCACAGTACTATCCAGCTTCTATTAGATCTACTGCTCTAGGTACAGCTTCGGGCATCGGTAGAATTGGTGGAATGCTTGGACCAATTTTAGGAGGATTTCTTTTATCGATTTCATTGCCGATTCACTTAAATTTTATTGCATTCGCGATTCCAGGCTTGATCGCGGCGATTGCCTTAGCGATAGTACCAGAGAAACAGGCCCATTATAATAAAGTTGCAAATGAAATGAATTCAGGTTCAGAGCAACAAAAGGTAATGTGAATGAATTCAAAATAAACTACCGTTAGTAATAACAAGATGGTATTGCTCTAACTGTCTAAAATGTACATGTTAATGGATAACCCACAAGGAAAATAGGGTTATCCATTTTTTATTCAAAGCGAATCCCATTTGCTGCTTTTCTAAATAGGACCAGTTTACTATGTGGATGGAATTTTTATCGAATACCCAAAAGAAATCCCCTTCCTCAAGCGTGTGAAGGGCGTAGACCCAACGGTAGGGAGGTGATGAATTTTGGTCAGGCGACAGCCTGAAAGGTTGTATGACAGGAACTTATGTTCTATTCTAAAGATAGAATATAAGGGTGGTGACGACAATGTTATTGAATCAAAAATACGAAATCTTTCCAAACGAAGAACAGAAGGAAATGCTAGAGCGCTGGCTACAATATTGTCGTCAAACCTATAATTCAGCTCTTTTGGATAAACAACATAAATATCGCGAGTCAAAAGAATCTTATCATCGTAAAGATATGCAAAAACAACTAAAAATGGATAAACAGAAATATCCCTTCCTAAAAGAAATACCATCTCAGCCGTTGCAGGAAGTCTTTCTACGTCTAGAAAAAGCATTTGATGGTTTCTTTCGTAAGGATAAAAACTATCCAAAACAGAAAAAATACAAAGATTACACCAGTATGACATTTCCCCAATTTGGATTCAATGCAAAAGGCAATCGAATGGCTATGTCCTTTT
>NZ_JAIQUM010000001.1 GCF_020075705.1 Metabacillus rhizolycopersici | reverse complement strand
GATCGTTGGCTGCAATATTGTCGCCAAACCTATAATTCTGCTCTTTTAGATAAACAACGTAAATATAATAGGTCAAATGAATCTTATACTCGTTACGATATGCAAACACAACTTAAATTGGATAAAAAGAAATATTCGTTCCTAAAAGAAGTACCATCTCAACCATTGCAGGAAGTCTTTCTGCGTCTAACAAAGGCTTTTGATAACTTCTTTCGAAAGGATGCAAAATATCGCAAACTGAAAAAATACAAGGATTATAATAGTATGACTTTTCCTCAGTTTGGCTTCAATAATAAAGGAAACCGGTATGCTATGTCTTTTTCCCAAAACAGAAAATTATTCAATAAGAACTTAGGAGAAATCGATATTAAGCTGCATCGTCCATTAGAAGGAACCATGAAACAACTGATCATCAAGCGTCAAGGTGAAAGGTGGTATGCTATTTTTTGTGTCGAAAGACAGGCGGTTCCACGAACGATTGATAGCCATAATGTGGTTGGTATAGATGTAGGACTGAATAAGTATGCCGTTCTTTCGAATGGAATGGAATATGAAAATCCAACATTTCTACGTGAAAAAGAAAAGCAATTAAAAAAGGCACAACGTAAACTATCTAAGAGGAAAAAAGGTTCTGCCAACTACATAAAACAAGTACATCGCGTTCGTCAACTTCATGAGAAAGTGGCAAACCAACGCCGTGATTTTCTCCATAAACTAAGTTATCGTTTATCAAAAGATTATGGCGTTATCGTTGTAGAAAAATTAAACATTCGTAACATGGTGAAAAACAGAAAGTTATCTAAATCGATCTCAGATGCTGGATGGGGAATGTTTCGAAATATGCTAGATTATAAGTGCGAGAAAAATGGTGACGCACTTATAAAGGTAGAACCACACTTTACCTCGCAAGATTGTTCTTCTTGCGGAGAACGTGTAAAAAAATCACTTTCGATTCGTACTCATCTCTGCACAAAGGATTAGAACAACTACTTGTGATGAACTAAATCACTCAAACTGTAGGGCAAGGTTATGTCCGAACAGTATAATCTTCGCCTGTGGAGACTGTGTAAGACGTAATGGGATCTCCTAGTATGCCGTAGTCGTGGAAGCAGGAAGCCCCTTCTTCAATCTAACCGCAAGGTTGATAAGGAGGGGTTATTCACGGAAAGCAAAGAAAATAGAGGAGAGAACTGCCCGTTAAGATTCATGTTAGTGCTAGTTGTCTCCTTACTATTTGTGTTTAGACGCTCATTTGTCGTAGGCTGTAACAAGTGCTTGCCCATTTCATATTGAAGTATGAGTGGTTGTTTCTTCCTCTTCATCAGGTCGCTTAGTTACGATTATGTATGAGATGACAAAGCAACAAAAACCGAGAATCCACCCTACTACAGAACTAAAATAAAAAGTATCGATTAATGACATTCCGACAAATGGGGCAAATACTCCAAGAACACAAAGAATTGATACCAAATGACGTTTTACCCATTGAAGCACGAATAACAACTCCTTAGATGGAAGAGTATTGAGTTTGTAAATACTTAGGTAAACACTTTTACGTGTTAATGCCTTTGGATGAAAGACATGCTTATTATTGAACGTAACTACATACTAAATATTATACAAGAAAAGAATCGTATCAAGTACTAATTAATATTAAATCAATGTTACAAATGCTTCGATTGAAATCTTATTCACTTTCTATAGAAAAAGGTACTTACTTATACGACCCCTTTATTTTGTTTAAGATCTTCCTCTAAGATTAGATTAGCGGTTATTTGTCCTGACAGGGTAACCAATGGGATACCACTGCCTGGGTGAGTAGAGCTACCAACGAAATATAAATTTTGTAATATGGTACTTTTACTAGGGATCTTATAGCCTCCATTTTTTTTTCGATCAGAGACAACTCCGTAAATGGAACCACTGTTCGCACCGTACTGCCATTGGATATCATTAGGGGTAATGATATGTTCATATTCAATCTGTTCGATTAATTGATCTAAGCCCATTCTTTCTAGCTTACTTAGAATGATTTTTCGATAGTCATTCTTCTTATCAATCCAAGATTCGCCTTTCTTTAATGGAGGTACATGAGTTAAAACAAAAAGATTTTCTTTTCCTTTAGGAGCTTGTGATGAATCGGATTTAGCAGATATCCCAACATAAATCGTTGGATCATCTGCTGGAACTCCATCATGAAAGATTTGTTGAAATTCCTTCTCAGGTGAATCGGAAAAGAAAAGATTGTGATGTGCTAAATTGGCAAATGATTTGTTAACACCTAATAATAAGATAAGTCCTGAAACAGTTGCTGGATATTTTTCAAGTTCTTTGTTAACTTGTGAAGTTAATGTAGAGTCATCGATAAATTTGTTATATGCAGGGGTCGGTGCCAAATTTGAAATGACAATATCTGCTTCAAAAACTTGTCCGTTTTCAAGTTTCACTCCTATAGCCCGATGCCCATCTCTGACAATCTGTTTTACTTCAGTATTTAATTGGATATTCACTTGTTGCTCGTGAAGTAAGTTTGACATAGCCTCAACTAATTTATACATTCCTCCCTCTACATAATAAATGCTTAGGCAAAGTTGTACATAGGGAAGTTGTGATAAATAAGCGGGTGCATGATATGGAGAGGAACCGGTAAACATACTATAGTAATTAAATAATTGTTGAATTTTTTTATGTTTAAAAAATTTTTTAGTGCCTTGATTCATTGTTCTCAAAAGATCCATTGAAAGCATTTCTTTTACACTAAGCATTGAACGAAGGTCTTGAATACTTGTAATTCCTTTTTTGTAAATACTTTTTGAACTATATTCATACATTTTACTACAATAATGTAAGTAATGAAAAAGTTCACTAGCATCTTCCTTTGAAACGGCCTCTAAATTACGAATTAAGTCTGGTAAATTTCCAGTTAATTGAATTGTTGATCCGTCTGCAAAAAATGTTTTCAACTGAGGCTCAATTCGTTTAATTGATATGTAATCAGATAGATTTCGATTCGCGTTTTGAAAAAGTTGTTCTAAAATCCATGGCATTGTTAGAATAGATGGACCTGTATCAAAGATAAAACCTTTTCCCTTTTTCGTATTAATTTTACCTCCAAGTCGATCCCCTTTTTCAATAATCGTGACAACATAGTTATCGGCAGCAAGACGAATGGCAGCTGACATTCCACCTAAACCACCTCCAATTATAACTACTTTCTTTTGCAAATTGAATTCCTCCCATTATATGAAATGAATGTATGATTAAATGATTAGATGAGGAAAGTTGTAAAAAGAATAATAGTAGAGTGTTTCTTTTTTCATCGATTCCGTTTTTCATTTTGCCCATGATTTCGTTATTCATAACCTTCATTAAGAAAATCTTTGAAATCGAATCAATGTAAGGAGATAATAAAGCAAGACTTATCGGATTTTACGAGCGTTTCTCTTTGTCTGAACTTGAAACTATTAAGAATGGAGAAACGTACACAACGATTATCTTTTACATAAATAGGTATGTTACATTATTGTAAAATAACTTGAAAGGTAGAGGGAAAATGGAAAAACGACTTCAGAAACTGATTAATTGGCAAAGAGAACATGAGATCGATCTGTGTTTTATTCAATCAAAGGAAAATATTTTTTATTTGACGAATTTTTATTCAGATCCACATGAAAGATTAATGGGACTCTTTTTGTTTAAAAATAGTGAGCCGTTGTTCGTCTGTCCAAAAATGGAAGCAGGACAAGCGAAGGAAGCGGGTTGGAACTTCGATATAATCTGTTATGGTGATCATGAAAATCCTTGGGATTTAATAAAGGAAGATTTGAACAAACGCAAGCTGCATTCTATTCAAAAAGTCGCAATCGAAAAAGAAATCACATCTTTTAGTAGAGTTGAAAGCCTTCAACAAGTCGTTAATCATGCCGAAATTGTATCCGTTGAAACTATTTTAAATGAACATCGACTGATCAAGGATGAAAATGAATTGACTAGTTTAAAACAAGCAGCTGAATTAGCAGACTTCGGGGTTCAAGTGGGGATGGAGGCTCTAAAGAATGGCGTAACTGAAATGGAAGTACTTGCGATGATTGAGTTTGAATTAAAGAAAAAGGGTATCCGTGAAATGTCCTTTTCGACGATGGTGTTGTTCGGTGAAAAATCAGGACAGCCCCATGGAAATCCTGGTCTGAAAAGGCTAAGTGAGGGTGACATCGTCTTATTTGATCTTGGGGTTGTCTTAGATGGTTATTGCTCTGATATTACACGAACATTTGTTTATAAAACATATAATGAAGAGCAAAAGAAAATCTATGACACTGTCTTACAGGCGAACTTGGCTGCATTAGCGGCAAGTAAAGCAGGAACTAGAATTGGAGATCTTGATCAGATAGCGAGAACAATCATTGCAGATGCTGGTTACGGAGACTATTTCCCCCATCGAATCGGACATGGCTTGGGGATCAGTGTTCATGAATACCCTTCAATGAGTCATAATAATGACGGACGATTAAAAGAAGGTATGGTTTATACAATTGAGCCAGGGATATATATTCCTAGCATCGGTGGTGTTAGAATTGAAGATGAAGTGCTAATCACTAGTACTGGATTTGAAACGTTAACAAAATTTTCCAAAGAGTTTACAGTTGTTAAATAAGCTTATTAGAAGAGGATTCGATAAAAATATTGCCCAAATAATTAATTAGAAAATGAAAGCAAAAATCGAAGTAGATATTGAAAGTCGAAGGGGAAATGAAAAGTTGAAAAAATGGATTATAGCAGTCATTATCCTGCTATTTACTGTTGGATGTGCACTAAATGAAGGAGATTCTAATCTCATTCCAGTAGAAGTAATAAGAGTTGTAGATGGCGATACGGTAAAAATAAAGGTTGATGGGAAAGAGGAAACAGTAAGGCTATTATTGATTGATACGCCGGAGACTGTCCATCCATCGAAATCAGTACAACCATTCGGTCCGGAGGCTAGTAGTTTTACAAAGGAATTGTTAACTGGAAAAGAAATTCAGTTAGAGATGGATATCGGAGAACGAGACAAATATGGTAGATTGTTAGCCTATATATATGTGGATGGACAAATGGTCAACGAACTGTTACTTAAAAAGGGCTTAGCAAGAGTAGCCTATGTGTATGAACCAAATACAAAATATGTCGACGATTTTTATGCGATTCAAAAGCAGGCACAACAAGAGGAAGTCGGCATTTGGAGCATTGAAAACTATGCAACAGATCAAGGCTATAAGGATGAGAAGGCGGTGATTCAGGAAAATCCCAAAAAGGATAATGAAGGAACTAGTAATGGTTGTACGATTAAAGGGAATATTAATTCAAAGGGAGAAAAAATCTTCCATACCGAAGCGTCACCATCTTATAAAGTAACAAAACCTGAGGCAATGTTTTGTACAGAATCGGAAGCAATTGAAGCAGGGTATCGAGCTGTGAATCGGTAGAATGAATCAGAATTTATACGACGAATGAAAGATCTATTTCTTGATTAAATCAATGGATTATCGATATACAAGGCTATATAATAGTATGATCTATTTTTCTATTAAAAGGGAAAATGGCGGTAATAGGTTTTGGTAATTGATAGAATAATACTAAACAGCCTTTTAACATGTCACTGGTTTTCTTAACGAACTACATAGGAAAAGAGATTGTTTAAAGTTAAACTTTTGTTCACTTAGGAGTTTCTTCAGATATGGTGACTTTACTGGCTAATTACGAGGAGGCTTTTCGATGAAAAAAATTGCAGTATTAACGAGTGGTGGAGATTCACCTGGTATGAACGCTGCGATACGTGCAGTTGTACGAAAAGGAATTTATTCTGGACTAGAGGTTTACGGTGTTTACCAAGGATATGCCGGCCTCATGGAAGGAAATTTAAAAAAGCTTGATTTAGGATCTGTCGGTGATATCATTCATCGTGGCGGAACAATCCTTTATTCAGCAAGATCAGAAGAATTTAAAAAAGACGAATCACAGGCTAAAGCGATTGAGCACCTTAGACATCTTGGAATTGAAGGACTTGTGGTGATCGGTGGAGATGGTTCTTATCGCGGGGCCGCAAAATTAACAGAAAAGGGTTTTCCATGCGTTTGTCTACCAGGAACAATCGACAATGATATCGCAGGAACAGATTACACGATTGGATTTGATACGGCTTTAAATACAGTGATTAGCAGTATAGATAAAATTCGTGATACTGCTACATCTCATGATCGAGCGTTCATTATTGAAGTAATGGGAAGACATGCTGGTGATATAGCACTTTTCTCAGGTCTGGCTGTTGGGGCTGAATCGATCATCATTCCTGAACGACCATTTGAAATTGAAGACATTGTCCAAAAGTTACATAAAGGTATCGAACGTGGTAAGAAGCATTCAATTATCGTCCTAGCGGAAGGTGTATGTACTGGAAATGAACTCTCAAAATTATTAGTGGACCAATATCAAATCGAAACACATGTTTCTGTGTTAGGTCATATGCAACGAGGCGGTTCACCAACAGGTTTGGATCGTATTCTGGCCTCCCGTTTAGGTGCTCGAGCAGTTGAATTATTAGTTGAGGGAAAAAGTGGTCGTGCGATTGGCATGCAAAAGCAAGAGATTGTTGACCATAGCATTAACAGAATATTAAATCAGAAAGACCCTCTTTCAGAAGGTGTTTATACACTATCACAACAACTATCTATTTGAAAATTGACAAAGGCTGACAAAGAATGTGATACATTCCATTATCTGTCAGCCTTTTTTATTTTTAAGAAGAACTGTGTGCAAATGAATAATTGGTTGGATGTCATTAGGGAGGTTGGTCTCCAATTGTTGTGATTTTACACTTCAGTGGATGGACTTGTTAAAAGTGGAAAGAGTAAATGCGATACGTAATTTTTGAGTTAAGAAAAGCTTCACTGAAGGAAACTGTTTTATTGATTGTTGTTATGAGATGTTTGATTCTTTACTCCAGCCTGCTGACAAAATTAGGTTTAAAGAAAAGGTGCGAATTTGGTTTCGTAAATAACAATATGCCGCAATATTTTCAGGATTTATCTTTTTTACCAGGATTTTTCGTTGTGTGATCTTACCATATCTTGAAAGGTAAATAATTTCGATAGGAACTTGATTTTCTAAGCTCAACTTAAGGTATAGGCTCAAAAGCGAGCTCACCTCTTTCCTTAGTCGTTTAGAAAATTATAAAATTCTTGTACGTGGATAAGTGCACGACATCCAGCTCCTAGCCCTCTTAGGTCTAAGCCAATCAGGAATTGAAGGTAAAAAAAACACCTTCAATTCCTGATTGGCTTATTTGCCCGAGGCTGATTAAGGCGCTTACGCTTTTGTTCATCCTTCATTATATGCAAACGTAGCTTCTTACATTTATCCCATTCATTACGGAAAATAAAGCGCTATCCCGAGATTTTAAGAGCAAAAAAGATGATATGTGTGGGGGGGGGGATGTCCGAAAAGATTATGATAAGTCTTACTTTTTCGAATTTGAACTTACTTTCATGTTATAAAATAAAAATAAGAAGCATATGTTAATTATTTCTTTCTTAATTTTTGCCATATTTTCTTATCTGAAAACGTATGATGGTAGTGAGAAATGATTTTTGCAGAGATAGGAATCAGGATTCCTTTAGTTTAAACTTTGAAAGGGGAGAATGAAGATGAATGAGCAAGAAAAAGTCAAGTTAATTCAAGAGATTTCAGAGGATATTATTCGAGTTTCAGTCAAAGATCATAAAGGTAAAACTATGAGCGAACAAGATAAAGCAGTCGAATTACTTGCTAGAGCATTGTATGATTTCTCAGTTATGTATTTATCACAACATTCTCATCATGAAGAAGCTTTAAAAGGAACTCTTGCCAAAGTAAAGATTGCTTATAATACATTGGATAGAATGAAAAAAACAAATATTGTGTTAACGAGAAAGCAGTAAATTCGAAAATTTCCCATTTGCTGTGCATTGGTAGACCATTAAACAAAAGTTTAGGATGAAATAATGCAATGTGAGCAAATGTCCCTGTATTGGTTTGTTTGATGATGCAAATAAGCAAGAATAATGAAAAGGCGGTTTTAAGCCGCCTCTGATTAGGAATTATTTTTTTGTTTTTTCTCTTTCTTCGGTGTCACTTCACTTGAAAATTCGGTTTCGAGACCTTGGTTTTGTTGTTGTTGAAGCTGTTGTGCTTTGCTATTATTGTTTTTCTTTGCCATAATTTTCACCTCCAATAGTAACCCGCTAACTAATGTTTACAAAAATTTTAAAGTATATACATAATTTATTTTTTAATATCGTATTAACGGGTAGTAATACCTTATCTCTAAGGTTTTAGTGATGGGGATAAAGAAAACCCCGTTCTATTCTTGTAAATTTATTTTTTTTAAAAGCGGAGAGAAATCATAGTCGATATCAAAAAATAATGGGGTATTCTCATCATTGTATAAAATGATCTTTCCTTGTCTTTTTGTTGATGGGTTGTATAAAAGTAAAACTTCGCTCACGATATCATCAAACCATTTATTCTTCACTTTTAGTGATTTAGTTAAAGGGATTTTTATTAAGTAACCTTTTTTAGGCACTGGTTTTGCTTGTACAGTCACTTGTGTAATTGATTTGATTGCTTCTTTCACATCCCCATCTATATCTGAAGATGTTGGAACCTCCTTTATAACTGTACTAGTTTCAATATCTAATACTTTAATCGTGTCATTTGCTGCCTCTATGTTTTGACTAATGAAAAATAAATTTATGCAGAAAAAAAGAAGAATACAGGTAAATGTTTTTCTCACACTTAATCACCTCTACCATACTTTTCCCTATACATATAACATTATTTGTGGAATTATTAACTAGTCGTGATGTCTTTGGATGATGTTCCAAAACCGGCATGATGATGAATGTCATTTTTATTCCTTTGTTTCCGTGTCTAAAATGACGTCTTCTTAAGGTTGGTTAAAGAAAAGTAGATTTCTTTATAAAGCTGTTCATAATTGTGTCTGAAAACGACAATAAGTTGGATAGTTATTTATGTAGCACTTGTCTTTTACTTTGTGCGACTGATAAAATAGTGTATTGTAGAAGTATGATATATATTAAAGGAGATTGATGAAAAATGGCAGAAAAAACATTTACAGTAATCGCAGAAACAGGAATTCATGCACGTCCAGCAACAGTATTAGTGCAATCAGCTAGCAAATATGACGCCGATATAAATTTAGAATACAACGGTAAAACGGTAAATCTTAAATCTATTATGGGTGTAATGTCTTTAGGTATACCACAAGGATCTCAAATAAAAATTATTGCTGCTGGCTCTGATGCAGATGAGGCACTTGCAGGTATTGAAGCAACATTGAAGAAGGAAGAGCTAGGCGAATAAAGAGCAATCAATTCATAGTAGCAATTTTAGCGACAGGTTCATACCTGTCGTTTTTTATCGTTTAGGAATTATAAAATTCATGCGTGGCTTATACCTGCCTTAGGTTGATCAAGGCGCTTGCGCTTTTGTTCTTGCTAAGAAAATTATAAAATTCTAGCTGCTAGTAGAGAACTGTTCTTGGATATGAATGAGAATGAAGGATTGCTATCAATGGAATCTTTTCTAATATCGTCATCGCAAGTTGTTTTCATAAATGATGATCCTTTTTTAGATTAATTATAATGGGATTTGTAAATATTAAGCGAGAACTAAACTGGAAAATCTAAGGGGGATTGTTTATCCTCAATCCAACTATTATGGAGGTAGGTCGAACAATGGAAACAGCTTATAAAGGGACAAATAAAATGATAACAGGTATCGTGTTCGGTGTTATTACGTTTTGGCTTTTTGCCCAGTCAATGGTCAATGTGATACCAGCCGTACAAGATGATTTAGGAATTTCGTTAGGTATGCTAAATGTAGCGATTAGTTTAACAGCATTGTTCTCTGGAATATTTATAGTTGCAGCTGGAGGGTTAGCTGATAAACTTGGACGTAAGAAATTCACAAATATAGGATTAGTTTTAAGTGTAATCGGTTCTTTGTGCCTCATATTTGCGCAGGGTTCATTGTTGCTAATTATCGGCCGGATTATTCAAGGGCTTTCTGCCGCATGTATCATGCCTGCTACGATTGCATTAATGAAGGAATATTTTGAAGGAGCAGATCGTCAACGTGCACTTAGTTTCTGGTCAATTGGATCATGGGGTGGTTCAGGTGTATGTTCATTTGCTGGGGGAGCGATTGCAACATATATGGGATGGAGATGGATTTTCATCTTTTCGATTGTATTTGCTATCCTTGCGATGCTTTTAATCAAAGATACACCTGAAAGTAGAGGGGAAACCGTTTCTGCCAAATTCGACATTAGTGGTTTTATTCTATTTATTATCACAATGGTTGCTTTAAACTTAGTGATTACACAAGGTGGGGATTTTGGCTGGACAAGCCCACTTTCATTGATCCTTATGGCAGTGACAATCATTGGAGCAGTAGTATTCATTATTATTGAAAAAAATAAAGCAGCAAGTTTTATTGATTTCTCGCTGTTTAAAAATAAACCATATACGGGAGCGACGATTTCAAACTTTTTATTAAATGCTGTAGCTGGGACACTTGTTATTGCGAATACGTATGTACAAGTGGGTAGGGGGTTTTCGGCTTTTCAATCCGGTATGTTATCTCTTGGGTATTTAGTTGCGGTTTTATCAATGATCCGCGTAGGTGAAAAAATATTGCAAAAAACTGGTGCGAAAAAGCCAATGATTTGGGGAACAATTATCACTGGTATAGGTGTAGGCGTCATGGGCTTAACGTTCTTACCAGGCTTCGTTTACACCGTTGTTGTGTTTATCGGGTTTGCATTATTCGGGTTAGGACTTGGAATTTATGCAACACCATCAACCGATACTGCTGTATCTAACGCACCTTCTAACAAGGTAGGGGAAGCTTCAGGGATTTACAAAATGGCAAGCTCACTTGGTGGATCATTCGGAGTTGCGATTTCTGCGGCGATCTATGCTACGATTGCTGAAGCTAGTAGTCTGGAAATGGCTGCGACAGCAGGAATTATTACAAACGTTGTGTTTGCAGTCCTTGCATTAATTTCAATTATCGTCATGCTACCAAGAACTGAAGGAAGAACATCAGATTCAGGAAAACCTGTACGATTAAAAGAAGTAACTGAGTAAAAATTTCAGAAGATGAACAATCATAAGTTCATATGAAGGAATTATGAATGAACTGGCTACGAAAACTCCTAATTCCTTCATAATAAAAGAGGGGGATATATTTGAAAGCTCAATTGATGAAAATGTTAGAAGAACGAAAAGAAGAAATGATTAAAATTCGTCGTTTTTTACACGAAAACCCCGAGTTGTCTTTTAAGGAAGAAAAAACGGCTCAATACATTATTGATTTTTATAAAGGGAAAGATGTAGAAGTCAAAACAGAGGTAGGCAATGGACAGGGGATCATCGTCACTATAAAAGGCGGAAAACCAGGGAAAACAATTGGTTTACGTGCGGATTTTGACGCGCTCCCAATTGTTGAGGAAACGGATCTCCCTTTTAAATCAAAAAACGAAGGTGTCATGCATGCTTGCGGTCATGATGCTCATACTGCATATTTACTAGTGCTAGCAGATTGTCTCATTCAATTAAAAGAGTCCCTATCAGGTACGATTAAAATTATTCACCAGCATGCCGAGGAGGTACCACCAGGTGGAGCAAAAAGTATTGTTGAGTCAGGTGAGCTTAATGATTTAGATAATATTTTTGGTATCCATGTACTGCCAATGGGGCCAGCAGGTCAAGTTGGCTATCGTGGTGGATATGTGATGGCTGGAAGATCCTTTTTTAAATTAGGGATTCAAGGAACAGGCGGACATGGTTCTTCTCCACATCTGGCAAACGATGCGGTTGTCGCCGGGGCGCATTTCGTCACAGCGGTCCAAACAGTCATTAGTCGTCGCTTAAATCCATTCGATATGGGGGTTATTACAATCGGCTCATTCGATGGGAAGGGTACGTTTAATGTGATTAGAGATCGTGTCGAGCTTGAAGGTGATATACGCTACATGACTGTTGAAACACAAAAGTTAATTGATGAGGAAGTACATCGGGTAGCTAGTGGAATTGAAGTTGAATTTGGTGTGAAGTGTGAATTAACATATACAGCAGATTATCCGCCATTGTACAATGATCCAGAAGTGACCGAAATGGTTAAAGCAAGTCTTGAAAGTATGAATGAACCTGAAATTAAGGAAGTCAAAGAATACCCAATGATGTCAAGCTCAGAAGACTTTAGTTACTATGCAGAAAAAATTCCTGGTTTTTTCTTTTATATTGGTTGTACTCCAAAAGGGGTTGAAAAACCTTACTTTAATCATCATCCGAAGTTTGATATTGATGAAGATGCACTGCTTGTTGCAGCGAAATCAGTTGCGCAAGTGGTTTGCAGTTATTATGAAATAGACTAAATTAAGCATTTCTCTAAAATGGGCACGCGAGCAAAGATAAGCTCTCAGCCCTATTTTTATTCAAAAAGGAGAGATTAAAGTCGATGAGAGAGCGTTTGATGGAACTGTTAGAAGAACGTAAAGAAGAAATAGTTCAAATTCGTCGTTATTTACATGAAAATCCTGAACTGTCTTTTAAAGAAGAAAAAACAGCACAATATATTATCGATTTTTACAAAGGAAAAGACGTAGAAATTCAAACAGATGTCGGAAATGGACATGGAATCATCGTAACAATCAAAGGAGGGAAACACGGAAAAACAATTGGTTTACGGGCAGATTTTGATGCCTTGCCAATCGTCGAAGAAACAGATGTTCCGTTTAAATCGAAAAATGAGGGCGTTATGCATGCGTGCGGACATGATGGTCACACCGCATACTTATTAGTTCTTGCTGATTGCTTCATACAATTAAAGGAATCTCTTGCTGGTACGATTAAAATCATTCATCAACATGCCGAAGAGGTGCCTCCAGGTGGAGCAAAAAGCATTGTTGAATCTGGTGTTCTTGATGATGTAGACAATGTCTTTGGCATTCATTTGTTCCCAACACATCCTGCAGGTTATGTCGGTTATCGTAGCGGTTATTCATTGGCTGGAAGAACGTTTTTTAAATTGGCAATCCAAGGTATTGGAGGACATGGTTCTTCCCCACATCTAGCAAATGATGCGATTGTTGCCGGTGCTCATTTTGTTACTGCAGTTCAAACTGTCATTAGCCGTCGTTTAAATCCATTTGATATGGGTGTCATTACAATTGGCTCATTCGATGGAAAAGGTACATTCAACGTAATTAAAGACCGTGTAGAACTTGATGGTGATGTTCGCTATATGACAGTCGAGAATCAAGCATTAATCGACAATGAGATTCATCGCATTGTTCACGGAATTGAAGTTGAATTTGGTGTGGAATGTGAACTTACGTATACAGCAGATTATCCACCACTATATAATGATCCCGAAATAACTAAGAATGTTGTGGCAAGTCTTGAAGCGATAAATGATTCAGATATTAAGGAAGTCTTTGAATATCCAATGCTTTCTGGCTCAGAAGACTTTGCTTATTACCTAGAAAAAATCCCTGGTTGTTTCTTCTATATTGGTTGTAAACCAAAAGGAGTAGATAAAGCTTTTTTCAATCATCATCCGAAATTCGATATCGATGAAGATGCTTTACTCGTTGCAGCAAAATCAGTTGCTCAAGTTGTTTGTAGCTATTATGAAAAAGCATAATTTAAAATTTTTCGAAAAAACAGGATAATTTAATAAGATTAGCTTATTTTGTAGTTTTTTGTATTATAATATGAGCGAAGCGATGAAAAATGTACTAAATAAACGAGGAGTTTTGAACATGAAACTTACATACACTGGAAAAACAAAAGATGTTTATGCTTTAGAAGATGGGAATTACCTACTTAAATTTAAAGATGATGTAACAGGAGAAAATGGCGTTTTTGACCCAGGAGCGAACACTGTTGGCCTGACATTAGAAGGCGCAGGACGCGCGGGTTTAAAATTAACGAAGTTCTTTTTTGAAAGACTAAAGGAAAAGGGAATCCCGACACATTATGTCGACGCAAATATCGAGGAAGCAACGATGACCGTTAAGCCTGCAGAAGTATTTGGTCAAGGACTTGAAGTTATTTGTAGATATCGGGCGGTAGGAAGTTTTCTACGTAGGTATGGCATGTATGCAGAAGAAGGACAAGCATTGGACGCATTCGTGGAAGTGACATTGAAAGATGACGAACGTCAGGATCCACCAATTAGTGAAGATGGTCTCGATATGCTTGGCATCCTCTCGAAAGATGAATACAAAGTGCTAAAAGAACTTACTCAGCAAATTGGCCATGTTGTAAAAGAAGAGCTTGCCAAAAAAGGAATCGATTTGTACGATATCAAATTTGAATTTGGTCGTGTCGGAGAAGATAAGCAAATCGTTCTAATCGATGAAATTTCAGGTGGAAATATGCGTGCATACAAAGACGGCGAATACATCGAACCACTAGAATTAGAAAAAATGTTTCTGTCATAAAATTGTGAAAAAAGCACAGGAGGCGCCTGATACCGGTCAGCATCTGTGCTTTTTTGTGTTATAGGAAACTATAAAATACTTGTACTGTGGATAAGCGCACGACATCCAGGCCCCTCTTGGGTTATTTGCCCGAGGCTGATCAAGGAGCTTGCGCTTTCGTTCTGAGTGAAAAGCTAAAATTTAGTCAAATTTACTAGCGAAAAGATATAAAATATTAGCCAATTCCATAAAAATCCCCTCAATAAAGGTAAGCAGGTTTAACCACATTTCAGGATGCTTTGCTTTAGTATCAAAAAAGGTCGTGTTAAAATAAGTATATCAAATACAATTGGGGTGTAGGAAAATGAAAGATGGATTCCAAGGGAAAAATGCACTTATTATCGCATCAAGCCAAGGCTTAGGAAAAGCAATTGCCAATAAGCTTGCTGAACAAGGCGTAAATGTGATGATATCAAGTCGTGAACAAGAAAAGTTACATAACGTAAAAAAAGAACTAGAGCTTACGAGTATAGGCAGAATTGAATATAAAGCTTGTAATATTAAGGATAAGAACGAGATTCAAGACCTTGTGGCAGCTACAATAAGTGAATTTGGTTCAATAGATTTACTTGTTAACAATGCTGGAGGGCCACCTGCAGGCACATTTGAAGAGATGACAGATGAGGATTGGCAGCATGCATTTGAGTTGAATCTTTTGAGTTATATTAGAATAACGAGAGAAGTTTTACCTTATATGAAGAAAAATGGTGGGAAGATCGTGAATATTGCCTCATCGTCAGTAAAAGAGCCGATTCCAGGTCTTATTTTATCAAATACGTTTCGAACAGGAATTGTTGGATTAACCAAAACACTAGCGCGCGAATTTGCCCCATATAATATTTTGATCAACACAGTTGCACCAGGTAGATTTGCAACCGAACGATTAGCATTTTTAGAGGAAATTGCAGCAAAAAAACAAGGTATGACAAAAATAGAAGTCGAAGAAACGATGAAGCAAACAATTCCGTTAGGTCGATATGGCGAGCCTGAGGAATTTGCTAACTATGTAAGCTTTCTACTTTCAGATACCAATAGCTATATGACGGGACAAACTCTTTTAATTGATGGGGGCATGTTGAAATCGATTTAATCTACAGGGGATTGAAATCGTTTTGTTTAGCGGGTTTCGGAAGTTACTGGATGAGGAGGAAATCGAAAATGAAACAAACGGTTGGATTTATTGGACTTGGAGTTATGGGAAATAGTATGGCAAAGCATATAATACAAGCAGGTTATCCTTTAAATGTTTATACAAGAACGAAGGAAAAGGCGGATGAACTAATTCAATTAGGAGCGGAATGGAAGGAAACGGTTAGTGAACTGACAAAAGATAGTGAAATCATCATTACAATGATTGGATTTCCAAAGGATGTAGAGGAGGTTTATTTGGGCAAGGATGGAATTTTGCAAAGTGCAAAACCAGGTACATATGTGATTGATATGACCACCTCACAGCCAACTTTAGCCAAAAAAATCTTTGAACAAGCTCGCGTTAAAGGTATTTACGCGCTTGATGCACCAGTTTCAGGTGGAGATGTTGGTGCAAAAGAAGCAAGACTTGCGATCATGGTTGGCGGAGCAAAAGAAGCGTTTGAGCAATGCAAGCCATTATTTGAAGTTATGGGACAAAATATTGTGTATCAAGGTGAAGCGGGTGCAGGCCAGCACACGAAAATGTGTAATCAAATTGCCATCGCATCTGGAATGATCGGTGTTTGTGAAGCGATCGCCTATGCTGAAAAATCAGGTTTAGATGCGACCAATGTATTAAAAAGTATCTCGACTGGAGCTGCAGGTAGTTGGTCTCTTAGTAATCTGGCGCCACGGATGCTAGCAGATGATTTTGAACCAGGATTTTTTGTCAAACATTTTATAAAAGATATGGGAATAGCTCTTGAGGAATCGACTAATATGAGCGTAAAAACACCTGGGTTAAAGCTTGCCCATCAGCTTTATGAACAACTGGCAGAATCAGGTGAAGAAAACAGCGGCACCCAAGCATTACTAAAGCTATGGCAATCATCATAAGAGGACTTTTTCAACAAGAGCCGGTACCATATGGGCTATTGTTAGAAGCTGATCCTTCTCGTGAAAAGATAGATGGATATATTGATAAAGGTATATGCTTTGTAGCTGAGAAGAATCATGAGGTTGTTGGGATTATTATCATTGTTTCTTTAGAAGAGACTGTAGATGAAATTTTGAATCTTGCTGTTAGAAAAGAGTACCGAGGAAAAGGGATTGCAAAGAAGTTGATAGAATTCGCTGTCAATAGTAGTGTAAGTCGAGGAAAATTAGAACTGTTAGTAGGTACTGGAAATTCCAGCTTAGATCAACTAGCCTTTTATCAAAAATGTGGATTCCGCATCGATACAATAAAAAAGAACTACTTTATTGAAAACTATCGTGAAGTGATTATCGAAAATGGGATTCGTTGCATGGATATGATAATGTTAAAAAGAAGAATATCACCAAAAAAATATTGATTTTTGAAACATTTTAGCCTAAGATACGTCTAATATAGATTGAAAAGGACAATATGAGTTTCCATATTGTCCTTTTCAATGCTTGCTTTTTTATATCAGAATTTATAAGTATTGGCTTCGAAAATTGTCCAGCGGAAGCGCCTAGCCCCTCTTGGGTCTACAGCCACTCAGGAATAGAAGGCAGAGAACACCTTCTATTCCTGAGCGTCTTATTTGCCCGAGGCTGAACAAGGCGCTTCCGCTTTTTTATATTCACATTAATTTCAAATCTACTGCTATTACTTCACAATTGTAAGTGATAAAATAAAAGGTGGACTAAAAAATGATAAATAGACTCTTTTTACGATAGAGATTTAGTACCACCATAGCAAAGGAGGAAACCAACTTTGGCAGAACAAAGCGCAAATGCCTCTGAGCAGCGTAAACTAAGAAAATCAAGGTATATCCGCATAAATGTATTCTTTTTTCTTGTCTTTATTCTGTTTGTTGCCCTAGTCGTTCGCTTGGGAATTGTTCAGATTGTACAAGGCGAAGAGTTTACAAAAGAAGTATCGCGAACAGAATCAGATTATGCAAGGCTCCCTGCTCCACGAGGGAAAATGTATGATCGCTACAACAGAGTGGTTGTTGATAACGAAAGTGTACCAGCAATTACATACACTGTTGACAAAACAACAAAAACATCGGATAAAATCAAGACTGCAAAAAAACTTTCAGAGTATATTAATTTTAAGTCCGATTTTTTAAAGGAAGAGTTAAAAGAACGGGATCTCCGTGACTATTGGCTAGCTGCACATCCAGATGAAGCAGAGGAACTGCTGACCGAAAAAGAATTGACGTTAAAACCATCCGAAACATATAAATTACAAGTTGAGCGTGTTCCTGAAAAAGAAGTCTTAGCGATTCAAAACAATCTAAAGGAGCAAAAACTTGCCTATATTTATAAACGGTTCTCCTCTGGCTATCAATATGAGCCACAGGTCGTAAAATCAACGGATTTGTCGGAAAATGAAGTTTCAATTGTTGCTGAAAATTTAGAAAGCCTCCCAGGTGTAGACGTTATTACAGATTGGGGGAGAGATTATCCGTATGATGATTCCCTAAGACCAATTTTTGGCGGAATTACGACACCGGAACAAGGGATTCCTTCAGATCGACAAGACTACTTCACAGTGAGGGGTTATCCACGTAACGAACGTGTTGGGAAAAGTTTCTTAGAACAGCAATATGAAGATTACTTAAATCCGCGAAAAGCAAAGGTTGAGTATATCTCTGATAATAGTGGAAGAATTGTTTCTGAGAAAGTTGTTGATGAAGGGCAAAGAGGGTATGACCTCAAGCTTTCATTTGATATCGAATTACAAATGAAGGTCGATAAAATTGTTGAAGAAGAATTACAAGCAGCTAGAAGAGCGTCAGGGAACTTTTTAATGGACCGTGCTTTTGTTGTGATGATGGATCCATTTCAAGGTGATGTGCTAGCAATGACAGGTAAGCAAATCGTCGATGGCAAAATGCAAGACTATGCAATTGGCGCATTTTCTTCACAATATGAGGCCGGTTCGATTGTAAAAGGAGCGACTGTTCTTGCGGGCTACCAAGATGGTATGCCAATGGGTGAGCGTTATTATGATACAAGGATGTACTTTGCAGGTATGCCGAAAGGAAAAGGATCGTATAGAGATCTTGGCATGGTGAGTGATTTAACTGCTTTACAAAAATCATCAAACGTGTATATGTTTTATATAGCATTAAGAATTGCTGACGAAACGTATGTGAGAAATGGATCGTTAAATATAACATCAAAGGATTATCAAACGCTTCGAAATTATTTTGCGCAATTTGGTTTAGGAGTACAAACTGGTATTGATTTACCTCAAGAATCAGCTGGTTTAATTAGTAAGCCCGCAGCGGGTGAAGCTGGTAAAATTTTAGATATTGCAATCGGGCAATTTGACACCTATACACCTCTTCAAATGGCACAATATGTATCAGTGATTGCAAATGGTGGATTACGTGTTCAACCACGACTTGTCACTAGTATCCATGCCCCGATTGAAGAGCCTGGCCTAGGTCCGGTCGCTGTTGATAAAGAGCCTAAGGTGTTAAATAGAATTAACAACAGTGCGGCAGAAATTGAACGTGTGCAACAAGGATTTAAACTTGTAACGTCGGCGGGGACTGCCAAGGGGAGCGTTCCAACGAGTGTTGCAGGTAAAACAGGTACGTCGGAAACTCTATATTATGGCCCTAATCGTAATTATTGGGGGAAAAAGACAAATAACCATAATTTTGTCGGATATTATCCTGCTGATAATCCAGAAGTAGCCTTCAGTATTGTTGTGCCATGGACTGTAACTGACACGGGTACAAATAAAACAATCGCTAAACGAATAGTCGAAGCATATGCCGAATTACAAGAGAAATATGTAACAACCACAGAAATAGAGCCGAACAATAAAGCTAAAGAAGGGGAGTAATTCCTCTTCTTTTTTCTTGATCTTTTTATAGACATTATCTGTGTTTTTTATAACCTAACCCAATTCACATAATTCCTTTTTATTTTCACATACTAAGCTTGTGAAAATAAAAGGAGTGAAAAAATGGCGAAGCGCACAAAGAAAAATGATCCACAGCAAAAGAATAAAAAAGGATTTGACTCAAGTGTGATTGACTCAGAATTTAGTCATGAGCTTGGTAGTGCAGCAACAAATAAAATCCATAAAGACAAAGCGAAAAAAGAAAAAGCATCGAAAAATAATGGAAAGTTTAAAGGGTAAATAAAAAGAGGCATTTTGTCTCTTTTTATTTACGTTATTTTTGCAACGAAAGTCTTGGTTGATAAGTAAGAGTATAATAGATTACAAGTAGTACGATTAGATGAAATAATCCGTTATATATTGACAAAATATAATAACACCGTAGACTTAGTTATAATATAGGGTTTTATGCAAATTTCCAAACAATATTCTCCCGTTGACGGAAGTCTTGCCTTATGATTCAAATGAAAAATTTATAATTCCCTAAAAAAGGATTTCTATTAGTAGAAATAGAATAACATAGTAACATAACTCTATTATTTATTCTTCCAACGGGCAAAATAGTAGTGGTGACTGAATCATTGCCATTGATAAATAGCTACACATTCACACCTTTAAAAAATTCGTTGCATACTACGGTAATCACTAGTAAAAATATAACGAAATGGAGGTTAAGCCATGGATCGTACGACAACAAACGGCAATCAAATTGTACAAAATGTACAGATATATGCTGTAGTTTCTTCAAACGGACGCTTTCAATACGTTTCTTCAAATTCAATTGAACTGATGGGGTACGCTAACAGCGAATTGATTGGGAAGTATATAAAGGAATTTATACATAGTGAAGACTTATTTTTAATTGAAAGTTATTTTTATAATGAGCATCATTTGCACCCTAGTACATTCCGGTTTTTAAACGGGATGGGACGGTATATATGGTTTGAGGCTACTGTAGAATTTATTCAAAGTACAGTTATGAAAAAAGACAAAGAGATTGTTCTAAAAATGAGCACATTAAATACAAATTCTGCTCTTAATGAACAATCTAGCGAGCGTCATGATGAGGGCGTAGAAAATTATGAAATTGGTTATATAGATGGTGATCTCATGTTAGAGGATGTTCCTAGTCCGTTATATATTTCTGTTTGTGGTAAGATTCGACATGTGAATAAGATGTTTCAAGATTTACTTGGAGCAAGTTCTAAGGATCAATTAATTGGAAGACAGATTGTTGATTTTATTGATGAAAGCTTTCATGGTGTTGTTAAAAATAGAATTCATAGAATGCAAAATGGTGAAAGAGTAGGTATCATTGAACAAACATGGAAAAGAATTGATGGGACGTCAATTCATGTTGAAGTTACATCTAATCCTACCATTTTAAAAGGGCAAAAAGCTGAAGTAATCGCATTGACGGATATTTCCTCTAGAAGAAACTTCCAGAAAATTCTTCAAGCAAGTAGAGAACGATATCAACGATTGATCGACAATTCCATTGATACGATTGCGGTTATCCACCAAGATAAATGGGTATTTGTTAATGATTCAGGTGTAAAACTTTTCGATGCCTTGGATTATGCAGAAATGCTAGGAAAAAACATATTTGACAATCTACATCCTAATGATCATCAACAGGTGAGGGAATCATTTGAAAGCATTTTATATGGTGCAACAGATGTTCAGATTACGCATCAATCTTGGAATGTGTCAAAAAATAAAACGATTTACACAGAAATGGTTTGTATTCCAACAACATATTTTGGCGAGCGGGCCGTTCAAGTGATTTTACGAGATATTTCAGATCGTAAAAAAACAGAAGAATTGATGCTTCGTTCGGAAAAGCTCTCCGTTGCTGGTCAACTTGCAGCAGGAATTGCTCATGAAATACGTAATCCATTAACAGCAATAAAAGGTTTCTTGCAAATTATGTCTCCAGATTTGGAAAACTTCCATCAATATTTTCAAATCATTTTTTCCGAATTAAATCGCATTGAATTGATTTTAAGCGAACTACTAATGCTAGCAAAGCCGCAGGAGGCAAATATAAAAAAAATAAACTTAGTATCATTGCTACAAGATGTTTCCTTGCTTCTCGAAACACAGGCTAATTTGAATGGTGTCTTTTTCGAGCAAAAACATGAGGATCTAAATTTATTTATTCATTGTGACCAGAATCAATTAAAACAAGTGTTTATTAATTTATTAAAAAATGCAATTGATGCGATGCCTAAGGGTGGGAAAGTATTAGTCCATACAAAAAGAGAGGATAATAGTGCAAGAATAATTGTTAAGGATGAAGGAGTGGGAATCCCCATTGAATTATTAGATCGCATTGGCGAGCCATTTTTTACGACAAAGGAAACAGGAAATGGTTTAGGTTTAATGATTACGTATAAAATTATCGAAGAGCACAATGGAACGATTTTTGTTGAAAGCAAACAAGGGGAAGGCAGTATGTTCACAGTTGAAATACCATGCAGCTGATTTGAAATGACGGTAAGCCGGTTGAAACTAAAACAACGGCTTAATCCCCGCTGTTTTAGTTAGAACATTATTTTGTGTTTAAAAAATTTTCAATCCGATCCATTGCCTCAATTAATTGATTCATGGAGTATGCATATGAAAGTCGCACATATCCTTCTCCGAATTCTGAAAAAGCACTACCAGGAACTAAAGCAACTCCCGCATCCCGTACAAGTGATAAGGCAAAATCAAAAGAAGTTTGATTGAATTTCTTGATCGATGGAAATAAATAAAAAGCCCCATTGGGTTTAACGACATCAAATCCCATCTTAACTAGACGATTGTATACATATTCTAACCGTTCTTCATAGGCATGTTTCATAGGAATAGCGTCATCTATACCTGAAGTTAGTGCCTCAATTGCCGCTTTTTGCGAAATAGACGAAGCACATGACACGTTGTATTGATGTACTTTTAATAAATGTTGTGAAACCGCTTGTGGAGCAAATAATAAACCAACTCTCCACCCAGTCATACTATGTGATTTTGAAAGGCCGTTTATCACAATCGTTTGATCACGTAAATAAGTTGCAATTGATTGATGATGTTTTCCATAAACGAGCTCACTATAAATTTCATCAGATAAGATAAAAATGTTTTTATCTCTTACTAATTCAGCAATCTCCTTTAATTCATCTTCCTCAAGAGTAACCCCAGTAGGATTTGATGGGTATGGAAGAACGATGCATCTTGTCTTTTCATTTAAGTAAGGAGCAAGTAAATCTGCAGTTAATTTAAACTGATTATGAGTCGTGTCCACATAGATAGGTTTCCCGCCAGCAAGTTTTATTAGTGGTTCATAACCAGGATAAACTGGACTTGGTAAAATAACTTCACAACCCTCTTCCAATAAAGTGCGAAATGTACAATCAATTGCTTGACTAGCTCCCACTGTCACAATAACTTCATTTTCAGGCGAGTATGTAAGACCATATTTCCTTTTTAAAAATTGGCACGCTGCTTCGCGGAGTTCAAGAAAACCAGCATTATGAGTATATGTCGTATAATTTTGCTGAATCGCTTCTATTCCAGAAACTTTCACATGTTGTGGAGTTTCAAAATCAGGTTGTCCGATTGTAAGGGAAATGACATTATCATAATCGGCAACCATATTAAAAAACTTTCTAATCCCTGAAAGCTCAATTTGTTTTACTCTTGAATTTACTAAATGTTCCATCGCTAACCTCCGATATGAAATCCATGATTTTCAACTTTTAATTGAAACGATTGCTTGTCTTCAACTGTGAAAGAATGTAGGTATGGTGTTATTTTACCATCTTTTATGTCGATGTCATCTTTTTTTGTAAAAAGCGTGGGGAAATGACCTGTTGAAATTTTCGTTTAGTCCGTAAGTATTGAGGGCATAGTGATAAAGAAACAGATACAAAGGGTAGTGAGGCGTTTGATTCGTACTTTAGCAATTACGGTAGAGAAAGAGGTTATTTATGATCTTCCACTTAATTCATTAAAAAACTACGATATAGGGTGGTATTGGGTAGATTTTCAGGAACCTACAGAAGATGAAATAATGCTCCTCTCCAGCTTTTTTCATTTCCATCCTTTAGCAATTGAAGATTGTCTTGAGTTTGTGCAGCGACCAAAAATGGATTTTTATCATCATTATTTTTTTGTTGTTGTTCACTCAATTAATCAACAAACAAATGAGGCTGATGAGGTAGATTTATTCGTTTCAGATCACTTTGTCGTAACGTTTCATAAAAAACCTGTCCGTGATGTAAATAATATTTGGCATCGTGTTAAAAAAGAGCCAGGTCTCCAAAATCATCCAATGCAAATTATGTATCATCTAATAGATCATCTTGTAGATGAATATTTTCCACCAGTGTATAAATTAGAGGATCTAATTAATCAGGTTGAGGACAATACAAGTGATCGGACAATTAGTGAATTAATGGAGCAGGTGTTCGATGTTCGTTCCGAGTTAAATAAGCTCCGGAGAACGATTATTCCAATGCGAGATTTGTTGTATCGGATTATTTCATCATCTAGACTCAATTCGTTGATGGAGAAACATATTTATTTTCAAGACATTTATGATCATTTGTTAAAACTAGTAGAAATGATTGATGCAAATCGTGAATTGTCTGCAGATATAAGGGATAGTTACTTATCAATTAGTTCTGATCGAATGAACCGAGTCATGATGACGTTAACAGTCATGTCATCAATTTTTCTACCGTTAACATTTATTGCTGGACTTTATGGAATGAATTTTGAATACATGCCTGAGTTAGCGGGGAAGTACAGTTATTTTATTGTCCTGGCAATTATGCTACTTATTAGTGTAGTTATGATTTTGTTTTTTCACAAAATGGGTTGGTTTCGTTTCCATAAGGGGACAAAGTTATAGCATGCAACATACAGGATTGGAAGCTACTAGTTGAGAGTGGGCATCCAATAATTACCGAAAGCATTTATTATAGAATACATTATATTGTGAAAAAAGGGGCAGATTCCTACTGCCCCTATTAATACTTGCTAACATATAATAAAATCGATGAAGATAATAAGGCTCGAGCCATTGGCATAACAATTATAAGGGGGCTCAAAGCGCTTTATTATTGTTCTTAACTACAACTGAATGAACGAATTTGATTTAAATCTATTCCGAAGTATTGCCAACGAAATTGATTTCTTCTCCAACGGTAACCAGCTACTGAGTTTCTTCCTACAAACGTTGGGTAGTACCAAAATGAACGGCCATTATTCAAACGAATAAACGTAAAACGGTATAGACATCCTCGAATACCGCCTGGATCGACAGCAAAAACCCCAAATTGACCTTGACCTTGCTCAGGAGGAATTGTACTTGGTGGTGGGCCTAATGGTGGACCTGCTTGGCCGGGGCCACCACCAAAGCCACCTCCTTGCCCGGAACCGGGAGGACCAAATGGCGGTTGCTGTTGCTGTTGACCAGGACCAAATGGTGGAAAACCAGGCATAGGTATCATAAATTGACGATAGTATGGATACATATTCATTTCTCTCCTTTCTCACATGAACCTTCAAGGTTACGATATGCAAAAGGAGATTAATAGGTGATAGTCCTTTATGAACGAATGCAATCGTTATAGGTGGTCTCAGGTGTACATAAAAATAGTGAAATTAAAGAAGTAAAGCTGATTTACAACCAGCTTTACTTTTTTAATGTTATAGAAAAATATAACATTCTTGTATTGTGGATAAGCGCAAGACATCCAGCGCAAGCGTTCGGCCACTCTAAGGTCTAGCCACGTATGAATATTGAAGGCAAAGTACGCCCTCTATTCATGCGCGTCTTATGCCTGCTTTAGGCTGATCAAGGCGCTTGCGCTTTTGTTCTTTACTTAAATGAATGAAAAATAAAATTAAGTAAAAATAACATTGCAATAAAATAAAGAGGTGGCTTAATTTCATCACGTCTTTTTAATACGATCTTTAGAAATGGATACATAATAAAGCCAAATGCCATTCCGTCTACAATACTATACGTAAATGGAATTAACGCGATAATCAAAAAAGAGGGAAAACTCTCACTAAAATCATCCAAATCAATATTTTTTATGTTTTGTATCATTAAGCCACCAATTAAAATTAAAATGGGAGCAATGGCACTATCAGGAATCATTTTAATGAAAGGTAAAAAGAGTAAAGAACTCAAGAATAAAATCCCTGTTGTGACAGATGTTAATCCAGTCCGTCCACCTGCCGTAATTCCAGCAGCTGTCTCGACCGTACTTACAGTAGGGCTTGAACCGAATAAAGCAGATGTAAGTGTTGATAATGCATTTGCTTGAAATGATCGTTTAAAGGTCTGTGGTCGATCAATCATATGGACCTGTCCAAACACCAGTCCAATATTTTCAAAAACAATGACCATTGTTAAGGAAAAAGTTGCTGTCCAAAATGTAAGATCAGCAATTCGGGCAAAGGACATAGCGGCAAAAACATCTTGATAAGCAAAGATTGCACTTTTAGATGGTAATGTAAAATCAAAAGTTAGTTGACCAAAAACTCCTGCAATAAGTGTTCCAAACAGGATACTAATTAGGAAATTACCTGGAATCTGCCTGGCAAACAATGCAATAGTTATTAGCAATGAGATAAAAGTTAGCACAACGGTAGGATGACTAATGTCTCCTAAAGTTACATACGTTTCTTCATTTAAAACAACAATACCACCCTTTTGTAATCCAATAAATGTTAAAAAGAAACCAATTCCAACTGTAATTGCTTCTTTTAAAGAGTGTGGTATGGATTCCGAAATGATCCTTGCTAACTTTGTAAATGCAATAACTGTAAATAATAGGCCGGAAACAAAGACAACGGCTAGCCCTTCCTGCCAGGATAATCCCATACCTAAAACAATTGTATAGGTGAATAACGCATTGACACCCATTCCTGGTACAAGAATGATTGGGGTATTTCCATACAGTCCCATAATGAAACAGCCTGCAATTGAAGTCAATACAGTCGCAATAATGCCAGCTTCTAATGGAATCCCAGCGTCAGATAAGATTGATGCATTAACGACGACGATGTAAACGATTGTAAAAAATGAAACTGTACCTGCAAGTAATTCTTTTTTTATTGTTGTCTTGTTATCTTTTATTTGAAAAAATTTATTCAATGATATCCTTCCTTAAAAGTAACCCTCAGCCCATCCCGTTGAATCGTTTATCCCATTCTTAACGGCAGAAAAACCTTATCTCAAATTGAAGCGAAACAATAATATTAGGTGAGAGATAACTGACCGTAAAGATTAAGGGAAGTACCGCATTATACGATTTACAAATGGATTATATCAAGAGAGCAACCAAAATGCATTTCTTTTCGTGAATTTAGAGATTTACCGTAGATTAATGGTGATTAATCCCATTTGCTGAGTTCTTGCATATGTCGTTATTATCTTGGCATACCCAGCTTTTATTCATACAAGATAAAGATGAGATATTCTGATCATCATGAAACGTATAGTTTCTACTAGTCAAACGTCATGAAAAGTTCAAACTTATTCAGGTTGTATGCTTGAGACAACCTTATAGCTCATATATATAGGTAGAGGATAGAGAGAAAGGGTGTGAGGTCTCTGGCACGCAAAGTTTGGGGTGTAGATTCAGCTAATCCGGTTGATCAAGAGTTATATGACTGTGTAAAAAATACATTTGGTATACCTAAATATTGGGGAAGATACTTAACTGAAAGACCAAATGTTTCAAGTGGGCTTACGAAAGAGGAAATTGACTTTCTTAGGAGTCGTGGAATAAAAATATTACCGATTTACAATGTGATAACAGAGGCAGTTGGCTATGAAGAAGCGAGAATTGCTGCGAGAAATGCAGTTTTCCATGCTAGAAGATTAGGTCTTCCGAAAAGCATAGTATTATTTGCAAACATTGAGCATTTTTTTCAGGTGGATGCTGCTTGGGTTAGGGGCTGGGTTGAAACTCTTATTCCATCGGGCTATCGCTCAGGATTTTATCATGATCCTGTAAAAGGAGCCTTTTCACAAGCATACTGCCAAGCCGTTCAACAAAATAATGAAGTTGCTGTTCAAGCAATTCTCTGGAGTGCTGAACCTGAAACAGGAGTAACATCTGAACGAAAGGCACCGCGATATAATCCAGCAACACCGAATTGTAAAGCAAATGTCTGGCTGTGGCAATATGGAAGGGATTCACAAAAATGTCCAATTGGCACAAATCTTGCAGATGATCGAGTATTGAATTATTCGCACTAGTAAAGCTTGGATTAAACTCCAAGCTTTGTTTTATGTAGAATTTTTACAAAATAACGGATAATTGATTAAAAAGTAAGATTTCATATGAAAGGGGGATACAGAAAATAATTCAATATAAGATTTCTACTTGAATTTCCAAAATATTCACCGATATAAATAGTATATAAGCTTGTTTAGATGGAAGGAAGAAAATAATGGATCAACAAAAAGGAATCTTACTTGAAAGTGGAACAAATGAACTTGAAATCGTTGAATTTGGAGTTGGAAATAATAAGTTTGGTATAAATGTTATAAAAGTAAAAGAAATTATTCAACCTGTTAAAGTAACTAAAATTCCCCATTCTCATCCGAATGTAGAGGGAATAGTTGAGATTCGTGACGAAATTTTACCTGTTGTAAATATTGCAAAAGTGCTTGGATTTGAACCTAGTGAGGATCTTAAAAGTGAGAAATTTATCATAACGGAGTTTAATAAAACAAAGGTTGTTTTTCACGTCCATTCTGTTACACAAATTCATCGCATATCTTGGGAAGATATCGAAAAACCATCTGGTATGTATCAGGGCTTAGAAAGCCAAATTACAGGTGTAGTAAAAATAAATGAAGAAATGGTATTGTTATTAGATTTTGAGAAAATTGTCGTTGATATCAATCCAGAATCAGGTATTAATAGGAATCAACTGAAAAAATTAGGGACAAGAGAGCGGTCAATGAAAAAGCTTGTCGTAGCAGAGGATTCTCCATTATTGCGTAAATTATTACAAGAAACGTTAAATGAAGCAGGCTTCCAACAGATTGAGTTCTTTGAGAATGGAAAAGATGCGTTGGCGTTCTTACATTCGATCGTTGAAGCAAAAAAGGCAATTGAAGACGAGGTCCAGCTTGTTATTACTGATGTTGAAATGCCGCAAATGGATGGGCATCATCTCACAAAACGAATAAAAGAGGATCAAGCTTTATCAATCCTCCCTGTCGTTATTTTTTCATCGCTTATCACAGCAGATTTGCAGCATAAAGGTCAAATGGTAGAGGCAAGTGCACAAATAAGTAAACCAGAAATAAGCGAACTGGTCCAGAAAATAGATGAATTAATCTTATAGAGAAAATACATAGAGATCTTACGGAAGTATCATCCATGTGATCTTTTTTGGAGTGATGAACAGCAATGATCGATTTAGCAAAAAGTTTTGCTGAGAACGCACATCAGGGGCAACTTAGAAAAATTAGTGGTGCCTCTTATTTTACACATTTGGAGAACGTTGCTTTCATACTAGGGAATGCAGGCTTTTCAAATGAGGTAATAGCTGCTGGTTATTTGCACGATATTATTGAGGATACGAATGTAACGGAAACACAGCTCTTAGGGTTATTTGGTCATGAAATTGTGCAGCTTGTCATAGCCAATTCAGAAGATAAATCATTGGAATGGGAAGTACGAAAAGGTAAAACGATTGTAAAGACTAAGACAGCATCAATACAGATAAAAGCATTAATTGCTGCGGATAAACTAGATAATAGTCATGATTTACTGCAACAATATCAAAAACATGGAGACAAGGTATGGAGTTATTTTAACCGTGGCTATGAAAAACAAGCATGGTACTATCATCATCTTGTTGATGCCCTGTATGATGGATTAACTGATACAGAAATTCCAAGCTTTTTTCATGACTTAAGGTGGAATGTTGAAGAGCTGTTTGGTGGTTAAAAAAAACATTTACTAAAAGGTAATAATGGGATTTCCTCGTTTTTAAATGATAGATATGAAGTAATAAAGTCTTTAGACAAGGTGTTGGTGTCCAGCTGCAGCGCCTAGGTCCTCGAGTCATAAGACGTTCCTGAATTGAAGGTAAAGAACACCTTCTATTCAGGAACGTCTTATGCTGTCGGACCTGGTCAAGGCGCTTCCGCATTTCGTTTTACCTATAACTTTCTCCAAGTTTTTTAAACACTGGCTTTTCGTATGTATGTGTTCTTTTAGATTGATTTGTTTTAGGTGGGTGTTTGTCTTCTTTCATCCCTACGTAACTTTGTAAAAGGATTTTTGCCTTTGATAAGGGCATATGAGCTTTAGGATTACGATATGTTTGATTCAATGATCCTAAATGTGGAAGTTGATTGAAGTCATCTTTCGTAGGAGGCATATGAAAGTAATAGTCTCCAGCTGATACAAGCACATCTGATTGCTGCTTGCTAAATTTTGGATTGTTTGAAAAATGTAAACCTTCTTTTTTTGCCTTACCTTCAAATACAAGCTTTATTAAGGCTTTCTTTTTTAAGGTATATAAAAATTTTGGATTTGGTGCAGTTTTTGCATGGCGGTTAATGGTATAAATAGCCTGTGCGAGGTTTTCGGTTGATTGTTTAGTTGCTGGATCGAGTCGATTATGATCGTCCATTGTTTCGCTCCTTTTCTAAAGCACTTTCATTTTGAACATTTCCTAATTAAATTATACTTAGGGACCAGTAAATTGCAACTAGTATTTGGATATTTCATCGCAAAGATTCATGAAAATCCCCTTTTTCTTATTTAGCAATCTCAAATTGTACCTAATTCTGTTCATCGGTGAAAAAGTAACATTCGTATATCCCCTTCTTAGCGGACAGAAAAACCCCCATCTCATGATTTAAGAGAAGTCTAGAAGATAGCTTGAAATATCTGCCTGTCAAAATTAAGGTAGGTTTCTTTAGTTAACTGTTGGAGATAAAAAAGTAAAAAGTGTTCTTCCTCCAAATTAACTTTCGAGGAAGGACACTTAGGCCATGCTTTCTAGATAGAATTAATTTTTGGGCTAGCTTTTGTAGTCCTTTGCTTTCGTTGCCTTCTTTTTTCCTTTTCTTCAAATGCGTTGCTTAATTTGGGTAGTGTAAAAGCATAAAAAAGAGATACGAGCAGAATGATTATGGCCATTCCATAATATAAGTAGTCTACGGTTTCAATTATTTTTGGAAATAAAAAAGCAATAATCCCTAATGTAATCGACTGTGCGAACATCATAAGAGGGTCGATCCATCCGCTTACCCGTCCCATTAATTTGGGATGAACTATTTTTGGAATCCACCCTCCGATAGCTACATTGATTGGACCTAGGCATGTACCAATGAAGAATACAATGATTAAAAATAGTGAGACTTTATTTGTGAAGCCTAAAAAGAATATCAGTAAACTTGTCATAAAAATGGGATAGACCATTAATTGATGTGGTTTGAATTTTGAAGCGATAACCGTACTAATACCACTTCCAACCAATAGACCTAATCCTAGTGAAATAGCAAAAAATGATGCATACCATTCATAATTATCTGGCGTTAATTCATATTTCATTTTAAACATCGGCAAGATAGCAAAGGCACCATTTACAATGCCGAAGATGAAAAATCCGAAAACTAATACAGTTAACAGACGATTTTTTATTATATAAGTAATACCACCTTTAAAGTCTGATAGTGTTGAGTTTATATTAATATTCTTCCATTCAAGCTTCCCATTTGGGAGTCGTGCTGAAATCGGGATGTTACAGAAACGAATTAATAATCCAGAAATCACAAAACTTATTAAATCTACGAATACCGCTCCATAAATACCAATTGTATTATAGATCGCCGCACCAATACCAACGCCAAAAACTAAAAAAATACTAAAGAGCATTTGGTTTAATCCTGCTGCTTGTGCATATTGTTCCCGATTCAAAATTCCTTGGACAAGACTGTTTTCAGCAGGAAAAAAGAATTTCGTCACAGCACTTCGTATAAATAATACAAGGAAAACGAGTGGAATTGAGTTTAGGAAGAGTGCAACGAATAAAAAACAGGTTAATCCAGCTCGAATCCAATCACAGTTCTCGGCTACCTTTTTACGATCAAAACGATCTGCAACAACACCAACAAGAAAAAACACCAAAATAGTTGGTAAGGAATACATTAGCTCAGCTAAAGTTGCATAGTAAGGCTGGTGGCTAAAATGATCCAAAAGATAGAATGCAAAAGCCATATTGCCGATTGTTGTCCCCATTTGTGAAAATAGTGCCGCATAAAATAATTTTACGAAGTTCCGATTGCGAAAAATTTCCATACGTTTGCTCCTTAAATTTCTAGATCTACAAGTTCCAATGTTTAGCATAAGAAGCATTGGAACTTGTAAGTGCGGTTTTAAGAAAAATAATTGGATTGATAGTAATTCTTTTTACCCCGTAATGAATAGCAGTGATATCCCATCTCTCCCAGTTAGTGAATCAAGGTCGGGATGGAAGGAAAGCTGCTTGTAAATGCGAAGATAAGTCTGGTTTTATGGGAATTTCCTGATTATTAGAACATACAAATGTAATTATAAGGGATTTTCTATTGTTTGAATACTACTCTCAAACATTCTTAATAAAATCTTAAGGTCTAATTGATACTCTAGTCCCATTTGGAACAAGTGATGCTAATTCTAGAACATCATGATTGTACATCCTTATACAGCCAAGTGAGACTGATTTTCCAATTGAGGAGGGATTATTTGTACCATGAATCCCGTAATGAATCTTAGATAAACTTAACCACATTGCTCCGAATGGCCCACCTGGGTTCGGTTCTCGATTGACAATTACAAAATCACCAACAGGTGTTGCGGTAACTATTTTTCCAACAGCAATAGGATACGCCTTAACAACTTGTCCGTTTCTATTTAGAATTAAACGTTTAGTAGAAATGGAAATATGAATAGAATAGGGGATGGAATTAGGATCTGGTAGGTTTGGAATGGTAATTTTCTGCCCTATATAGATGTGAGCTGGATCGCTAATGTTATTAACAGCAAGTATTTGCTTTAACGATATCCGATAATTTAAGGCGATCAATCCAAGTGTTTCACCTTGCTTAACAATGTGTTGCATTCAAACCCTCCTCTTCTCATTTAAATCAAACAATAAATACTTAGACAGTATTACCATATGTTCAAATATGTTATAATGTACCTTATTTTAAACGAGATAGGGTGTTGATAGTGAATCAAGAAAAGTATGCTATTGTTGATATCGGTTCAAATACAATGAGACTTGTTATTTATTTTCGTGAGAAAAGTGGTAGATTAAAAGAAATTGAAAATGTTAAATCGGTTGCACGCCTTCGAAATTATTTATCAGATGATGGAATTTTGGTGGAAGAAGGTATTTGTAAATTAATAAATACACTTCGAAGTTTTCAAGAAATTACAAGGCATCACAAACTAGAAGAAGTTAGGTGTGTAGCTACTGCAACAATTCGCCATGCCAAAAATCAACAAGAAGTTCTTCAAAGAGTTAGTGAAGAAACCGATTACTCAATGCGGATTTTATCTGATTATGAAGAGGCATACTTCGGCTACTTAGCAGTCGTCAATACAACCCCGTTTGAAAGCGGAATCACGATAGATATCGGTGGTGGAAGTACCGAACTTACATATTTTGTGAATCGGAAGTTAATTAATTATCATAGCTTTCCTTTCGGTGCATTATCACTAAAAAAGCAATTTGTGAAAGGGAACGTACCTACTGTAGATGAATTGAATGAACTTCGGTCTTATTTAGTTGATCAACTTTCATCCCTTGAATGGCTTTCTGATAGGAAGTTACCGATTATCGGAATAGGTGGTAGTGCACGAAATATGGTCCAAGTTCATCAAGAACGAATTGGCTACCCACTTGCAGGAGTCCATCAATATTTAATGAGTTATCAAGAAATTGATGAGGTAAATACCTTTTTGCAATCTCTTCCATTTTCTGAATTGCAACGAGTTGATGGTTTGGCAAAGGATCGTGCAGACATCATCATACCAGCAATCGAAACGTTTAAAGGATTAATGGATATTGTAAAGACTGATCGTTTTACTTTAAGTAGAAAAGGGTTACGTGATGGGGTTTTCTTTGAAGAAATTACAAAGGATTTTGGGCTGTCTGTCTTTCCAAATGTTATCGAAGAAAGTTTTTTTGAATTAGCAACAGATTATAATATCGATACTGATCATGTGTTTTACGTGACGAATAGCACGATGGAGATCGCTCACTTATTAAACAAAGTTGGACTTACTACCATAGACAAAAATGAATCACTTCTATTAAAACGTGGTGCATTTGTTTACAATATCGGAACATATATTGATTCCGAATCTAGTAGTCAGCATACCTTTTATTTATTAGCTAACCGAACAATTGATGGGCTGTTACATAAAGAGCGGTTGGTTTTAGCTTTAATTGCTTCATTTACGAGTAAGGCAGAATTCAATCGAAATGTAGGACAATTTAGTGAATGGTTTTCAAAAGAGGAGTTATATAAATACAGGTTACTAGGAGCAATCATAAAGTTTGCCTATAGCTTAAATGCAACAAAACGAAATATTGTTGAACACATCGATTTAAAAGAAAAGGGTAATGGACTTCTATTCATTATTAAATGTAACAAGGATTGGGGACCAGAACAGTATCAAGTAGAAAAACAGAAGAAACATTTGGAGAAGGTGTTAAAGAAATCAATTGATGTACAATTTTCAGTTTAATAACTGGGTATATTCCCTACGTAATGCTTTAATGAAATCGATAGATGGAGCGCTACAAGGACTTTCGTGTTTATCCCTAATGAATGTGCAGTAAGATACTTACACTATATAGAAGGCACGTATCATATTTAACGGACGACCAATCGAGGTACAAAGATTTGATAGAATTGCTATTAAACCTTGAATAAGAATGAAAGGTTGGGTGAATATATTCGTGGTGCGGATATATTATATGATGAAGTAATTGGTTAATATTGTGGATGTTACATTCATTCATCTTTTATGTTTGATTTTATTTTTACAAAAAAATAACATAAAATTTACGTTAAATTTACAATTGAATTAAATGTTAATGATATTATAAAAAACGTAAGATATTGTCGAATAAAAGGGTGACCTAGAGAATGAATACATTAAATAAAAATACTATTGAACTTCAAAGTCCCAAGTATTATAACAACAGAGAACTAAGTTGGCTTGCTTTTAATAAACGTGTAGTTGAAGAAGCATTCGATGTACGTAATCCTTTATTAGAGAGGTTGAAATTTTTAGCAATATTTAGTTCAAATCTTGATGAGTTTTTTATGGTCCGTGTTGCAGGACTGAAGGATCAAGTTAAAGCAGATTTTAATAAACCTGAAAACAAAGCTGGGATGACTCCTAAACAGCAATTAAATCATATTGGTCTAAAAACGCATGAGTTAGTTAAACTACAATATGAAGTATATAATGAAGTTCTTTTACCGAAGCTTAATGAAGAAAATATTGAGTTTCTTAAAATGGAAGATTTAACGAAGGATCAATTAATTAAAATAGAAGATTATTTTGACGAACATATTTTTCCTGTCTTAACACCGATGGCTGTTGATGCATATCGTCCTTTTCCGATGCTATTAAATAAAAGTTTAAACTTAGCGATTGTTATTGAAGATGAGGATGAGATTGAAGAAAACCGAATGAAGACAGCTATTGTCCAAGTCCCATCTGTAATTAAGCGCTTTGTTCGTCTTGATTCTATCGATGAGAGAGTACAATTTATCCTATTGGAGGATATTATTAGCTATTTTATAAATAAATTATTCAAAGGATACAAAGTTGTTTCAGTTTCTGTTTTTCGAATTACGAGAAATGCCGACATGACAATTCATGAAGAAGGGGCAAGGGATTTACTCAAAGAGATTGAAAAGGAATTGAAGAAACGTAAATGGGGTGCGGCGGTTCGCCTCGAAATTCAACATAAAGGTTTTGATCAAAATATATTGCGGTATCTAACTGAAGAACTTGAAATTCATGGAAAAGATGTTTATGAAATTGACGGTCCTTTAGATTTAACATTATTATTCGGATTTTATAAGGAATTAGCTGGAATTAGAGAGAATCTAGTCTATGAAACCTTAATACCCCAACCTCCGCGCGACCTTGCTTCAGATGAGGATATTTTCGAAAAGGTTTCTGAGCGGGATGTGTTTTTACATCATCCATATGAATCGTTTGAACCTGTTGTAGAATTTATTTCAGATGCAGCTAATGATCCGGACGTACTAGCAATCAAACAAACTCTCTATCGAGTAAGTGGTGATTCGCCGATTATTGATGCGTTAAAACGAGCAGCCGAAAATGGTAAACAAGTAACTGTTTTAGTAGAGCTTAAAGCTCGATTTGATGAAGAAAATAACGTTCAATGGGCCAAAGAGCTTGAAAAAGCAGGATGCCACGTAATCTATGGTATGACTCATTTAAAAACTCATAGCAAAATTACACTCGTTGTTAGAAGAAAGAATAATCGCATTGAGCGCTTTGTTCATTTAGGTACTGGGAATTACAATGATCAAACTGCGAAAATTTATACGGATATGGGATTACTTACTTCAAAAAGAAAATTCGGCATCGATGCTACAAACTTTTTTAATTATTTAAGCGGATATACAGAAAAACCGGAATTTCATCACTTATCCGTTGCACCTTTTGATATCAGAATAGACTTTATCCGATTGATTGATGAAGAAATTAATTTTCATAAAAGATTTGGTAATGGCCGCATCATTGCAAAAATGAATTCGTTAACAGATAAAGTAATTATTACCAAGTTTTATGAAGCATCAAATGTAGGTGTTAAAATCGATTTAATTGTTCGTGGAACATGTTGCTTACGACCAGGTATTAAGGGTGTGAGTGAAAACATAAAAGTGCGAAGTATCGTTGGAAGATTTTTGGAACATAGTAGAATCTACTTTTTCCACCATAATGGTGAGGAAAAAACCTATCTTTCATCAGCTGATATGATGACTCGGAATATGGAAAAACGAGTAGAAATTTTATTTCCAATTTATGATGGAGAAATTAAGAAACGAGTGAATCAAATCTTGGCATCTGAATTAGCTGATAATTGTAAAACACGTGAGCAGGATGCGAATGGTGATTATCATTATGTAGTAAGAGGTACCGATGATCCTATTATCGATAGCCAATTATTATTATTTGAAAAGGCGTATCGCGTCATGGAAGATGAAGAATAAGATTATTTGAAATGAAGCAGACTCCATTTACAGGATGTCTGCTTTTTTTGTTGGATAGAAATAGAATTGTTTCGTTAGGTATTTATCTTGAATATAAAGTAAATATCGTAATTTCAGGGGGGGATAAAAATCTAAACGGGAGTCTCGTTGTTCCTAGACCACGATTCACATATAGCTTCATTTTTCCGACATCGTACATCCCTTCAGAATAGACGGTGGAATATGGAGGTGTAATGAGAGGACCGTAGAATGGAACCTGTATTTGACCACCATGACTATGTCCTGATACTTGGAAATTAACGTTGTATGCTTTTGCCTTAAGGGCTGCGTCAGGCTCATGGGCTAATAGGATATTAAAACGATCTTCCTTTAAATTACCAAGAGTACTCTCAAAGTTTGGTTTCCCTAACATTAAATCATCTAGGCCTGCAATTCCTATTTTGTTACCATCAAGCATAGAGACATTTGTGACTTCGTTTTGTAAAAGTGTAAAACCAGACATTGTTATAACGTTTCGATAAATGTCTGTTCCATAACCGCCATGATCATGATTTCCATAAACTGCATATTTGCCAAATGGAGCTTTTAATTTTTGAAGAATAGGCGCAATATTATTAATTTGCTTATATTGATTTGGTTCATCCATTAAATCCCCTGTAAAAATGATGAGATCAGGAGTAAGTTGGTTTATCTTTGTAACAATTTTATTTAATTTATTTAAAGTGAAGAATTCACTTAAATGTGTGTCGCTAAATTGTACAATTTTAAAGCCATCAAATGCTAAAGGGATTTTTGGATGTGTTATTGATTTTTTCGTAATATCTAATAATGCTGGTTCAATATGCCGTGCATATGTATAGCCCCCGGCAACTGTTAACATGCTAGTAAGGGAAAAGGTAAAAAGACCTTTTAAAAACGATCTTCTTGAATATAGTTTTGTCATGTTTTCCAACCATTCTCCATTAATTTATTCCAGAAATCCCTTTATTCCATTCATAACAGGCAATAAATCTCCCATCTCATGATTCAGAAGGAACATAGAAGATAGATGGGATAACTACACGTAAAGTTAAAGGTAAGTCTCGTATTATCATAATTACGTGTAGAATAACCCAAACATAGGATGTCAATGATATAATCCGTTTTTTGATAAACTGCCTCTACTGGCTAAGGGAAGTCTTACTTTAGTTTTGAATTGATGATTCGATACCGTACGAATTTGGATATGAGATTAATAGAAAATCAGAATATTACCTTATATAGTAGTATATCATGGTTTAAATTATGACTTCTATTGAAAATCAAAGATGTCATCTAATTGACTTTTTATAATAATGTCTCAATAATAGCCCTCGGTAAGTTTGCTATGTAATCGTTCAAATTCAATTTCTAATCGCTTTGTTCACCTGACTTTCATTCGAATATGGTATAATCATACAAATGGCGTTTTATTGTCTTATTGTACTTTGAAGGGGAAATTGTATTGCATAAATACAATTTCAATCCTGTGATATGACAGCAGCAAAATAATAAAGGTTGCTGATATTATTGGATTTTTTATCTAAATTGATTTAGATTAATCGAAGTTAAGACGTTTCGTCCATATTTCCTTTCATGCAAGCAATAGAAAGATAATAAGAAGGAGATTGCAATGGATCCACTTGATATAATGACAAACTTGGATAAGGTATTTCCATATTACCAAGCAATTTTTAGCGCGGATGAGCAATTGGTAATCGGCTATGAGGTTTTAGGTAGAATTCAACTAAATGATGTTATTCAAAGTTTAGGGCCATTTTTTCAAGATGAAAATGTTCCAGACGAGTATCGGATTGAAGTGGATGATTATCTTTTACATTATGCCATCGAAGAATTTTTGCAGTTGCAGGATTCTGAACTTTATCTTTTTATCAATCGAAATGCGAATTTATTAATGATTGATCATGGGGAGAGCTTTCTTCAATTGTTAATAGAAAAGCAGAAAACTGGGTTAAAACTCGAGCAAGTTGTGTTGGAGATTACTGAGCATGATTTTAAGGGAGATGTAGATCAACTCTATCATCTTTTAACATATTATCGAACATATGGCATAAAAATTGCGATTGATAATATTGGTAAGGCTAGTAGTAATTTAGATCGAATTGGAATACTATCACCTGATATTTTAAAAATTGATTTACATCCATTACGCCTATCATCACCGCTTCAATCTTATTATGATGTATTATATTCAATTTCATTGTTAGCGAGGAAAATAGGTGCCACTCTTTTATATGAAGATATTGAAGTCGATTTTCAGCTTCAATACGCATGGAAAAACGGTGGTAGATACTATCAGGGCTATTTATTAGCTAAGCCAAAGCGACAATTTGTTAGCCGGGATGATCGTAAAGACATGTTAAAGGAAGAGTTTCAGCATTATATTTCAACAGAAAAAAGGAAACTTGAAAGACTCTATCGTTTTACAGAAAATTTTCATCAACGAATTCATTATCTTATAACGAAAATTGGTAAGCAATATGTTGATTACAATCAATTATTAGAGGAGCTTTCTATTCAATTAGATGACTGTTGCTTTAGAATTTATATTTGTGATGAAGATGGTTTTCAACAATCGGTGAACATCTTTAAGCGTGAAAAGTGGGAAATACAGCCACAATACTTTTTGAGGAATTGGAGTTGGCGTCCGTATTTCTTGGCAAATATCTTCAAAATGCGTACCGATAAAAAAGGATTTCTAAGTGATGTTTATAGTGATATTGAAAAAGGTGATTTGATCAGAACATTTTCATATCCTTTAAACCAGAATCACTATCTATTTATAGATTTATCGTATGAGTTTTTATATGAACAAGAAGGATTATTATAAAGTGACCCTTTATGTAAGGGGGAAAAGAAAATCCCTACTGGTGGTAGTCTCATTTTACTTAATCGCTTCGAAATCTACGTAGCAGCGGTATTTGATCCGCTGCTTTTTGTCGTAAATAAATGTAGATTGAATAAACATACTGTCGCTTTATTAGATAATTTTACGAACTATTGTTGAATATTTGTAATGAAAAAATTGGTAAAATAAAATAGAATACTTGTCCATAATATCGGAAAGAGAAGAAAGGATGAGTTATATGGTACGAAAAAGTTTGCTTATTAGTCTATTCCTGTGTATTACGTCCTTATTATTTTCTATGCAAGCATTTGCGGATGAACTTGAGGGATCTTCCCGAGAAACAGTTTTGAGGCATATACAGAATGCATTTGATTCACAAGTTTCATTGACGGAGACAGCAAGATCAAAGGAGGAGATTAAGCGAATTTTATCAACTTATTTCGAGAATGATTTTATTGAAAAGTATATGAAAGAAAATGTTCATGCTCTTGATGATCAATTCATTGTGTATGGTACGGACTTTCCGATGTATACGATTCCATTTTTTACGTACGATGAAAATACGAAAGTGTTTGAACATGGAAGCGAACGCATAGTCTCTGAATTCTTTCCTGCTTCTTCAGAAGGGCCCGTAACTTATAGTGATCATTATGAAGTGGTGAAAATGCATAATACATCAAAAGGCTGGAAGATTTACTCGATTGAAAATGAAGTAAAACATCAAGATTTCGTTAGAGAAAAAACAATATTACTAGAAGAATTTAAGTTACAAATAGGGGGGAATGAGTTTTATCAAACGGGACTTTTAAATACAGAAAATACCTCAAAAGATTATGCGCCATTTAAGCAAGTGCTAGGTCTTAATCATGCCTCATTAGAAGGTAATCAGTCCTTTAAAGATTTATATAAAGTGTTTTTTGTTCGTACATATGGAATGCAATCAAAAAGCATTTTTAATGATTACTATCTAGCAAAAAGAGTAGCCATTCATTGAATGATTTCGAAAGTGAGAGAAACGTTACTCGATTTTATCACAAAAAGTAAGAAAAGTATTGACAACGAAATTGATAATCATTATCATTATAAATGAGAAAGATAATCAATTGATTTCTTGTCCCATACTATTCATATGTATGTAGACACGTAACGTTAGGAATTTGATTGGTCTTAAACTCATGTTTTCCCAAACCCCCTTTTAATAGAAACAAAAAAAGCTTGGCTGGTCACTAAGCTTTTTTTGTTTTTAGTCGATAACTAGGCAGGCTGTAAATCTTTTCGACTTTTTTCAAAAAGTAATTTTACACTACATGCATGAAACAAATGAATATGTGTTACAATAGTAAGGGCTATTTTCACAATTGAATGGTTGGTTCTTTTATTTTCGAGGGTCAAGGTGACATCGGAATTTTATTTGGTAATCTTTTTATACATAGTGTAAAATTGAAAAAGCACAAAGTAAAGATACTGATTATTGAATCGTTGTTTAGTGGATAGAATGTATGGTAGAGTAAAATATATTAATTCTAAGGAATCAGTTATTACGTTAACTCTTCCGGTAGGGGGAAATAAAAATGTCACAGCTTTTAGGTATCATTACAAGATTACAAAATTTGCAAGAAAATGCAGAATCAGGTGAGCCTTTTCAACGTTTTTTTGAGGTAGAAGGAGAAAAGCGTTGTAGTGTAAAATACTTTGATAAGAGTAACACATATGAGTTAGAGGTTTATCAAAAGGGAGAAAAACCACAGTCATATCAATTTGATAATATTGATATGATAGCAATGGAAATCTTTGATCTTCTCCAATAATGTTCAACTAATCATCAGTGGATTTTCATTGATGATTAGTTGAACTTATCGGAGACACCCTAGTCGCACAAGACTTCTTTCTATACACTTAGAATTGAAGTAAGAGAATTACTTACAGATAATTCAAGACAATTAGGGAGGCAAAATGAGAAAAGACCTAAAGGTAATTTGTCCGTTTTGTCAAGTACAGCAACCACTGACTAAATCATTAACAGCACAATCTAATCAAAATGTTATCTTTACCTGTGCTCATTGCCATGAATCCATTCGAAATATTGAGACGAGTAAAGGAGAATAGTCATGCCTATTAGGCATGGCTATTTTTTTAGTCGTTTAGGAAATTATAAAATTCTTGTACTGTGGATAAGTGCACGACATCCAGCGCAAGCGTCCGGCCCCTCTAGGTTCTATAGCTAATCAGGAATTGAAGGTGAAAAACATCTTCTATTCCTGATTGTCTTATTTGCCCGAGGTTGATCAAGGCGCTTGCGCTTTTGTTCCTTACATAATAAGAATTTTAAGTGAGTATCGCTTTTGCTCAAGAAAATGTTTAATTCGAACGAATGTGTGTCAATAATAGGTAACATTGATCTTGAATAGGTGCTTTACTGAGATAGTAGCGAAACAAATAAGACTAATCGGTGCGTACCAAATTTGAACGAAATAAATTGTTCATAATTTGGCTTGCATAAGACATATATTTAATAAGGGGGATTTTACTATGTTAAATGAAAGTGAATAGAAATTACTGAGAAGGAGTTGTGATATGACCGAATCTTTTACCTTTTATAATCTCTCTGAAAAACAAATTTCTTTTCAAGCAGTCATTGAGCATATAAAAGGCTTTATTCAAAAAGATCCACGATCAGAGTATGTATTATCAATTGGATCGGATTCTCATGTTCATCAAAATGAGACGAAATTTATAACTGCCATTCATCTTCATCGGAAGGGGAAAGGCGCATGGGGATGCTTAAAGTGCCATAGTGTGAAACGACCTATCTTTAGTGTGCGAGAAAAGATTTCAATGGAAACGGCGCTTAGTCAAGAAGTGGCTTATTATTTTATTACAAAATATTTAGTTGAAATTTCTGATTTATTAATACCATTTGCAGATGAAGGAGCAGATCTACTTTTTGAAATCCATCTGGATATTGGCAGAAAGGGCATGACAAAGGAATTAATTCAGGAAATGACGGGTAGGATTGAAGCTATGGGAATCGAGGCTAAAATTAAACCAGAGTCTTATACTGCTTTCAGCTATGCCAATCGATATACAAAGTAATATTTTCTTGAATTAGGTACATGAGGTTAAGCAGGAGGGTTCGTATGGAAAATGAAATTGAGAAATTAACATCTGATGATCAAAAAATACTACTTGAAGTTTTGTTTAATCAACATTATGAAATCGAAATTATTAGTAGTGAATTAAATGATATTGAATCAGGTGAAAAAAGTGTGGATAAAGATACTTATCGTCAGTTGGTTTCGTTATATGATCGATTCAGGCAAAAATAAAAGATTACATATTAGAAGATAGATGTAAAATATAGTTAATTAAAATTGGTCATAATGATTGTTAAATGAGATACTCAACAGGGTATCATTTTTTTATTTCAAAATTGTAATTTATAGGAATAGCAGCTAAAAAAAATGGAGAATTTGGCATTTTAATAAAAAATTAAGCGTTTTCATATAATAACTGATTGGCTTTATGTTATGATAGAATAGGATAATTTACCACTGATTCTAAGAAAGTTGGGGAGTATTGATCCGATAAGTCTTGCTAAATAACCTCTTTATCAGCTTAAGTGGTTTAGACAATGTTTTTTTAGAGAGGAAGAACAACTATGCATAGTTTCGAAGACGGTGATTTAATGAATATTCCGATACAAGAATTAATGATACCAGGGGATAAGGTTGCACACGTGCAAGTTGGTAACAATTTAGAGCATGCTTTGCTTGTACTAACAAAAACAGGGTATACTGCTATCCCTGTATTAGATCCAACATTCAAGCTCCATGGATTAATAAGTATGACGGTAATCATGGAAAATATTTTTGGACTAGAACGGATTGAATTTGAAAAATTGGAAAATATTAAAGTAGAAGAAGTGATGAATACAAGTATTCCTAGATTGAATTTACATGATAAGTTGGAAAAAGGACTTGATCTTGTTGTGAATCATTCTTTTGTATGTGTTCAAAATGCCGAGAATGTTTTTGAAGGAATATTTACAAGAAGAGCAATATTAAAACAATTAAAAAAACGGATGGAACAATAATCAATTGTGGTGGCGGATAAATTGTACTGAAACGATGTTAATGAGGTGGAATCTTCATTAATATCGTTTTTTTATGTTATAGCGTACTGTAAAATTATTGTACTGTGGATAAGTGCACGACATCTAGCTCCAGCGCTTTTGTTCCTTAGTTTTGTTGACTAGTGAAAGTGTCTTTGCCTTCCGCAAACTATCCTGGAATGGATTATCTCGTTTACAAAACGCTAATACATCCTTATCATATCATTTAAAAGGGAAAATCAAATGATCGAATTGTATAAGGATAAACTTATTAAGAAGCAGGTGTTTTGTCATGCAAACGTCAGAACTACGTATCCTAGTCGTTTTATCAGAGGAGAAGAATATGAGGAAAGCATCGGAACGATTGTTTGTTTCACAACCGGCGCTCTCGCAAAGACTGCAATCAATAGAAAAATCATGGGGATTTCAGATTTTTATTCGATCACAAAAGGGCCTATCTTTAACTCCCGCTGGAGAAAAGGTAATTTCCTTTGCTCGAGAAGTTGTTTTAAAAGAAGAAAAGGTCAGAGAACAAATTTTAGAATTAGAAGGAGAGGTACATGGAACGTTAAAGCTTGCAGTAGCGTCAATCGTAGGTCAGAATTGGCTTCCAGAGGTTTTAAAAATATATGTTAGAAAGTACCCACATGCGAAAATCTCGCTTATTACTGGCTGGAGTAGTGAAATTCTAAAAAGTATGTATGAAGATCATGTCCATATTGGAATTATTCGAGGAGATCCCGAGTGGAAAGGGATTAAAGAGCACCTCCTTACGGATACTCTTTATCTAGTGGACACAGAAATAAGAAAAATAGAAGATGTTTTACATACAGAAAGACCATTTATACAATTTAAGAGCGACTCAACATATTATCAAGAAATTCAAGAGTGGTGGCACCGTAAATTCCACACAACTCCTAAACGAACAATTATTGTAGATCAGATCGAAACATGTAAACAGATGGTATACAATGGTATTGGTTATGCAATATTACCATCTGTTACTTTAAAGGAAGAGGAGCGAGATATTTACAAAATTCCACTGCTCGATGAAAATGGCAAACCGCTTGAAAGGGACACTTGGCTATTGGGGTTTGAATCCTCGTTTAAATTAAAACAGGTGAAAGCCTTTTTAGATATTGCAAAGGAATTTAGTCAAAGTATGAATACTCCCGCCACTTAATTTTCTAACGTATCGAACATTTTTGAACGCTTAACGCTAGTGGAGTTGACACAATGGTGTGCGATAAACACCCCCCTCTATCCCATTGGTCTTGCCGTTGGGACTTCTTTTACAGCTTATTGGGGTTCACACAATTGTGTGCCTCGGCTGTTGTAGTTGGCTTGAACATTTTACATGGAAGAGCTTCTTTTCTTTCCGCAACCTTCTATGTTCAGTTGTCAATGAACAATATGTTCAGGAATATTGCGCTGTAGAAACAAGTGTTTTGCTGTGCGAAAAGGCAATTCCCCCCCTCCCTACTCATTGGGCTGCGCCCTTTACAGTACTTAAGGAAAGGTTACTCTTGCCTGAGATGATAGATTTTAAAAAAAAATAAAAACATTTCTTGTCAAGTGTTTGCTCGTTTGATACATTAATGAATGAAAAAAAACTCGTCTAAGGAGGAAAAATATATATGAAAATGATGGATGCAAATGAGATTATTTCATTTATACAAAATAGTACAAAATCTACACCTGTAAAGGTTTATGTAAAAGGAAATCTCGAAGGTGTTAATTTTGGAGAGTCGGCACAAACTTTCTTAACTGGTAATACTGGTGTAGTGTTTGGTGAATGGGCTGAAATTCAAGAAACAATTGAGAACAATAAAGATAAAATTGAAGATTATGTAATTGAAAATGATCGTCGTAATTCTGCAATTCCTTTACTTGATCTTAAAGGTGTGAAAGCACGTATTGAGCCAGGGGCAATCATTCGTGATCAAGTTGAAATTGGAGATAACGCAGTGATTATGATGGGGGCTTCAATCAACATTGGTAGTGTCATCGGTGAAGGCTCTATGATCGATATGAACGTTGTTATGGGCGGGCGCGCAACTGTAGGTAAAAACTGTCATATTGGTGCTGGTTCAGTCTTAGCAGGTGTTATCGAACCGCCTTCTGCACAACCAGTTATCATTGAAGACGACGTTGTGATCGGGGCAAACGCAGTAGTTTTAGAAGGTGTGAGAGTTGGTAAAGGTGCAGTTGTAGCAGCAGGAGCCATTGTTATCGATGACGTAGCACCATATACCGTTGTAGCTGGTACTCCAGCTCGCAAAATTAAAGATATCGATGAAAAAACAAAATCTAAAACAGAAATTAAGCAAGAATTAAGACAATTATAAGTAAAAAAGTGGTTTCGAAATCAATCAGTAGTAAACGAAGAGATGTTTAGTACCATTGACCTTGAGATTTGATTTCGGAACAAATTATTAAAGAAGGCGTGGATGTAAATCCACGCCTTAAGTATAGGTAGGTGTTGTAAGTTGGATAGAGAAAAACTAGTGGAAATTCGTCGGGATCTTCATCGAATTCCAGAGATTGGATTCCAAGAATTTAAAACTCAAGCGTATTTATTGACCGTAATTAGTCAGTACCCGAAAGATCGAATCGAAGTGAAAATGTGGGAAACAGGGATTTTTGTTTTAGTGAAAGGGACAAATCCTACAAAAACGATTGGCTATCGTGCGGATATTGATGGATTACCAATTCTTGAAGAAACGGATTATGATTTCGAATCAGAACATATTGGCTATATGCATGCGTGTGGCCATGATTTTCATATGACAATTGCGCTAGGGATTCTTTCGCATTTTGTGGAAAATCCAATTGCGGATCATGTTTTGTTTTTATTTCAGCCAGCTGAAGAAGGACCGGGTGGTGCTGAACCGATGTTAAATAGTAACATTGCAAAAGAATGGCGACCGGATATTATTACAGCGTTACATATTGCACCAGAGCTTCCAGTTGGAACAATTTCCACTAAGTCAGGGCTCCTTTTTGCGAATACATCTGAATTGTTTATAGATTTGAAAGGTAAGGGTGGACATGCTGCCTATCCCCACACTACAAATGATATGGTTGTTGCCGCATGTTCGCTTGTAACGCAGCTTCAAACGGTTGTTGCGAGAAATGTAGATCCGCTTGATAGTGCTGTTATTACAATCGGGAAAATCACAAGCGGTACTGTTCAGAATATTATCGCTGAAAATGCTAGACTTGAAGGCACAATTCGCACGCTTTCTGTTGAATCGATGGATAAGGTGAAAGAGCGAATTGAAGCTCTTGTAAAAGGTGTGGAAATAGGATACACATGTAAAGCAACTATTGATTATGGTTCAATGTATCATCAAGTTTATAATGATGAAAAGTTAACAACTGAATTTATGGAGTTTATTTCAGCTAACTCAGATTTCACTGTCCAAGAAGCAACGGAAGCAATGACGGGAGAAGACTTTGGTTATATGATTGATCAAATTCCAGGCTTTATGTTTTGGCTTGGAGTTGATTCTCCATACGGGTTGCATCATGCAAAGCTTACACCTAATGAAGAGGCGATTAGCGTAGCAGTTGAGCTGATGAGTAAGTATATTACGTTTAAGGCAAATCAGGAATAACAAAAGCGGAAGCGCCTTGATCAGCCTCAGGCATAGCGTAAGACGATCAGGAATAGAAGGTGTTTTACCTTCAATTCCTGATCGTCTGTAGACCATAGAGGGGCCGGACGCTTGCGCTGGATGTCGTGCGCTTAGCCATAGTACAAGAATTTTATAGTTTCGCTATAACATAAAAATGTATATTTTACCCATCTCTGTACACAATACTTGTAGGAGGTGGATAAACAATGCCAAAAATTGGTGTGGAAGATTCATTATCAGATGTAACTGCTGCTTTACAACAAAAAGGCTATGATGTTGTCCAATTAAAAAACGAAAGTGATGCACAAGGCTGTGATTGTTGTGTGATTACAGGTCAGGATGCAAATGTAATGGGGATAAGCAATGCGGTGACAGCTGGGTCTGTTGTTCAAGCAAGTGGTTTAACAGCTGATGAAATTTGCCAGCAAGTTGAAAGCAAAATAAATCGATAAGATAAAAAAGGAAAGAGCACCTAAAATTGTGTTCTTTCCTTTTTTAGCAGATAGAAAGCATTAGATTAGGCATCGGTGAAATATGAACTAACCACTCAAGGGTTTTGCTCCATGTAAAATGATTCTAGTTACTCTTTTTTTCAATTGATACTTGATGAGGGAACGGTACTTCAATCCGATTAGCCTCTAACTGTTCCTTTATTGTTTTACGAAGCTTTCGTTCAACTGCCGATTGCTGACCGTTCTCTGTTTTTGCGATTATACGAATGATGATATCTGATGCACCGAGTGCTTGTACACCAAGTACATTTGGACCATCAACGATGCTAACATCTTCAGCAGCAATCCGTTCACAAACCTCTTGTAAAATTGCAATTGTCTGATCAATATCGTCATCATATGAAATCCCGATATCAACAAGGGCCCGCATATTTCCTCGGGAATGATTACTCACATTGATAATTTGTCTATTGGGTAAATAATGGAGAGTGCCATCGAATCCTCTAATCTGTGTCGTACGAAGACCGACTTGTTCAACGATTCCTTCAAATCCTGCAATTGTAACATAATCCTCTACATCGATTTGTTTTTCTAAGAGAAGGAAAAAACCAGTTACAACATCACTCACTAATCCTTGTGCGCCAAAACCAATTGCAAGCCCAACAACTCCTGCACCTGCTAATAAAGCCGTAGCATTATAACCAAATACTTCAAATACCATCACAATGAATATGAAAATGAGCGTATAGGATAAAACGTTTAATGATAGGCTTTGTAGTGTTAATGCTCGACCAGTTGATATACTATGACGTGCTTGTAAACGTTGAAACATCTTCTTTATGACTCTACGACCGATTGCTTTGACAATCAAGAAAGCAGCGATAATTCCGATGAGCTTCAAAAGAATAATTCCCGTATCTTTTAGAATTGATGACCAATCTACGTTTTGAAAAAAATCCATTCAAACAACATCCTTTCATAGTAAAGTTCTTTCATCCTTTTTAGAATTAACACATCGTTTTGGAAAGAAAGAATAGTTCATTCCCTATTATGTTAAACAGAAATTGTTGAAAAATGAAGAAGTTTAGCTAAAGTCGTCAAAAAAGTACGAAAACAAAGCGATAAATAAAGAGAAAGTTGGATAAAGTAAGTAGTATTTCCGTGCGTAAATGACGATCGTATACGGTTTTTTATAGATAAGTGTAAGGATAAAAAGTGGAGTTTCTAAAAGGGGTACAAAGGCAAAAAAGTTGAATTTTACTTTGCGATTAGGGGATAATGAAATTGTTAAGTAGATAGTAAATATATCTATCTTAAAATTATTATTATCTAATATTGACTAAAAAGGAAGCTTGTCCTATAATAAACACTGTATAGAGGACAAGTTATTAATTGAGAAGATTGTTTTTTTATTCTCAATTAAAAAAGCCAAATAAATTGGCAAACTATTTTTGGAGGGATTACATAATGGCAGAACGTATGGTAGGAAAACAAGCTCCACGATTTGAAATGGAGGCAGTATTAGCAAACAAAGAATTTGGTAAAGTAAGCTTAGAAGAGAATATGAAAAACGACAAATGGACAGTTCTTTTCTTCTATCCAATGGATTTCACATTTGTTTGTCCAACAGAAATCACTGCAATGAGCGATCGTTTCGACGAATTTGAAGATTTAGATGCAGAAGTAATCGGTGTTTCTACTGATACAATCCACACTCATTTAGCATGGATTAATACTGATCGTAAAAACAATGGCTTAGGGGATTTAAAATATACTCTAGCTGCTGATACTAACCATGTTGTTTCACGTGAATATGGTGTGTTAATCGAAGAAGAAGGTATTGCTCTTCGTGGATTATTCATCATTAACCCAGAAGGTGAACTACAATACTCTGTAGTTAACCACAACAACATCGGACGTGACGTAGACGAAACACTACGTGTGCTTCAAGCGCTTCAAACTGGTGGACTTTGCCCAGCAAACTGGAAGCCAGGTCAAGCTACTCTATAAGCTGTAAATAGGCAAGGTTGAAAAAGAGGCTGACGATGGAATAATGTCAGCCCTTTTTTAACAAGAAAGTGATAGTCTTATAAGCTGTGATAAGCGTCTAATTTTGATCTGCGGGATAAAATTAAGCCTTCGCTTTTCATACCTTAAAGAATAACTTGTTGTGTCGATCTCTGGTGCCTAAACCTACTGGGGTCTAGACATTCATGAAATGAAGATAAAAACATTTTTATTTCATGAGTGTCTTAATTGTTTGAGTTGAATAAGGCGCTGGTACATTTTTATTTACGGAGGGGAAAATAATGAAATTACGTGAGCCAATGCCAGAATTAACTGGTGCAACGGAATGGTTAAATGGCGAAGTTACAAAAGATCAATTAATTGGCGAGAAGCCAACACTAATTCATTTCTGGTCTATAAGCTGTCATTTATGTAAAGAAGCAATGCCACAAGTAAATGAATTTCGTGATCAATATAAAGATAAATTAAATGTTGTTGCTGTTCATATGCCTCGTTCAGAAGACGATTTGAACATTGAAGAAATTAAAAAAGTTGCAGCAGAACACGATATTAACCAACCAATCTTTGTTGATAGTGAACATAAATTCACTGAGAAATTAGAAAACCAATATGTTCCTGCATACTATGTTTTTGATAAAGAAGGCAAGCTTCGTCACTTCCAAGCAGGTGGAAGCGGAATGAAAATGCTAGAGAAGCGTGTGAATCGTGTTCTAGCAGAAAATGAAAATGCAGAATAAGTAATGTTCGAAAAGAAGTCGGTTACCCATCTTGTGGTAACTGACTTTTTTTGCACGTGAAGATTAAGGGAAATCTCGCTTTATGGTTGTTAAATTGAAAATTAATAGGTGAGGGAGTGTACAGAATTTTGCATGAAACAGTCGGTGTGTTATTAGCGGGTGGTGAATCTAGACGGTTCGGTGGAAAGAAAGCATTCGCAAAATTTAAAGGTCGATTCTTTTGGGAACATTCCTATTTTGCTCTAAAAGAAGTATCCAACCAGCAAGTGATTATCAGTCATCAGGACTTGATAGATCAATTTAAAGAAATGGCGTCGTGTCAGGTGCTAGTTGATGATGAAAAAGTAAAAGGGAAAGGGCCGTTAGCTGGAATTTATACGGCGATGAAAAATATCGAGGCAGAATGGTATGTCGTCGTTTCATGTGACATCCCGTTCATCTCTAAACGCACCTTGCATAGTTTGCTAGATATGAGAAGCTCTAGTGTAACGGCGATTATCCCGAGGGTTAATGGAAAGCACCATCCGTTGATTGGGGTATATCACCAATCTATTTTTGCAAAGCTTGAAAAGCAACTGTTGAAACATGAGTATAAAATGATGTCATTCCTTAAAAAAATAGACGTCATCTATGCTTCTGAACAAGAGCTGGCTGTAGATGCGAAGGTTTTTAGTAACATAAATTCACAAGAAGATTACACAAAGCTACTTTCTAATGGTAAAATATCAGAATCTTATAACAGACCGGAGTGAATTTGATGGTAGAGAGAAGAAGGCCATTAGCCGTAAAGGAAGCAATTGAAAGAGTGATGAGATATTCGGTACTAGGTGAAAAGGAACAAGTTTCTTTGCGAGAAAGTTATGGAAGGTTTTTAGCAGAAGATTTAATCGCAGACCACCCTGTACCTCCATTTGATCGCTCGCCATATGATGGGTTTGCAATCCGTTCAATCGATTCGAAGCTTGCGAGTACTGATCAACCAGTCGAATTTGAAGTCATTGATGAAATCGGTGCAGGTAGTGTCAGTGAGTTTGTACTAGGAGAAATGCAAGCAATTAGAATTATGACTGGTGCACAACTACCTAACGGCTGCGATGCAGTTGTGATGCTAGAATTAACGAAAGTGTTTGAGAAGGAAGAAAAAGTGTTTATGTCAATAAAAAGGCCCTTCAATAGCGGAGATAATATTTCATTTGAAGGGGAAGACACCCCGCAAGGAAGTACGCTCGTTAAAAAGGGTGCCTATATCACTCCAGGTACGATCGCGCTTCTTGCTACATTTGGATATGCAACCGTGACAGTTATAAAAAAGCCTACTATAGGAATCATTGCGACTGGTAGTGAGCTTCTTGATGTAGGTGAACAGCTTGTACCTGGAAAAATAAGAAATAGTAATTCATTTATGATTGAAGCGCAAACGAGACGAAGTGGAGCAGAACCAATTTATTTAGGTAAGCTAATGGACGATATTGATGAATGCTATGAAGCGATTAAAAATGCGCTATCTAACGTTGATTTTCTGATTACGACTGGGGGTGTTTCCGTTGGCGACTATGATTATTTACCAGAGATTTATAAGCGTTTAGGTGCAAATGTTTTATTTAATAAAGTGGCGATGAGACCTGGGAGTGTGACAACAGTTGCTGAATATAATGGGAAATTATTATTCGGTCTTTCTGGTAATCCGTCTGCCTGCTATGTTGGATTTGAATTATTTGTAAGGCCGATCGTTCGATCCTATTTATCTTCTGAAAAGCCTCATCTTCGGAAAGTAACAGCTAATTTAGGGAAGGATTTCTTAAAAGCGAATCCTTTTACGCGATTTGTCAGAGGGAAGCTCTCGTTTGCGAAAGGAGAGTTAATAGCGTCGCCCGTTGGCTTAGATAAATCAAATGTCGTTACATCACTAGCAGAGTCAAATGCATTTATTGTTTTGCCGGGGGGGACGAGAGGATTTCAAACAGGTGATCAAGTAGATGTATTGTTAGTTGAGGAACAAATTGGAAGTGAAATATCTTGGGCAGAATCCTTCAAGTAGTAGGGTATCAAAATAGTGGGAAAACCACTTTTGTTGTTGAGTATATTGAAGCAGCTGTAAGACAAAAACTAAAGGTAGGTACGATTAAACATCACGGGCATCTAGAGGCAATCAAAATGGATGATCAACGTAAGGATACGGGGAAGCATCGCCAGGCGGGAGCGCAAGTAACTCTTGTAGAGGGAAATGGTTCACTTGTGCTTACTTCAGAAAAATTGTCCCTATCACTTTCACAAATGGTAACATTGTATAGTCAATTCCAATTAGACGTTATTGTCGTCGAAGGCTTTAAATTGGCAGCATATCCAAAAGTAGTACTAGTAACATCACAAGCGGATTTACTGTTGCTGAATGATCTCTTGAATATTAGCTGTGTTATTGCAAGATTCCAACTTCCAAAAGAGATCACAGAACGCTTTCAAACTTTTTATCATACAAAAGAATGTATCGAATGGTTATTAACGAATAAAGTAGGTGAAATGATTGAATAAACCTTTGTTTGAGGTAGTAAAAGATCCTATTTCAATAGAAGAGATAACGAATAAAGTGATACGCAATGAAGCGGGTGCAGTTACGACATTTATCGGGACTGTAAGAGAATTTACCTATGGGAAGAGAACCCTATTACTGGAGTATCAAGCATATGAAAAAATGGCTGTGAAAATGCTAGAGCAGATAGGGTATGAAATAAATGAAAAATGGAATGATGCAAAAGTTGCCATCACTCATCGGATCGGTAAATTAGAAATCACGGAAATAGCTGTTGTGATCGCAGTTTCTACGCCACATCGGAAAGATGCATATGAAGCGAACGAATATGCGATTGAACGTATCAAACAAATTGTCCCAATCTGGAAAAAAGAAATATGGGAAGATGGTGAATCGTGGATTGGGGATCAACTGGAAAAAACATCATATCCAGAAGGGAAACCATTAGGAGTTGAAGAGAATGATTAAAGTATTATTATTTGCTCACTTACAAGAAAAGGTAGGGAAAGAGATAATAGAAATTGAACATTCACCGCTTACTGTGAAAGAGTTAAAGAACGAAGTTGCAACCAAATACGAGCTAGGATCATTGGAGCATGTGATGATCGCGGTAAATGAAGAATATGCACTTGAGGGGGATCTTGTTCAACCGGGTGATGTTGTAGCGTTTATACCACCTGTAAGTGGAGGTTAATCACGTTGCGGTCCTATTAACGGGCCGCATGTGTACTGAATTCTACAAGTAGAGAATCATAAATTAGTAAAAAGTATTTCGCGAAGATGTTCGTAGGGAAACAAGTAATAGGAAAATGCCGAAATTTTCGGGAGTGGAAAAAGAAGCCAAGGTAATATGGTAAATGCGAATTTAGTGACGTTTTTACAAAAAATGTGTTTGTAATTGACAATTGATGACAAATAATCTATAATAATAAAAGTGCTTATTAACGACTTCACTAATTATAGTGTAATGTGAATGAAATGTTTTCTGGATGTGACCTGAAAAAGGTCTTAAATAAAATCACAGACACGTTAAATCAATTCACACTGGCACGGACTAGGAGCCGTAAGGACGAAAGAGAGGTAGGGCTTTCGTTGTTTTGAGTTTTTGCAATTTCAATAATAGAATGAATGGAAAATAAATAGATAAGAAGTTTATCATGCATGAACAAGTAGTAAAACCCTAGCTACTAGCTCTTTGTAAATATTAAGAAGAGAAGGCTCGGGGATAACTGAATGTGAAAGCTGTGGTGACTCTCGCTATCTATCAGTAGGGGATAGAGAATCTCTCTACTGATGGGGAGTTTCACTTTATTTTTTATTAATAAATATGGAGCTAAGTAATTCACGTATTATAAAGATTATTCACTCCATACTTAGATATTCTCTATAATATGTGGATTCTTATTTACTAAATGTAAGTAACATATTAAAAAATCTTTGGAGGTTTCACTCATGAAAACTACTGGTACTGTTAAATGGTTTAATTCAGAAAAAGGTTTCGGATTTATCGAAGTTGCAGAAGGAAACGATGTATTTGTTCACTTCAGTGCTATTACTGGTGAAGGTTTCAAAACGTTAGAAGAAGGGCAAAAAGTTGAATTCAACATCGTTGAAGGAAACCGTGGCCCTCAAGCTGAAGACGTTGTAAAATTATAATAAGTATAGAAGACTGACTATTTTAAGCTAATAGTCAGTCTTTTTTTATTACTTAAGAAATAACTAGATTTTGTCCTATAGAGTAGATATAGCTTACTCCATTCTTATAGGTCAGTAAAACTCTACTAACAGTTGGTTATGCATTACTGCTCGCGTAGATTTTCAATCGGTACTTCTATTTCTGAAGCGGGATTATTGAGTGGGTAAATTCTAGCAGTTTTTAAATCTTCGTTAATGGATTGTATGTAAATTGCTTCATCTTGATAGCGAACGTTTGCTAGTTCACCTGATTGTGAAATTTCCTTCGCTCGATTTATGTCCATATCCCTAAGTGTCTCCTTTCTTAAAAAAGTGTTCTGGGCTGAGCCTACTTATTTACGATGTCCGTTATTGTGAATAATATACAAAAATGATTGTAAAAAATAGGAGGTGAAAAAGGACTAACTGCGAAAGTTAGTCCTTTTTGTGAAAGATAAGAAAGTATAAAATTTTTGACTTAGTTTTCGTGTCTAGCGCAAGCGTCCAGCCCCTCTTGGGTCTAAGCCACTCAGGAATTGAAGGTAAAGAACACCTTCTATTCCTGAGTGGCTTATGCTTGTGGGGTCCGAACAAGGCGCTTGCGCTTTTCTTATGAGAGTGATTTGTTCGTTAAAGTTGATTATTTTCAACGAGTTGATGACAATATTGTTCGATTTCCTTTACTTCATCTTCTTCCAATGCAAAGTCTAAGAATCGCCCAGTTGTTATTTCGATGAAATCATATTGGGCAATCTTTTCTTGTTCATTTTCTATTGCGTAAATTAGCTTAAGTGAGATACCGTGCTCACTAAATAGTTCGTCTTCTTCGTCGATTTCTAATGTTAGGAATATTTCATATCGATCACCGGAAAGAATGCCGAATGGATCCTCAAGTTTTTCAATTGTTGCTTCAATAATATTCATAATACAGTTACCTCTTTCTATAGAAAGCTATTAAATGATGACATGTTAACGAAGTGATGGGATCTATTTTGAACATGTCTGATTGATTGTGAATCAAAATCATTTAATTAGTATTATAGCGTTTTAAGGAAGACAAGCCAAATTTAATGAGGGTTTGTTGATCTTTGTTGGGAGTAATGGAATGAAAATGGGCACGGTACTTCAAAAATGACTGAAAGATCAATGGTTGTCTTTAAGGATTCTTGGGTAAATGATATACTCTTTTGGTGTTTATGATGAAGGATAAAATAAGTGTAGAATTATGTTTTGATTACACAGCTTGGCGAGCTATTTTTAATATCGTTATTAGGGCTTAATCAAGAGTGATTGGAGAGGTAGATATGATCAGAAAAGCGGAATTAAGGGATATTCAAGAAATTATTGAGATTGTTTTGGGAACGATACCGATCATGAGAGAAGAAGGGAGTGATCAATGGGACGATACATATCCATTAAGAAAGGATTTTGAACGAGATTTGCAGAATGGAAGCTTGTTCGTTTTTGAACATAATCAGGAAGTCGTTGGATCGATTACAGTTGATCAGATTCAACCGAAAGAATACGAAACGATTACTTGGACTCGAAATGAACCGGCTTATGTTTTTCATCGTTTAGCTGTAAAACTAGGTGCTAGAAAGCTTGGGGTAGCAAGTCAACTAATTGATTTTGCGGAAAAATATGCATTGTTAAAAGGTGTGAAGTACATGAGGATTGATACGTATTCTGTAAATCAAAAAGCGCAACAACTTTTTCTGAAAAAGGGGTACAAAAAAATCGGAGCGATGGAATTTCACGGAAAAGCATTTCCTTTTTACTGTTTTGACAAGGAATTAAGTGTCAATGATCGGCAAAAACCTGCTGATTTGCAGGGGATAGAAAGGAATTGAATCAGAAAACTAAAAAATAATAAGAAAAGCATAAGCGGCTTATTCGGCCTCGGGCAAATAAGCCGCTCAGGATCTTTGCCTTCAATTCCTGAGCGGCTTAGACTTAAGGGGGCTGGACGCTTGCGTTAGACACGGAAGCTAAGTTAAAAAAATTTATATTTTCTTATCTTTTAAAAAAGCAGGTATTCTCATGTGGTGAGGTGCCTTTTTTGTGTTGGGAAGCATGGGAATCGTACATGTTAGAAAAGTTATGTTAGATTATCTGACATAAAATAATCAGAAGTTTCATAAAATATGTTGACACATTAAAAATATCGTATAGAATAGTAAATAAATAAAGGGTGTTACATTTCCTCACATTCAACGTGAGAAAATAACGAAAGGGAGGAATTATGATGGATGCAATGTTTTTAATGAATAGTCTTTGGGTCATGTTAGGTGCAATTTTAGTTATTTTTATGCAAGGAGGATTTATTTTACTTGAGGCAGGATCTACTCGGATGAAAAATGCAGGCCATATTGCGGGGAAAACAATTTTTACTTTCGGTCTTGCATCATTAGTTTTCTGGGCAGTTGGATATGGCTTTATTTTTGGAGAAAATGCAAATTTCTTTATAGGATTATCAGATTTCTTCTATTCAGGAGCACAGGCTGAAGGAATGGGATTGTCAACATCCGTATTCTTTTTATTCCAATTAGCATTTGCAGGTATATCAATCACAATTGCGTTAGGTGGATTTGCAGAAAGGGCTAAACTGTCAGTTTATTTAATCTTCACTGTTTTATTCTCGGCTGTTGTCTATCCAGTAGTTGCACATTGGATTTGGGGTGGCGGTTGGTTAGCTGAACATGGAAAGCAAGACTTTGCTGGTTCTACAGTTGTTCATTTAACAGGTGCAATGGCAGCATTAGCGGCAACTATTCTATTAAAACCGCGTATTGGAAAATTTAATAAAGACGGTTCGGCAAATAGTATTCAAGGTCATAACCAAGTATTTACAGCTTTAGGGGTCATCGTTTTATGGATTGGTTGGTTTGGATTTAATGCAGGTAGTACTGTTGCAGTAGATGATGGTTTCTTCGGTTTTGTTGCCTTAAATACAAATCTAGCAGCAGGAGCAGGAGCGGTTGCGGCACTTATTATTTCATGGATGGTATTAGGTAAATCAGATATTCCAACAATGTTGAATGGTGCTTTAGCTGGGCTTGTAGCGATTACTGCATCATGTGCGTTTGTAGAAACTTGGGCATCGGTTGTTATTGGCTTCATTGCAGGAATTCTTGTATTCTACAGTGCTAGATTCTTTGAAAAGAGAAAAATTGATGATCCAATCTACGCATTATCTGTTCATGGTGTAGCTGGAGTTTGGGGAACATTATCAACAGGTTTCTTTGCAACACCTGAGCTTGCGACAGTGGGCTTACCAGGATTGTTTTACGGTGGTGGTTTCACACAACTCGGCGTACAATTAATGGGAGTCGTAACATCTGGTGCATTCGCATTTGTTGTATCTTTTGTGATTTTAGCAATTATGAAAAAGTTTATGAGCGGGCTACGTGTAACAGAAGAAGAAGAGGTTATGGGTTTAGATATCAGTGAACATGGAAGCTACGGATATCCTGAGGTATTTGCATCAAAAGATCAAAATGTTAGCTTATAAGAAAATGACTTGGCCAGATACACTCATTATGACAAAAGGTGAGGAAGTGTCTCACATGCATGGTGAATTTGATTCATATGAATCGATAAAAAAGTGGAAAGATGAGCATATCCACCAATTTGCATTAGATACAAAAGGGTTAAATGATTTTCATGATGAGATGATGAGGAGTGCTAGTAAGTTAGCACTCTTTCAGCTTGAAAAAGAGTTTGGTTTACCGCCATGTAAATACACATGGTTCGTTACGGGTAGTGGGGGCCGTATTGAACAAGGGATTATTAGTGATCAAGACCACGGGCTTATTTATGAGGAACATACAGAAAAAGCAAACCACTATTTTAAAAAGCTAGGTGAAGAGCTGTCAAAGGGGCTATATCATATTGGCTATCCGTATTGTGAGGGAAAGATCATGAGTTCAAACCCCATATGGTGTAAATCAATGGTTGATTGGAAGAGTCAACTTTTTCATTGGATGGAAGAAAAAAGTTGGGAATCGATTCGTTATTTGCAAATTTTTTATGATGCTCGTTGCGTTGTTGGTGAAAGAGATTATGTGAAAGAGCTAAAACGAACTATTTTTCATTATCAGAAACAAAATCATCAGCTATTACAGCGGTTTATGGATAATATTCAGCGTATTAAGCATTCTGTTGGTCCACTTGGTCAAATATACGTTGAGCAAAGTGGAAAGTATGAGGGGTGCATTGATATAAAAAAAGCTGCATTTTTACCCTATGTAAACTCGATAAGGTTTTTAGCGATAAAAGAGGGGTTAGTTGAGACGTCAACACTTGAACGAATCGATTGTCTTTGCGGAATTGACGCTTATAGGAAAGAGTTACTTCTTTATAAACGTAATTTTGAAATGCTTCTTGACTATAGATGTTATTTGTTTAAAAATGCAGCATCTTATGATGATGTCCATTACCTTGATATTAGAAATTTGTCAAAAAACGATCGAAGAAAAATCAAAAGTATATTAAGGGATGGAAAAAAACTACATCAATATGTTCAAGGAATCATGGTAAAGGGTGTTGATAAATGACATTTGACCCGTTTTTCTTTATGAAAGGTATTCAAGGGAGAATTGGTTCATCACAAAGCGGGCAAAGTCAGCAGCAAGTTGCATATTTACGACAATTACAACGTGAAATGAGAGTGGAAGAAACTCTTCACATTCCACTTACTGAATTAAACGTGATCATTTTTGACATTGAAACAACTGGTTTTTATCCAGATAAAGGAGATCAAATCATATCAATCGGAGCGATTGAAGTAAAAGGTGATGTAATAAATGAGAAAGAAACTTTTTATTCGCTTGTACGCACAGAAAAAATGCTTTCAGAAGAGATCAGTCAATTAACAGGTCTGACAGATCAACAATTACAAAATGCCCCGCAATTATCAGAGGTATTATTTCAATTTTTTCAATTCGCTCAAGACTATACGTTGGTCGCACATCATGCAAATCATGAAAAGATTTTTTTACAGCATGCATTATGGAAACAATTTCGTTCACCATTTAAGCATCGCTTAGTTGATATGTCCCTTTTATATCGAATTGCTGAACCGAATGTTAAGCTTATTACCCTTGAAGAGTGCTGTGAGCATTGTGGAATCCCTATTGTTGGTCGACATCATGCACTTTATGATGCGATGTTAACAGCGCAACTTTGGAGCACGTATGTAAAAAAGCTTCATGAAAAAGGTTGTGAAACACTAAAGGATCTTTATGAGCTTTTTACGAATGGTTAATAGGAAACTGAAAAAATCGTTTTTATTAAGGCTGACAAAATGAAGTGATTGAGATACATCACATTATTTTGTCAGTCTTTTGTGCTTGTTTAAGAAATGATAAAATTCTGTTTTTGTGACCAATTTCTTGAAAGTGAGACCTGAAGAATAAAGCGGATAATTGCAGGTGTGAGAACTAACTTATCTTTCGTTCCTGGTCATGCGAATGATTAGTCGCGAATGTATTGAAGTAAAAAACACATTCTATTCTTTACCGTCATATTCCCTCATCTTAATCAATGTTCATGAGCTTTTGTAACAATAATTTACACCATTTTACAATAATAGAACAATTTCTTGCAAAATCCTTTACATTCAATTTGTACAATTAAATAAGAGAAAAGCAATAGAGAAAAATTGGGAAGGTGGAAAAATATTGAGGAGAAAATTTAGGCGTTTAATGAAACGGAAATTATTTCACGGTGCTTTAGCAACAACTATAGTAGTTAGTGTAGTACCATTACCAGTACTTACTGATATAGTAAATGCTGAAGAGACACCTGTTACAATGGACGTAAGACTTTTGGGAACAACAGATATTCATGCTCATATTATGGATTATGATTATTATGCAGACAAACCGGTTAAGAACTTTGGTCTTGTTCGAACTTCCGCTTTATTAAAACAGCGTCAGGCAGAAGTGCAAAATAGCATTTTAGTCGATAATGGCGATTTAATTCAAGGTAATCCATTGGGGGAATATGTATTTAAACGAGGGTTAAGTGATGGACAAGTACATCCAATTATTACGGCATTAAATCTGTTAGATTATGACGCAGCAACTTTAGGAAATCATGAATTTAACTATGGACTGGACTTTTTAAACGAAACGATGGATGATGCTGAATTTCCGGTTGTAAACGCGAATGTTTTCCATGCTACTGATCAAGAGGATTATTATTTCGACCCTTATAAAATCGTTGAAAAAGAATTTGTTGATAATAAAGGTGAAGTCCATAAGCTAAAGGTCGGATTTACGGGATTTGTCCCACCACAAATTAATGTATGGGATAAAAAGCATTTAGATGGAAAGGTTGTTACGAAAGATATTTTAGAATCTGCTAAAAAAGTAATCCCTGAAATGAAGAAACAGGGAGCAGATTTAATTATTGTAATTGCTCATACTGGTGTTGATTCGAATGAAGGTGTTACTGGATCAGAAAATGCTGTTTTTGATTTAACAAAGCAGATTGCTGATATTGATGCGATTGTCTCCGGACACCAACACAATCTTTTTCCTGGTGATGCAAGATTTAATGGGCATGCAACAATCGATAATATTAAGGGTACAGTGAACGGTGTTCCGGTTGTTATGCCGAAAAACTGGGGTAGTCATTTAGGGATGATTGACCTTGAGCTAGAGTTAACAGATGTAATTGATGGCGATGAGGAATGGGATGTCGTTGATTCTCAATCGAAAGCAGAGCCGATTACAGGCGTGACTGAGTCTAATCAAGAAATGGTAGCAGCAGTAAAATCTGCACACGATTCAACATTGGAATATGTAAGAAAAAGTGTTGGAACAACAACTTCTCCAATCAATAGTTTCTTTGCGCTTGTTCAAGATGATCCTTCTATTCAAATTGTGACAGATGCTCAAAAATGGTATGCAGAAGAAAAATTAAAGGGTACTGAATATGAAGGGATGCCAATGTTATCTGTAGGTGCTCCATTTAAAGCAGGTGGACGAAACGGAGCAGACTATTATACAAACATCGCTCAAGGAGACTTGGCTATTAAAAACGTCGGTGACCTATATCTCTATGATAATACGGTTCAAATCGTTAAAATAACAGGTGCAGATGTAAAAGAATGGTTAGAAATGTCAGCAGGTCAATTTAATCAAATTGATCCAACAACAGCAGAAGAACAAAACTTAATTAATGCTGATTTTCCAACTTTTAATTATGACGTAATTGATGGAGTTACATATGAAATTGATGTAACAAAGCCAGCGAAATATGATGCAAATGGTAACGTTGTGAATAATGAAACTTCACGGATCAAAAACTTAATGTACGATGGGAGACCGATCGACGTAGACCAAGAGTTTTTAATTGTAACGAATAACTATCGAGCTTCTGGAGGTGGGAATTTCCCTGGGAAACTGTCTTCAAAGATCGTTGAACAGTATCCTGATGAAAGTCGCCAGGCAGTGATGAACTATATTCTTGAAAAAGGTGAGGTTAATCCTTCAGCGGATAACAACTGGCGAATTGCACAAATTTTCGGGGATGTAAATATCACATTTGAATCGTCACCATCTGCGCAATCATTTGCTGAGCAGTCTGAAAATATCGATTTTATCGAAACGTTAGACTCCGGATTTAGTAAATATTCATTGAATCTAAGCAAAGATGAATGGAATCTTACAATAATGCATACGAATGACACACACGCACATTTAGAGAATGTCCCAAGACGTGTAACAGCTGTTGAACAGGTTCGCTCAGCAACTGAAAACTCCATCCTTCTAGATGCAGGTGATGTATTCTCAGGTACTTTATACTTTAATCAATATTTAGGACAAGCTGATTTAGAGTTTATGAACTTAATGAAATACGATGCAATGGTACCTGGTAATCATGAATTTGATAAAGGTCCGAGTATATTTGCTGACTTTATTAAAAAAGCAGAATTCCCTATTGTAAGTGCTAATATTGATTATTCCAAAGACTCAAAGTTAAAGACCTTGTATAAAGATGAGGTGGGAAAACCTGGTGAAGGCGGTTCTATTTATCCAGCGACAATTTTAGAAGTAAATGGTGAAGAGGTTGGTATTTTCGGTCTAACGACTGAAGATACAGCAATCTTAGCGGATCCAGGTAAGGATATTGCTTTTGAGAACCATATCGAAAAAGCGGAAGAAACAGTTAAAATGCTTGAAAATGAAGGTATTAATAAAATCATTGCGTTAACACATATTGGCTATAATTATGATAAAGTTCTTGCCGAAGAGGTAGCGGGTATTGATGTGATTGTTGGTGGTCACAGTCATACATTACTGGAAGAACCTATTGTCTATAATGAGGAAACTGAACCAACAATTATTTTATCAGCTCAAGAAAACAGCTACTTCTTAGGTAATGCTGGTGTAACGTTTAATAAAGATGGTGTGTTGCAATCATGGGACCAGAATCTTATCGATCTTGATGCACAAGATGAAAATGGTCAGTATGTAATTGGTGATCATCCAGGAGCTTCTGCTCGTTTAGCTCAACTAGCTAAGCCGATTGAAGAATTGAAAAATAAAATCGTTGGTGAAACATCTGTCTTTCTGAATGGTGAGCGTGAAGATGTTCGAACAAAAGAAACAAACTTAGGTAACTTAATTGCAGACGGAATGCTTTGGCGAGCTCAGCAACAAAATACAGGGGCAACAATTGCAATTCAAAATGGTGGCGGTATACGTGCTTCCATCGAAAAGGGGAATATAACGCTAGGTGATGTCTTAACTGTATTACCGTATGCCAATACGATCGTTACGCTTGATTTAACAGGAAAAGAGATCATTGAAGCATTGGAGAATGGAGTTAGTCAAATTGAGGACATTGCCGGTCGTTTTCCGCAAGTAGCTGGATTGAAATTTGGCTTTGACCCGAATCAACCTGCTGGTAGTCGGGTGCACAGTGTTCAAGTACAAACCGAATCGGGATATGAAAAAATTGATTTAGATGAACAATACACTGTGGTAACAAATGCATTCATTGCAGATGGTGGAGATGGTTTTGCTTCGTTTAAAGCAGCTAAAGATGATGGACGCATGACCGAATTATTTATTCCAGATTATGATGTTTTCCAAGAATACTTAATTGAACTAGGGACTGTAGAACCTGAAGTTGAGGGGAGAATTACAATAGGGGCTGAACCAGTAGAGTCACCGGACGATAAAGATCAAGACAAGGATGCAGGTAATCTGAAACCTAATGAAGATCAAGAGAAAGATGATGAAAATAAAGAACCGATTGAAAATAGTTCTGATACGAATAATGGGTCAAATGATGATTCTAGTTCAATGGCGGATGGAAATGAATTACCAAGTACTGCTACAAATATGTTTAACATGATAACGGTAGGTTTTATCCTTGTCGCAAGCGGTGGTGTACTATATTTAGTAAGACGCAAACAAAAGCAGACTCAATCTTAAAGTAGATATCATAATTCTTGACAGCTTTGTAGACACAGCTTTAACTAGAATTGCTATCTCGAAAATGGTAAAAATGGTAGGTTAAAAGATTATCGAAAAGAGGCTAACAAAGCTGTTATCCTCTTTTCTTTTTTTAGGAATAGAAGCAAAATCCATTCTTTTTACTTAAGACTTTGGTATAATTTTCAATTGAGGGTAAAATGAATCATAGTCTGGGCTGATATGTGTAGGTACAATATCTGAGTAAGTTTTAAAAAAATGAACATCTTTGTGGGGGAAACGATCATGAAAAATAAAAAAAGAGTAATTTTGTCCACTTTAATCATCTTATTTATTGCTTTAGCTGGATGGGGTGGGAGTATCCTCTATACAAAAGGAGATTCAGCTGGAGTTAGAAATTCTACACTCACTCCTAATGTAGAGCAAACGAATGAAGAGAAAGATGGGGGCACTTCATCCAAAGTTATACATGAACCGACATCTAAAGATATCATTGTCTTTTCAACAAATGAATTTGAAAACGGTCATGTTTTTATTGAGGAATTTCATGGGTTTTATAATGATACATTAGGCTGGGGGAAAGCTAACACAGCCGATTACGATAAGCAACAAGCTACAGCGGTAAGGATTGTTGAACTGATAAAAAGTGCTGAAATTCAAAATGAACAATTAAATGGTGATTTTAAGCTCATTGAAAGCTATGCAAACCAAGTAATTGAATCTGATGACCCTGACTCGATGCTTAAGTTACACCGATTATTCCATGATTTAGATATTTATTTGAACGGGTATTCACGGGCCGATTCTTTTGGTGTAACAGAATTTAAGGGGATTTAACGTAGCAGGTTCTAGGGATTATCTCCAACTACATTTCGATAAATAAAGATAGGAGCAAGAAATGAACAAAATTCAAAGAGCTGATATTGAAGATGCGTATGAAATACTAGCTTTGCAAAAATTAGCATACATCAGTGAAGCAGAGATTCTTGGTGATTATACGATTCAGCCATTAACACAAACGTTAGATAGTTTAGCAAATGAATTTGATCGTAATCTAATTTTGAAGTATGTATCTGAAGGTAAAATTATTGGATCAATAAGGGCGAATGAGAAAAAGGGAACGTGCTACATAAGCAAATTAATGGTTCATCCAGATCATCAAAATAAAGGAATCGGGAAAGCGTTAGTGAGAGAAATTGAGCATGTCTTTGGTAATGTCCGCTACGAATTATTTACTAGTAGTCAGAGTAATAAAAACGTCTCTTTTTATGAAAAGCTAGGGTTTACAGGATACAAAACAGAAAAGCTTGCCACAGAAGAGACAATCTTTGTTTTTATGGAGAAATAGGCATAGAGAAAAATGAAAGAATTGGAGGCTGACGATGATGCGTCTGCCTCTATTTTATGCTCCAGGTAACACTTAAGACAAGTTTTGCGTTTAGGATTTACATAGATAAGCCTGCTAACATAATATCTAGACTTTCCTGATAAATTTCATCAAATTGTGAAAGTGGAAGAGGGTTAACGCCTTTGTCTAATTCTACTGTGTAGCCAGGACTTCTCCATTCTTGAAGGTAATAAAGTAGTTTGTTCATCACATAAAATTTATTTTTAAAACACTTGGATGACATGTCAACCAAGTGTTTTTTTGAAGTATATCCATTTATTATGATTTGGCTTATTCCGTATTGTTTGATTGTTGCTTAACCCCCATCACGCGCGTATTTCCCATCAACAGGACAACAATGGCAGCAATGGCGATTGGGAATAAAGCAATGAAAAAGGTAGTGGTAATCGAATCTGACATTGCATTTACGATTTTATCGAGGATGATACCTGGGATTTTTTCTCGTTCCCCTGATTGGAAAATCTGCTGTGGATCCTCAAGATTAAATGGCGATTGTCCAGTCGTTCCTTGCATCCCTTTAAAAGCGGTTGTAATTTTTTCAGTAAAGATATTATTTTGAATGACTCCAAAAATCGTAATCCCTAATGTCATCCCGAAGGAACGTAGAAAAGAGTTGGTAGAACTTGCTGTTCCCCGGTATCTTGGTTCTAAACCGTGAATCGATGCTGTTGGCAATAAAGAAAATGAAAATCCCACTCCAAATCCAACGATGACTAGATAAATCGTTAACAAGATACGACTTGTATCAGGAGTTAACGTGCCAAGCAGTAACATTCCAATGAAATAGGCTATGACTGAAATGATCATTAGGTTTCGGAAGCTTGTTTTCGTTTGGAAAATCCCACCGATTCCGCTCCCTACAACAGAACCGAGCATCATTGGCATCAAAATGTAGCCTGCATTTGTTGCTGAACCACCGTATATTGCTTGAACAAAAATCGGTATAAATACCGTTAAGATAATAAATGTACTACCATAAAGAAAGGCTAATATTTGGGAAGTGGCAAATAGTCTCTTTTTGAAAAGCCAAAATGGAAGTATTGGATCCTTCGCAAATTTTTCGGCAATGAAAAAGGCAATAATACAGGTTACAAAGACACTAATTAAACCTAAAATCTGTATGGAATCCCAAGCAAATTCACTGCCAGCTAACTCGAGAGCGAACATAAGACTTACGACAGCTAGAACAAGGGTAATTGCTCCCCACCAATCTATCTTCTGTTTCATATGGTTAGGAGATTCCTTGTAGTAGTGAAAAATCAAGTAGAAGGACACTAATCCGATGGGGATATTTACATAGAATATCCAGTGCCAGCTAATAAAATCGGTAATAAATGCGCCTAATAATGGTCCAAACACACTTGACGCACCAAACACGGCTCCAATGAGACCTGTCATTTTCCCTCGGTTTTCAGGTGGGAAAATATCAAATATAATCGTGAAGGCAATTGGCATTAAAGCACCACCGCCAATTCCTTGTATGGCACGGTAAATACTTAATTGCTCAATACTTTGGGCAATCCCACAAAGAGCGGAGCCGACTAAGAAAATGACCAGCCCGAAAATAAAGAACTGTTTGCGCCCGTACATATCGGAAAGCTTGCCAAAAATAGGCATTCCCGCCATTGTTGTGACCATGTAAGCAGATGTAACCCAGACAAATTTGTCAAAGCCCCCTAAGTCAGAGACGATTGTCCCCATTGCAGTTGCTACGATCGTATTATCCATCGCTGCCATTAAAATCGCCAACAATAATCCAGCAACAATGAAGCGTTGATTGGTAATCTGATTAATCATTTGTACTCTCCCTTCATTGAGGTTTATTTTTCATTAATTCTTGATCCTGCACTAGGGAGTTTTACCCCACTGATGGAAGCTTTGCTATATGTAATGGAAATTTGAAAGATTATTACTATATTGCTAATTTCCTAAATATAGAGACAATTTCAAGTGTAGGAGGGGAACTAGATCTTGTCAAGCGATAATAGATGTTAAGTACATAAGTGTGTTTCCGCTATTTATGAAGTAAAATAATCCTATCCATACAAAGCACAAATTGACAGGAACGAAGGAAGCTTCAATGGTAAAATTTCATTGAGGGGTTGAGCGATATGGCATTGGTTGAATCATTGCAAAAGGCGATAAACTATATGGAAGAACATTTACTAGACCAAATAACAATTGAAGATATAGCTAAACGGGCAGATGTAACATCGTTTCACTTTCAACGTGTATTTATGATTTTGACAGATTTATCAGTAGGGGAATATCTTCGTCGTCGCCGATTAACACTTGCAGCGCAGGAGTTGACTAGTACAACATGCAAAATTATTGACCTTGCTTATAAATATGGCTATGACACTCCTGAATCTTTCTCAAAAGCTTTTCGTAAACAACATGGCATATCTCCGACTGGGGCACGAAAAGGAATGGGAAAGATACAATCTTATAATCGGATATCGATACAGGTAAAGCTGAAAGGAGTAGAACCAATGAAATATCACATTATTGAAAGAGATAGTTTCCAAGTAATCGGAATAAAACGAGAATTTTCATGTGGTGCAGAGGATGCAGGTATCCCAGGAATTCCAGAATTTTGGGGTGAAGCAACTGAAAATGGTATAGTAAATCAATTGGTTCAATTAACCAACGGACAAATCAAAGGTCTATTAGGCATTACTGAAAATTTTAACGCTGAGAAGAATGTAGTCGACTATTGGATAGCGACAGAATATAGTGGGGACGTACCTGATGGGTTTATGAGTTATGACATACCCGCAGCAAAATGGGTCGTTTTTGAAGTGAAAGGTAAGGTCCCCTCCGCTATTATAAATGCATGGAAACAAATTTATTCAGAATGGTTCCCGTCTAACGGCTATGAACCAGCTAAAATCGCACCGATCGAGGCGTATATCGATTCTGATCTTGATAGCCCGAATTCATATAATGAAATTTGGGTTGCGATTAAATAATCTATGTAAATGCAGTGCTAGCTAAGTCACTTTTGCGTCTTGGTAGCATCACAATTTTGACCCGTAGTAAAGGAATTTTCATTATATTAGAGTAGATAGAAAAACGTAAACGATAAGTATGTATTAAAAATCACTGCTTAATGGTAGATCTATATAGTACCCTGTAAGGAGAAGAATAAGAAATAGAGGTGTTTATAAGTGAAAACAGTTCTAGTCATTGGCGGTGGTGTTACTGGTTTATCCGCCATGTTTGAATTACATAAATGGAGAAAAGCTACCCAATCAGATATGAGGCTTATTCTTGCAGAAGAGTCTGCTGAACTCGGTGGGAAAATTTGTACCGTAAAGGCAAGTGATTTTGTAGTAGAAGCAGGTGCAGATTCAATTGTAGCTCGTAAAGCGAATAAGATGACATTTATAGAGGAACTTGGTTTAGAGAATGAAGTCGTCTATAATGCCACTGGACGGTCGTTTATCTATACCGAGGGAGAATTAAAGTCAATACCGGTAGATTCAGTTTTCGGAATTCCCGCAAGTGTTGAATCCTTAGCAAAAAGTACGCTCATATCTGCTGAAGGTAAGGTGGAAGCGTTAAAGGATTTTTATACAAAAAATGAAACATTCACGAAAAACGATTCAGTCGGGTCGTTTCTCGAGCATTTTCTCGGTAAAGAATTAGTTGAAAAACAAATTGGTCCCGTTCTTTCTGGTGTTTACTCTGGAAAACTTAGCGATTTAACAATAGCTTCTACATTACCATATTTGCTTGATTATAAAGAAAAATACGGCAGTATAATAAAAGGGTTTGAAGTAAATAAGGAGAAATTTCAAAGCGGTGGCGATAAGAAGTTTCTTTCTTTCAAAGGTGGTTTAAAAACACTTATCGATGCTTTTGAAGAAAAGCTAGAAGAAGTTGAAATTTTAAAGAATAGAAAAGTAAGCAAAATTGAAAAGATGAACAATCGATATAACGTAACGTATATCAATGGAGAAATCGTAGAAGTGGATCATGTCGTCCTAAGTATTCCACATACAGCTGCGGAAAAATTACTAAATGATCAAGAATTAAGCAATGAATTTGCAAAATTGAAAAGCAGCTCACTAATTAGCGTATATGTTGGTTTTCGCATTCCTGATCGAATGCTCCCGAAGGAAGGGACAGGTTTTATAACGGCAAATAACGATGAATTGTCATGCAATGCCTGTACATGGACAAGTCGAAAATGGGAGCATACGTCAGAAAATCGAAACCTACTTGTAAGGCTGTTTTATAAAAGTAGTCACCCATCATTTGCAGCATTAAGAAAATTGGACGAAGAAGAACTGCTTCAAGTTGCACTTGACGATATTAGCAAAAGCCTTGGAATTACAGCTAAACCGATTGTCAGTGAAATAACAAATTGGTCTGATAGCATGCCTAATTATTTAATCAACCATCCTAAAAGCGTGGAAAAGCTTGAAAAAAAATTGGCAGAAACGTATCCAGAGGTTTTCCTTGCGGGCTGTTCATATTACGGCGTTGGTATCCCTGACTGTATTGAAAACGGTAAAATGACAGCGGAAAGAATCATTCAGAACTTAAAATAAAACAGGACATTTCAATTAGTGTTGTCCTGTTTTATGATGCATTATCCAGCGCGATTTTATTAAGTATATAAAACCAGAGAATCTAAAAAAACCTGCACGAAGATTAAAATCGTCGTGCAGGTTTTTGTATGTCAGTTTTTTTCTTAAGGTGTCTATGCAAACTGACTTTCGTCAGATATAATGAGTTGAGTATCTTTCAGGATATTACTATATATAGTGGGGGTTTAATATGAGTTCATTTTCACAACAAGCTTCAAAAGCAAATTTATGGAGCAGTTCTTTCGTTTTTGTCATGCTTGCGAATGCTTTATTATTTCTGTCATTTGAAATGTTACTTCCGACCTTGCCGCTTTTTGTTTCTAGTATCGGAGGGGAAGCAACACAAATCGGTCTAGTGACAGGAATATTTATGTTTTCTGCTATTTTAATTCGACCATTTGCTGGTGTTCTGGCAACACGAATTGATAAAAAATATCTGTTGCTTATTGGAGTTGCTATCTGCGCACTATCAACCGGAGCTTACTACCTGTCGTCAGGTGTATGGCCAATACTCCTTGTTCGAATGATTCATGGTATTGGTTTTGGTCTAGCTACAACGTATTTTACAACGATCGCAGCTGAAAATATTCCTAAGGAACGCCGTGGGGAAGGAATGGGCTATTTCGGTGTTGGTGAAACAGTGGCAATATCAGTAGGACCATTAATCGGTGTTAGCCTATTACAAGCATATCATTTCACAAGTGTATTTATGAGTGGTATGGCAATATTGCTTCTTGGGCTGTTGTTGGCTGTGTTTATTTCAAGAAAGCCTAGAATAACAAATGAGAGTAGCTTGAAAAAGGATGTAGCTATTTCATTTAAACTGATAGAAAAACGAGTACTGTTTCCATCGCTTCTAATCTTGATGACGGGAATTAGCGCAGGTGGAATTTTGTCTTTTAGCGCGTTATATGCGATTGAAAAAGGTTTCCAGAATGTTGCATGGTTTTTCTTCATCATAGCCGCCTCTAGTTTTCTGGTTCGATTGATTTCAGGGAAAATGTTTGACAAAATGGGACCTGGTCCAGTGTTAATTCCTTCCGCATTCATTACGATTGGAGGGCTTATCGTGTTAATTGTAGCTCAAAATGAGTTACAGTTTATTCTCGCTGGGTTCCTGTATGGATTTGGTTTTGGTGCAATTTTCCCTGCTCTTCAAACATGGTGCTTGAACTCGGTAGAGGAACATGAACATGAAAACGCCATTGCATCCTTTTTTAATTTTTTTGATTTAGGTATTGGTGGCGGTTCATTACTACTTGGTGTTGTTGCAGGGGCATTTTCCTATCAGGCCATATATTTTGTAGCAATAGGGGCCTACGTACTGTATTTACTTTTATATTTAGGTTACAGTGTCAGAAGAATGCGGATTATGAAAAATAGTGTGAGAAATAAAAATAAGTACAGTGCCTAAAATTTCCATTTTCTCAAGAAAGCAGGTAAACAATGAGCAAAGAAAAGATAAAAAAAATAGCGATTAAACACTTTAACCAGTATGGATATGAAGGAACAAAAATGGCCCAAATAGCGGAAGAAGTTGGGATGCGCAAGCAATCTCTTTCCTATCATTATCAGACTAAAAAGGAACTACTTCTTGAAGTGTTCAAAGAAGTCATTCAAGAAGAGCAAACGTTTGTCCGTAACTATTTCGATTCTACTCAAGATCTATCACTAGAAACCCAGTTATATACCTTTTTAAACGAACATAAAAACCGTTTTCTGACAAACCCTAATGTGGCGTTTTTGTATAATTTGTCATTCATTACGCCATTGGAAGTTCGTGATTACATTCTCTCTCATTTCCGATTGTACCTAGGAACTCTTAAAGAAGTGATCGGTGATTGTTTTGCCAAGTATGAGTTTCGCCTAAGCCCTGAAGAATGTACAATTGCATTCGTTACGCTACTAGACGGTCTAGACATTCAGTTAGTGTATGAGTCCAGTCAAACCTACGAGAAAGTCCAACAGATTGCTTGGGATATCTTCTGGAATGGGATTCAGGTATAGGAGAGTTATTGTACTTAAAGTAGCTGTTAAAATTGAATTACATTATTTAAAACGGTAGCATGACTTAACTAAGTTATGCTGCTTTTTACTGTTGAATAATCTTAGTCATCATTTTAACAGATAGAAACAATGCTTTTGGGATCAATGACTACACGATGCAAAGGTAGTTTTTTGTCGATTTACCTGCAATGCTAAGTAGAAAATACAATGACTTGTTCATTAATGTGGTATTATTTTTTTTATATGGGTAAATTCATTTAAAATTTGTTAAGGATTTGGTTATAGTAATTGTAGATTACTTAAGAATGAGGTTAGATGATGTCAACTAAAACAAAAGAGTCAAAAAAAATCGCTACGTATTCACTAATGTTAATGGGAGCAGGCTTTATTGCAACTATCCCATTTCAAGGTTCATTTTGGGTCGATTTAGTACAAGGTGGTTTTGAGGCCGGACTTGTTGGGGGATTAGCAGATTGGTTTGCAGTTACTGCATTATTTCGCCATCCACTTGGATTACGAATCCCACATACTGCACTACTGCCCAATAATCGTCAAAGAGTGACAAATGCACTTGTGAAAATGCTGAAAAATGACTGGCTTTCTAAAGAAAGTATTCAAGAAAAAGTAAAAAAGGTCCAATTTACAAATATGTTGATCCCGCTTGTAGAAAAAGAAATACAAAAGAGTGCTTTTAGAAAAGGTCTTATTGAATTGCTTCAGCAACTAATTCGGACGATTGATGTAGAAAAGATGACACCTTTCGTTAAAAATCAATTAAAATCGAATCTTTCTAAGATTGAAATGAGCAAACTTCTTGGATTAATCAGTTCACAGCTGCTAAATGAACAGTTCGATAAGAAAGCACTAGATTTTCTATTGAAAAAAGCTGAGAATTGGTTAAGCAAAGAACAAACGAGTCATCAATTAGGTACTGTTTCCATGAATATATTGGGGAAGATTGAAGTAGAAGGTATACTTCAGTTTGCACTCAAATCCATTCAAAGTATCCTTAATGAGGAAAAACTGGGGAATATTATCAAAAATCTATTATTAAGCGTTTTAAATAGTTTGAAACATGAAGAAGATCCTAATAGAAAAGCCTTAATTCAATACATACAGAAAGAAATACAAGGAATGAATGATAACAGGGAACTATTAGAGGGAGTTGAAAAATGGAAAGCTCAATTTCTTGATAATTGGGAGCCTGATCAAACAATAAAGGAAAGTCTACAACAAATTCAATTAAGTGTGTTAGAGCTCGTAGAAGATGAAACCTTTATTGATACGTACCTTATGCCATTAATTAATCACATTCTCGATAACCTAAAAGGAAGGAATGACCAGATTGATGAATGGATACGGAAACAAATAGCAGTGCTCGTTGAGAAAAATCATTCACAAATTGGCGATTTGGTACAAGAAAATTTAGATAAACTAGACAATGAAACCTTGACAAAGATGGTTGAAAATAATGTTGGAAAAGATCTACAATGGATTCGAGTTAACGGCGCTGTTTGTGGTTTTATCATAGGTATTTTCCTTACAGGGATACAAGCTCTATTTAGGATGGTATAATACTCTTTTAAATCGAACGTAAAATGGAGTGGTATTTTGAGTAAAGCTAAAAGTAAGGGTGGAACAGGTAGAGGAACAGACAAGAAGGGCTGGAATCGCTGGAAAGCAAGTGCAAATAGAGCAAAGAGTTTCAAACCATATAAAAGCAAAGGTACTAAAAATCGCGATGATAATACCACAAGTAATAATGAAAAGTGATGTCTCGGAATGAAAGTGAATGTAAGGAAGAAAAAGTAGAGTCCGTACACTTCAAGTATCATGCTTGGATTTTTCTAAGAAGTAAAGGTACAATATAATACGTCAATAATACGATTGATGAAAAAATATAATGAGTAGGGATAAATATGATTGCTAAGACAGAAGAAGATTTTAATGGATTGAAAGAAATTGGCAAGATTTGTGCAGCCATTAGAGATGAATTGGTACAAAGAACGATACCCGGAATAACGACGAAAGAACTTGATGATATAGCTGGCGAACTTTTTGAGAAGGCAGGCGCAGTTTCAGCTCCTAAAGGTGAATACGATTTTCCAGGTTATACTTGCATAAGTGTTAATGATGAAGTGGCACATGGAATTCCAGGAAAGCGTGTTATTCAAGAAGGAGATTTGGTTAATATAGATGTTTCTGGTTCCAAGAACGGTTACTTTGCAGATACAGGCATCTCTTTCGTAGTAGGCGAAGGAGAAGAAGTTTTAACGAAAATATGTGACGTTGCCAAAAAAGCGTTTGAAGCAGGACTGAAAAAAGCAAAACCAGGTTCCAAAAAAAGTGGAATTGGCAAAGCTGTATCTCAAACTGCAAGACAGCATGGCTTAACTGTAATTAAAAATCTTACAGGCCATGGTATTGGACGCACGATCCACGAAGCACCTGATCATATATACAATTATAATGATACATGGGATGATGAATTATTAAAAGATGGAATGGTTATCGCCTTCGAACCATTTATCTCAACACTAGAAGAGGAAGTCTACCAAAAAGATGACGGATGGACTTATGCTACAGATAAAAGTTATGTTGCTCAATACGAACATACGATAATTCTTACAAAAAATGGACCGATTATTGTAACAGAGTAATTGAATTGGATTGTAGTATAGAAAAACAATTAGCTGTAAAAAAGGGGTGCAAATTGCACCTCTTTTCATTATCTATTGGATACATCTGGTTTCTTCAATCTATATATTATTTCTGATACAAAAGTAGCTTTTGGAATCAAGGACCAAATTGATCATTATGATGATGGGCAACCAGTAGTAACTCGAAATGAAGCAGCATTAAACTTATATAAAAAATGCGATTTACAATTGATAGAGGACAAAAAGAACATTTGCTTTTCATTAACGGTGAATTTGTTGATGAATTCTATAGGTCAAACTTTTATCACAGATTAACTCGTTATAAAACCCTACATCAAGACTTCGAGGAGATGCTGAAGGAGGATAAGTGGTGGATATACAGCCCGTAAAAGCTAAGATAAGTCTAGTCTTATGAAAATAATCAAAACCCGAACCGTAGAAATTTGTAATGATATCCAGATTCGGGTGAAAATCCTAAAAAATATTTGTACGTGTAACGATCTCTATGCTATGCTTTCGAATATTTTTCAGCAATTCCTCTTCATTAATATGAACTAATTGGCGGTTCTTCATAATCCATTCACCGTTACACATTGACGACTCTACATTTTTTGACTGCATGCTGTAAACTAGATTAATTCGTTTTCCTTTGTTTGCAGTATTTATTTTCGTAAGCAATGGGCTATCTATAATTGTATACTGTATGACTACTTTTTATTTTTTAATTTAATTTTTATTTAAGTAGCTTTTAGTGGTAGTTCTGAACTCAACGAGAAAGAACAGAAAATACAGATAAATGGTTTCAATGATGCAAGAAGTATTCTTATTTAAATTATTTAAATTATTTGAAAATATTTTCATGTTGAACAATCCCTTCTTATCTGATTTATACTACCATCATACTTAGGGTTTCTTATAATGTCTTCTTTTGTGTTAGAATATCTTACATCGTTTTTGGAATTGGTTATTTACAATTGTAATTAGGTGAAAGACAGATTGATGGAAAAAAATAGTAGTTCCTCTAATTCTAAGACATTCACATTCACCACCTATAAGATTTTCAATTCATTCCGCCTTTGATTTTTCAAGCGATACTATCATCAAGTAGGAGTGAATGTCTGGAATGGGATAGATGCTCTAATACTTTCAGAAAACAGTGTCGAATTAATAAGGTACTATTTAGTTTTAAGTGTGGAAGAAAGAAAGTGCTGGTAGAAAGGTTAAGAGGTTTAGGTTATGAGGTAAGTGACGAAAGTGGGATCTTCAATACAATAAGTGATCAAAAAAGTGAGCTTTTAAGAATTGACGATTTTAAACAAAAGTGGTGATTGATATTGGTAAAATGGTGCTACTGGTCAGTTAGGTGGAATAGTCGTTCCTCGTAAAGTCATATCATCTAGACTAGTTTTGCTTTTACTAAGAAGGCTTTGTTCGGATTAGAAAATGTTCATCTTGCTACCGAGCATGCTGTAGCTGTTCAACAAGTGATCGGATAACTATGCAAACAAAAGAGCTAACGTCTCATAATGGAGTTGGATCTTCTTCCTGTAACATGATGAATTCAATCCTTTATTTAACCACAAAGAGCAATTATTCCTAATGCAGTGGGGGGATGACCTCATAAACTAAGTTACACTTAATTATTCATATTTTTGTTGTAGGTCTTTTAACCTTTTTATTTTGTAAAAAAATGAACCAAATAAAGAGGTTGTATTACCTTTTAAGAGAGAATAAATTTAAGAAAGGCTGCATTTTCTTATCAATAGTTGCTTTTGCCATTGCTATGAGGCGTAGATCGGATCCTTTCCGTCATCCCAAAGGAAAAATAATGATCGGTTAATCAAAATGTAAGGAGTGTAGCTCGAGGATTACACGAGGCTGGACAAGAGGTTTTGGGAATCGATATTAATGAAGAACGAGTTGAAGATGCTGAATTATTCGTTACTCGTGCAGTCGTGGCAGATACGACAGAAGAGAAAGCACTTATTTCAGTCGTGATTCGCAATCGAACATATTGACAGTGCTGCTACTAAAGGGACTAGGAGTGAAAAAAGTAATCGCGAAGGCATTAGGTAAGAATCATGGACAGGTTTTAGAAAAGGTAGGGGCTGATTGGATAATCTATCCTGAAAGAGATATGGGGGAACGTGTTGCAAATCAGCTCCTATCACCCAATATGCTGAACTATATCGAACTCTCAAAAGATTACAATATAGAGGAAATCATAATCCCTTCAAGAATGGCTGAAAAGAGTTTGCGGGAACTTGATATTCGTGCCAAATACAATGTCAGTGCCATTGTTAGAGAAGGGGATATCATCATTTCTCCTTCTCCAGATCAGAGTATTCATAAAGGCGATTTATTAGTCATGATTGGGAACAGAGAGGATTTAGCTGAATTTTCAAATTTAGAATAACAGTGTCCTGGAATAACACTTGATGATGTTGCCGGTAGAAAACATAATACCAATAGTAGGTTGCTTATTTCAGTTACGGATGAAATTATTTTAAATAATGATAACTCATTCATTAGTGAACAAGTGCTGCTGTAAATAGAGGCGGCTGAAGGAATTCTTAAATACCTTAAGCAAGGTTCACTCGTATAAATCGAAATGCCTGTTTAGAAATGATATGTCATTTTGTGAATCAGAACGATGTTAGCTATCAGTTCCTCAAAATACCGGGGAACTGATAGCTTTTTTGATGGAGATGAAAAATTATTACAAGCGAAAAAAAGAGAGTGTAGTAGTAAGTATAAGCTACTCAATATGAAATTGTCCTTTTAGATTATGGTTACATTACTAAGGTCAACTTTAGAACCTTTTAAAAAGTTATAAGTTAGTTTATCCATTGTCGCTCCATCAAAGGATATTTTCTTTAAATCGGAAGTTCGAAATTGAACGTTTAAGAGTCTTGAATTGCGAAATGACGCTTTATTTAATGTAGAGCTCTCAAAAATTGTTTGATTAAATGTTTCCCCGTCAAATATAAGACCAGCTAAATTACAGGTTTTAAAGTGGGTTTTGTCGTAAATACATTTATTAAAGGTGGCAGCTTTTAAGTTTGCTCCTTTGAATAAAGTACGAGTTAAATTAACGTTTTCAAAGATACAATTGTGTAAGTTACTGCTTTTAAAGGTACTATTCGTCAAATCGGAATGGCTAAGATCAGATCCCCTTAAATCACTGGAGTCAAATTTACTGTCGTGAACGGATACGGAGCGAAAGTCGCAATCCAGTAAGCGTTGCCTTGAGTAGTCCATTTGGACAGCCTGTTCTAGTTCAGTATATTGGAGATTAATTGACTCAACTAGTTCTGAAACTTCTCCTATGGAATCAATCGTTAGTCTGTAGGCTTCTTGATTGTTCAAACCATTTTGTTTATGATCATTGTATTTTTCCAATAAATTTTGCAATAGCTCTTCTTCAAGCTCCTTTGCAGTCTTCACATTTTTGTATGGTGCAAAAATAGTGTGGACATGTGCTTTTAGTTGTTCATTCATTTTATTATTCTCCTTCTCAAAGCAAACAATCTAATAGACGTTTTGCCTGCTCCCAATTTTTTTTGTTTTGATTGTAGGTGCTTTCTCCAATGGGTGTAATTTTATAATATTTCCTTCTACCGCCCTGATTTGCATCACCCCAATAGGAACTAATACATCCTTCTTTTTCCAGACGCTTGAGGCTTGAATACATCGTCGCTTCTTTTAATTCATATTGTTCACCGGAACTTGTGAAAATCAATTTACTAATTTGATATCCATATTTATCTCCATTAAGTAGTAGCTTTAAAATCATCGTATCGGCATGTCCGCGTAGTAGATCTGAGGATAGTTTTGATTCAACCAATACCTCACCTCCTTATGTATAATACAAAACACATTACTATGACAGTCAATGTAATATGGTGTGTAAGTAAGTTCTTATAGACAGTGTTGAGGGTATTGTTAGAGGATTGGGGGAAATCAGAACCTTGAAATAAGCGATAGTAAGTGATCTTTTTGTAGATAAAATGAAAATTTAGAAGATAAGCTTCCCTAGGATTGATAAAATAAAAAAACGCTGACCAATTGTTAGTCAGCGTTTTCCTTCAATGCTTATTAAGTAAGTAAAATTCCAAGTGGGCTTGTATCGTGGATCATATCTTGGAAATGAAAACTTGGAATAGGGAACATTGGGAAACCAACATATCCCGGGGATATGTCATACATATCAAAATAAATGATGAGCGTTTTATCTGCAATGTAATATTTTTGATTAGGCCCAATCCCTTTGAATGTACCTAAAAGTTGAATATTGCGTTCCTTTATTTGTGCTGTTATTAATTCATTTATTCGTTGCCGATATTGGCTGTTTGGTTTGAATAACTCATTTAGTTGATAGATTATACCTGTCTGAGTGTTTGTTGTGATGGAATCTAAAAACGTGACTGGATGAGCCAATGTGGGCATCGTAGCAAAGTTACTTAACGTAAGACTAACGATCCCACATTGATTATTTTTAACCTCATAGTCCCCAATCATTTCAGTTATGCCTGGTTGATAATATCCTTGTTGATTAACTTTGGAGAATAAATGGTACACTTTTTGATAAATCCGCTTATTTATCTTTTGTTGATAGGTCTTATTTGATAGCAAAAGTTGAGGATAATAAATGGATAGTTTAGGAGCGGGAATTGCTTTCGTCTTAATCGTTACAGGTAAACGCTCTTGTTCCATGATGATCAAATCCCTTTTTGTGAATATTATATTGTATTCAAAAAATGGGCGTTTGTTTCTTAATTTAAGGAAATAAAATGAGGGATATGTAAAACGAATTCGAGTATGAGTAGGATTATTTTGCAGTAATAAAGCATTTGATAAAAGTCATTGCTTTTCTTGCCTTTCAACGATATGGTTTGAGAGGAAGAATAATTTGCTGCTGTAAAGGATGGGAATAGATTGAATAATCAGAACGGGATGCCGGGATTTATATATACGTATGCATGTAGCGAGGAGGAGCGTTCGTTATGTCACATGGAAATGCGCATGCTTTTTGGCATTGAATCTCGCTTAAACATCATAAAAAGCTCAACGGAAATTGACCCGAGCAGAAGTCCCTTTATTAAGGAACGGCTTGAAGTGCTGTACGAAGGGGACAACTTATCAGATATTATGGAACAAGTTGAACAAATTCAATTAGGTGAAACGACATTTAGAGTCGTTTTCGTTAAGACGAATGATTTGGAAGGAACTGAAAAAGTAGAATATAAAGAAAGACTGAAGATTGAAAGAGATATTGGCTGGCGCATCAATGGAGAAGCCGATTTACATCATCCAGACCTAATATTTGGCATTACTCTTTTGGGCGGACGATGGTATTTTGGGAAGTATCGTAAAAGCGAAGCAATTTGGCTACGTCACTTGAAAAAACCACGCGAATATTCAACAGCACTAAGCACGCGCGTAGCAAGAGCAGTTGCCAATATCGCTGTTCCGAATCCTGATGGAGTCCGCGCGATTGATCCATGTTGTGGAATTGGGACGGTGCTGGTAGAAGCACTCTCTATGGGTATTAACATTGTCGGTCGTGATATAAATTATCACGTCACAAGCGGCGCGAGGGAGAACATTGCTCATTTCGGATTAGAAGGAGAAGTCACTCTAGGACCTATATCAGAAGTTTCGAAAAGCTATGATGTAGCGATTATTGATCTTCCATACAATCTGTATACACACGCAACACCAGAGGAACAATTTTCAATTCTAAAACATGCTAGACGCATTGCCAACAAAGTAGTAGTGATAACGATTGAAACGATCGATGATATGATTAGAGATGCAGGTTTTGAAATTACTGATCGTTGCGTCGCGAAAAAACAATTATTTTCTAGGCAAATACTTATTTGTGAATAGTACTTAGAGGGATTATAGTAATAAGCTAATAATCCATTCAAAAATAGAACACCTGATCGATGTACAAATACATTAATCAGGTGTTCCTTCACTTTAATGAATACCAAACTGTACGACCACGATAGTTCTTATTTCAACTTTGGTTTAAACGTTTTACAACACGTATCTGCAGAAAAATTCGCTTTTTCCTTTTGACTTTCAAAGCCAAATTCCTGAGAAAACTCTGTATCATATTTTGACTTATAATCCATGTCTATCGTGATTTTATTAGCTCCGCATATATTGCCTTCTGCATGAAAAGTACAATTTGATATAGAACAGCTAACTTCTACATTCGGCATAATAATCCTCCCAGTTATAACGAAAGATAAGAAAAGGAATGAAAGAGCCTGAGCCCTTCCTTTTTAAAAATTTTAGGAAGTCCTTCCCTACATAATTAGCTTGCCTCATATCGCTTGTCATTATTATGTCTTACATGTAATGTCAGGATTTTAGATGCAAAAAATAAAGGTATAAAAAATTTTATCACTGATTATCACTTTAAATAATGTTAGTAGGAAGGAAAGTATATCTTATTTGATATAACCTGGTAGTGAAAATATAATAACTTACATAAAGTAACTAAAAGGAGAATTCTTTTAGTGAAAAATCTGATTATTAAAACATAATGGGAGTTTTAAGAGTGGCCCTAATTGCTTCAATACGTAAATCCAATCATAAAAATCACACGAAATGGATTCAGTATGCTAGTGAACAAACAGTCGTATTTTCGATTTCAGATAGAAATATTAGCAATCAGTTTAATGCCCTTAGTTTAACTTTAGAAGAAATGAAAATAGCTAAAACGGTACAAAGTCTGATCAAAGAGAATGCACAAAATATCGCGAACAAATTTTATCAAGCGATGTGTAATATTCCTGAATACGAAGCAATTGTAACCACCTATTCAAATCAAGAGCGTTGGATTCAACATCATGGCCACTTCTTAGGGATGATGCTTGAAGGTCATTTTGATGACGCGTATATTGAAAAACTTCAACAATTAGCAAAAGCGCATCATGGAATCGGCGTTTTGCCACAATGGTATGTTGCTAGTTTTCAAATCTTGTTTCAACATATCCAAAGTTGTATATACGATTCAACGTCAAATGTAGAAGAGTTTTTTACGCTATCTAATAGTGTGTCTAAAATTTTGAATTTCCATCAACAAGTGATTCTAGAAGCATTGGAGAAAGTACATATAGAATCTAAGCAAGAGGAATTCAAAAAAATCAAAGAGGAATTAAAAGAGAGAATTTTTACAACGAGTGAGTCACTCGTTTCTATTACAGAAGAAACAAATGCTAGTGTAGAAGAATTACTTCAAAATAGTAAAAAAGTGAGTGAACAAGGACAGCAGACGGCCGAAAAATCAAAGACTAGCCAATTGCTTGCTGAAGATGGTCAGGAACAACTACATTTATTGGAGGAACAAATTCGAACAATTTATGAAAGTACAAAAGGAATGAAAAAGACGGTTGAAGCTCTTAACCAATTATCGTCTCAAATTATAGAGGTAGTTGGGGTTGTTGAGGGGATTTCAAGTCAAACGAATTTGCTTTCCCTCAATGCATCGATTGAAGCGGCCCGTGCAGGTGAGCATGGAGTAGGTTTTGCCGTTGTGGCAAATGAAGTAAGGAAGCTTTCTGAACAGACGAAAGAATCTGTTGAGTCAATCAAAGAATTCACAAAACAAATCACGGTGCAAAAGGATAATGTTAGCGCAAGTGTTCAAGAAGTAGAACGATTAACTGAAGATGGTAAACATAAATCAGCAATGACAAGGCAAGCTTTTGATCGAATTGTAAAAGCAGCAAATGAAAATCTGGTTACTGTTCAACAAACAGAATCTGATATTCAAAATCTTGTTAAAATTATTACAGAAATCGGGACAGCCACACAAAAAATTGTTCATTCTACTGAAAAATTAAACGAGGCTGCCCACCTTGCTTAGAAAATAGAGAAATAATCATGAATAGTTAAAAAGACAGTAGAAACAAACGACGGCACCGAAATAAATTGATTAATGGGAAAAAGAAGCTAATCACCTACTATATCTAGGTGACTAGCTTCTTTGTTTGTCTATGAAACAAGTGCACATCAAAATATTATAGGATTATATTTAAATAGATGTGATTAGTTAGGTATTACAAACCGTTATAGGCCATGCTATTATTCTAGTATTCAAGTTGAACGGTGCCTGATATTATTGGGATATAGGTATGATAAGTTGTAATGGAGATGATCGTATGGACATCACGACAGGTTTACTTTTATTGTTAATTGGTCTATTGTCAGGAGGGTATGGTGTCATAGTTGGTGCTGGCGGGGGATTTGTCTTTGTACCAGCATTGCTTATTATCTTTCAATATGACCCAAAAATTGCAGCAGGTACGGGCTTAGTCGTTGTATTATTAAATTCTTTATCTGGTATCGCTGGATATATCAAGCATAAAAGAATTGATTATAAAATTGGTTTGACACTTTCAATCGGTGCGATTCCGGGAACCTTTTTAGGGACATGGATTTTACAATATACCTCCTCAGATATGTATTATATACTGTTTGCAGGGGTGTTACTTGCCTTAGGAGTTTTCCTGCTGATAAAAAAGGCTCCTACTAATAAGGGAATTTTGGAAGTTACTACGAAACAAAAGGATAAATCGCTTGCTTATATTTTGATTGGATTGATTCTAGGGACCATTTCAAGCTTTTTTGGAATTGGTGGAGGCTGGCTACTCGTGCCAATTCTAATTTATGTTTTCAACATTGCTCCTCATAAAGCAACTGCTACATCACTTTTTTCACTATCACTTTATTCAAGCGTTGGTGTCATATCCCAAATTAGTTATGGGAATATCGATTGGAGCGTCGTATTTTGGGGCGGAGCTGGTGTAATAATTGGAGCGCAATTTGGTGTGCTTCTATCAAATCGTATTTCTGGAAGATTCATTATTCAAATGCTATCTATGTTATTAATAGCTGTTAGCATCAAGTTGTTTTTCATTTAATAAGGTATATGTGAACGGGCGTTTTTCCCTTACTTTGATATAATGAAATACTGAATCCGGTTAAAGGTGAGGATTATTCTGTGAATATAGAAAATTTAAGGGTTTTTTGTTTGGTTGTTGAAGAGGGAAGTATCAGTCAGGCTGCCCGCCTCAGCTTTGTTTCGCAACCAGCTGTTACAAGACAAATTCATCAGTTAGAAAATGTGTATGGAACACTGCTATTCGACCGTACAGACGGAAAGTTAAAATTAACGAAGGCAGGAAACGTACTCTATCCTTTTGCAAAAGAAATTGTAAAGGATTTTAACCTATCGAAGGAAACAATTAAACAAATCACCGGGAACTATGAGATGAAGCTTAGCGTTGGTGCTTCATTAACAATTGGTGAATATTTTTTACCTGAAGTGTTGGGTAGTTATAAAAAAAAGCATCCTGAAACAAAACTAATGTTGAATATCGGTAATACTCAAAATATTCTTGAGAAGCTATCAAATGACGTGATTGATATAGCACTTGTTGAAGGTGTAGTTGAAAATACAAGTTTTCAAACACAGAAATTTGCTGACGATGAATTGATTTTAGTATGCCCAATTGATCACCCTTGGAAAAATCGAACAGAAATTGATGTTCAAGAAATAACGAAAGAACATATGATTTGGAGGGAATCAACATCTGGCACAAGATTAATCGTCGAGGCCTCCTTAAAGAAATACGGTGTTTTAGACAAAATGGAAAGCTATATGGAACTCGGGAGTACCCAAGCGATTAAAAGTGCAGTTGAAGCCGGTTTGGGAATAAGTATTCTCCCAAGATTAACAGTTGCAAAGGAGTTAAAGCATAGGGAGCTTGCCGGAGTAAAAATTAGTGACGTTCAAATGAACAGAGATTTGTGGCTAGTACAAAAACCTCAGCGTTTTCGTAGAAGCAATGTTGATACATTTGTAGATTTCATTCAAGGAATGTCATAAAGTGAGACTCATCGGATGATTATGGGTAGTTACCTCCCACCTATCTTCGTTTTTGTTCTTGAATCTTGAGGCAGAGATCATACTGTCTGTTCAGAATGAGTTAACATTTTACAGTATAAAATACATAAAGGGACCAAAAGGAACATTTCTTTTTGGTCCTTTTTTCATATAAACTTTAAAAAAATTTGTGAAACTATTCCGAATTTCACTCGTATAAGTATATGAATACATAATTTGGAGGTTATTAACAATGGAACAAGAAACAGTTCAAGTGCAAAAGCCGTCATTATTTGGAATGATTTTTAGTCCCGGCGAACAGTTTGAGAGAATGAGAGAAAGGCCGGTTATTTGGTGGCCGTTAATTTTGGTGACAATCTTAATGACTGCCGTCGCTGTCCTCACTGCACTAGGTACGGATTATTCAGCTGTACCTGGGATGGAAATGTCTGCTGAAGATCAGGAAATGATGAAAATATTTGGAGCTGTCGGTGCAGGTGTAGCTGGATTTTTTGGTACGCCAATTAGTTTCCTTATTTTTGGGCTGATTTTATGGGGGATAGCAAAGATTGCAAAATCGAATGTCACGTTTAAACAAATGTTCTCATTAATGATTTTTATTAGTTTTATTACTATGATTGGTCAATTACTAAATCAGTTAATTATTTTGGCGATTGCTGGAGACCCAACAATTCTACTGACAAGTCTGAATAGCTTTGTTGGTGCCACTGGTATATTAGGAGCAGTATTAGGAACGATTGAAGTATTCTCTATTTGGTATTATATTCTTTTAGCATTAGGTCTTATTAAAGTAGCAATGTTATCGAAACCAGTAGCACTAACTATTACCATCATTTTCTTTGCCATTGGCATTGGCATTGCTGCCATTACTGGTGCTTTTGAAGGGTTGACGCAATTGTAATGAAGAAAAAGATATGGATATCAATAGGTGTAGTAGTTCTAATCCTTGTATTAGTCGGAGTAAATGTTTTTAGAACAATGGGGAAAGAAAATCTTACTGTAGAAACAGCGAAGGTTGAAGAACGTGAAATTACCGGGAATGTTATGGTTCCCGGGACACTTTCTTTAAGTCAGGAAGATTTTCTCTACTTAGAGCCTGAAAATGGAGAGATTTCTGAAGTGCTTGTTAAAGAAGGAGATCAAGTAGAAAAAGGTACTCCTTTATTACAATACGAAAACGAGCAGCTTCAATTAGAAAAAGAGCAAAACGCTCTATCTCTGGAATCAGCGTATTTACGAATAAATCAGATTAAAGATCAAATTGATGCCCTTGATGATAAGGAAAAGGATTTAGAAGATCAGGTTGGTGAAAAGGAAGCGGAAGAAACGGTTGAAGCTGAAAGAAATCAGTTAAATACTGATTTGAAAGTAGCTGATTTAGAGGCACGACAGGTCCAGCTCCAAAAAGAAACGATTGATGAGAAAATAGGGCAATTAGAAGTGAAAAGCAAAATTGTTGGAACAGTGCTTTCGGTTGATGAGGATGCACTCGCTGGTAGAGCACAAACACCAATTCTCCACATTGGAAAAGCGGATGAATTTGTTGTAAAAGCGACAATTTCAGAATATGACTCATTAAAAATAAAAGAAGAACAACCAGTTACACTTAAATCTGACGTTATTCTAGATAAAGAATGGAAGGGAACCGTTTCAAAGGTTAGCCTTTTGCCTGTGCAAACTGAAAATCTCATGGGGAATGAAGATACAGCTGTGCAATATCCGATTGAAGTAACCTTAGATAATCAAGATATTGAGGCAAAGCCAGGCTTTAAGTTAATCATGGATATTGAAACAGAAAAACGCAAGGTACAAGCGATTCCAGTGGAAGCTGTGAAGCAAGATGGTGAAGACTACTTTGTGTTTATTGTCGAAGAAGGAAAAGCTATTCGTAAAGACGTAAAGTTGGGTGCCACGAGTGATGAATTTATGGAGCTTACATCAGGATTAGAAAATGGACAAGAAGTGATTATCAATCCACCAGACAGCCTTCAGAATGGGATGGAAGTGAGTGTGAAATGATTGAGCTTACAGCAATCACAAAAAGCTATAAAGTTGGAGCGGAAACATTAGATGTATTACAAGACATCAATCTCACAATAAATGAAGGTGAGTTTGTGGCTATAATGGGTCCTTCTGGTTCTGGTAAATCGACATTAATGAATGTGATTGGTTGCTTAGATAATCCTACGTCTGGAATGTACTTACTAGATAAAGAGGATATTTCAGCTTACAAAGATGAAGAACTTGCAAAGGTGCGAAATCTATCGATAGGATTTGTCTTTCAGCAGTTCCAACTTCTGCCCCGTCTAACAGCATTAAAAAACGTAGAGCTCCCGATGATCTATGCGGGTGTAGGGAAAAAGGAAAGGGAAGAGCGGGCAAGACAAGCGCTCGAAAAAGTAGGTTTAAGTGAGCGGGTCAATCATTTACCAAATGAGTTATCAGGTGGTCAGAAGCAGCGTGTGGCGATTGCTAGATCGATTGTAAATGAACCGAAACTAATCCTAGCTGATGAACCAACGGGAGCGCTTGATAGTAAAACGAGCGTTTCAATCATGGAGCAATTTACAGCGTTAAATAAGGAAGGTACAACTGTTATTCTTGTCACACATGAACAAGAAGTAGCGGATTATGCCAAACGAATAATTACGGTTAGGGATGGGTTTATTCTCTCCGATGAAGAGCAGGTGAGATGAAAAAATGAGTTTACTAGAAAACATGAAAATGGCCTTAAGCTCTGTTCTTGCCCACAAATTGCGTTCGATATTAACGATGTTAGGGATTATTATTGGTGTCGCATCCGTTATTTTAGTTGTTGCTATCGGTCAAGGTGGGGAACAATTATTAAAATCGGCTATTACAGGTCCTGGTAATACAATAGAAGTTTATTATGAACCAAGTGAAGAAGAAATGATGTCAAATCCGAATGCATTTATGAACGCTGCTTTTACACAGGATGATGTCAATGCCTTAAAGGACATACCAGAAGTAAATAAGGTTGTTGCATCATCAACAGAATATTTTACAACAAGATTTCGTGAAGAAACCGCCGATACTAGTGTGTATGGGGTGAACGAAGCTTACATAGAAGTGAATAATTTACAAGTTCAGTCGGGTAGAAACCTTGTTGAGGCTGATTTTATCGGTGGGGCGCGGATTGGAGTGATAAGTGATAATCTAAAAACCGAAATGTTTGATGGTGATAATCCAATTGGAGAGGTCATTTGGGTAAAAGGACAGCCAATTGAAATTGTTGGTGTACTGGAAAAGCCAACAGGCCTATTTGCTTTTGGTGCCATGGAAGTTTACATACCTTGGAACACGTTTCGAGCATCATTCGGTAAAAATGATTACAATCAAATAACACTTCAAGCAATCAATTCTGACGTTATGCAAGAAGCTGGCGATAAAGCAACTAGTATGTTAAATGCAACACATAACACGGAAGACTCGTATAAAGTATTTAATATGGAAGAAATGGCCGCAGGGGTCGGACAGGTTACGACAATTATGACGTTAATCATCGGTTCTATTGCAGGTATATCATTAATCGTTGGTGGAATCGGTGTTATGAATATCATGCTTGTTTCTGTGACGGAACGAACGAGGGAAATTGGTATTAGAAAAGCATTAGGTGCAACGAAGAGGCAAATTTTGACCCAGTTTTTGATCGAATCTGTTACACTCACATTAATAGGTGGGATTGTCGGTATTATCTTCGGTGCAATTGCAGCAAATATCGTGTCTGTTTTTGCTGGATGGCCACCGCTTATTTCATGGCAAGTAGTTGTTGGTGGATTATTATTCTCAATGCTAATTGGAATCGTATTTGGGATGTTGCCAGCAAATAAAGCAGCACGCTTGAGTCCAATTGAATCACTAAGATATGAATGACAATAAAAGCTCCTTATTAGAGTACTACGATGATAGTAGTAACTTTGATAGGAGTTTTTTATTGCCAGAAATTTACAAAATTCTTGTACTGTGGATAAGCGCACGACATCCAGCGTAAGCGTCCAGTCCCTCTTGGGTCTACAGCCACTTTTGAATAGAAGGCAAAGTACGCCTTCTATTCAAAAGCGTCTTATTTACCCGAGGCTGATCAAGGCGCTTTCGCTTTTGTTCTTTTAAAATTTAGGAGTGATTCATTACATTTAAAAACATCTTACATCTAAATTGTGCGCTTGTTTTTTTAAAAAAAAAGAAATCCCAGAGAATAGGAAAAAGCTGATTTGATCGATAATAAATGATAATGAAATGAATCATGGTTGGTTATGATAGATTTTGATATTTTTTGATTGATTTTGAAGAGGAATGAAAGTATAATAATCAAGGAAGGGATGTTGTATTCGCTTACAATTTTCTTGGAGGTGTTTATTCTTGTTAACTTCTGAACGTCATCAACTTATTTTAGAACAACTTAAAGTAAAATATACGGTAAAAATTCAAGAGCTTGTCGATTTAACAAACTCTTCCGAATCAACAATACGACGTGATTTATCTCAATTAGAGGATGAAAAATATTTAAAAAGAATACATGGAGGTGCGTCCCTCCTACAAGGAAAACTTAGTGAGCCAACTATTAGTGAAAAATCAGCCAAAAACCATCATGAAAAGACAATGATTGCAAAGGAAGCTGCATCCTTGGTTGAGGAAGGTGAGTGCATCTATTTAGATGCTGGGTCAACAACACTACTGATGGTTGAGTTTCTTCCAGTAAATAAGGAGCTTGTCGTCGTTACAAATGGGTTAACGATTATTGATCCGCTTATGAAAAAGGGAATCAAAACCTATTTAATTGGTGGATATCTCAAACCAATAACTGGTGCTATGATCGGTCGTGGTGCGTTAGCTGCAATCGAGCAATACCGATTTGATAAGTGTTTTTTAGGAGTAAACGGAATTCATATTGAATTAGGGTATACTACACCAGATCCGGAAGAAGCTGCATTGAAGATGGCAGCTCTTCAGTTATCCAGGGAAAAATACGTTCTGGCTGATCATACAAAATTTGGAGAAATTTCATTTTCAAAAATTGCTGATTTATCGGAGGCAAAAATCATAACGGATGAAACTGAAGATAACGTTCTCCATCCCTATACACAAAATACAGCAATAAAGGTCGTGAATATATGATTTATACGGTGACATTAAATCCGTCAGTTGATTACATCGCAGAAGTTGCACAATTTGAATTAGGTTCCCTGAATCGTACAACTGCAGATGCAAAATTTCCTGGAGGAAAAGGGATTAATGTATCACGCGTGATGAAACGATTAGGTGTTGAATCTCATGCATTAGGATTTATTGGAGGCTTTACTGGTAAATTTGTTGAGGACTTTTTAAGGAATGAAAACATTCATACAAATTTTGTAAAGGTTTCTGAAGATACACGAATTAACATTAAATTAAAGACCGAAGTAGAAACAGAAATAAATGGACAAGGTCCTCGTATATCTGAAAATCAATTAGAAGAATTCCTTAAGGTTTTTTATAAGTTAGAAAAGGAAGACATTGTTGTGTTAGCTGGGAGTATTCCAGGAACATTACCAGCTTTAATTTATAAAAAAATAATGACGGTTTGTAAAGAGAATCAGATTAAAGTTGTTGCGGATGTTTCTGGAGATGCGTTAAAAGAAGTGATTGCCGAAAAGCCGTATCTTATTAAACCAAACCATCATGAGCTTGGGGAATTGTTTCAAACTGAAATTAAAACGACAGATGAAGCGCTTGAATATGGCAAGAAATTAGTTGAACAAGGTGTAAAGCATGTTATTGTTTCGCTTGCAGAAAAAGGTGCTCTGCTTATTACAGAGGATGATTGCTATGTTGCAAATGTACCACAAGGTAAAGTTTTAAATTCTGTAGGTGCAGGAGATTCAGTAGTCGGTGGTTTTATTAGTGCTATTGCAAAAAATAAAACAATGGAAGAAGCGTTTAAAATTGGTGTAGCAGCTGGTAGTGCAACAGCGTTTTCAATGGAACTTTGCACAACGGAAAAAATAGAAGAGCTATTACCTCATGTTCAGGTGAATAAGGTATAAGGGGGAAGAAAGTTGAGAATTACAGAACTATTAACAAAAGAAACGATTAAACTAGACGTAAAAGCAACCTCTAAAAACGATGTGATTCCAGAACTAGTTGAAGTATTGGATAAAGCCGGAAAACTTAATGATAAAGAAGAATACACACGTGCACTATTCGCTCGTGAACAGCAAAGCACAACAGGTATTGGTGATGGAATCGCAATCCCACATGCTAAGACTAATGCGGTTAAATATCCAGCTATTGTTTTCGGTCGTTCCCAAAGTGGTGTTGAATATGAAGCTCTAGATGGTCAACCAAGCTATTTATTCTTTATGATTGCTGCTTCAGAAGGGGCAAATAATACACACTTAGAAGCATTATCAAAACTTTCTTCCATCCTAATGAAACAGGAAGCAAGAGAACAACTCTTATCAGTCAATTCTGCAGAAGAAGTTTTAGCTATTATTGATCAATATGATGAAAAAGATGAAGAAGATGAAGACGTTGAAATAACAGGAACAAACAGCGGAAAAATCTTAGCTGTTACTGCATGTCCAACAGGCATTGCTCATACGTATATGGCAGCCGATGCGTTAAAGGAAAAAGCCAAAGAATTAAACCTAGCACTAAAAGTTGAAACAAATGGTTCAGGTGGTGTGAAAAATGCCCTAACTGCTGATGAGATTGAAGAAGCTACAGCCATTATTGTTGCAGCTGATAAGCAAGTAGAAATGGATCGATTTAAAGGGAAACACGTGATTATTGTTCCTGTGGCTGATGGTATTCGAAAAACAAAAGAGCTGCTAGACCGTGCTGTAAATCAAGATGCACCTATTTATCACGGTAGTGGCGAGGTGAAAAAGGAAGATCAGCGAAGTGGTGAACGAGCAGGGTTTTATAAGCATTTAATGAATGGTGTTTCAAATATGCTACCATTTGTTGTTGGTGGCGGTATCTTAATTGCCATTTCATTTTTATTCGGTATATATTCGGCAGATCCAAATCATGAATCGTATAATGCATTTGCTGCAGCGCTAAATACGATTGGCGGTGGAAATGCATTTGGGCTTATGATTCCAGTTTTAGCCGGATTTATCGCTTTAAGTATTGCTGACCGTCCAGGACTTGCACCAGGGATGGTCGGCGGATTTTTAGCTGCACAAGGTGGAGCAGGGTTTTTAGGTGGATTAATTGCAGGGTTTTTAGCAGGCTATATTGTTTTACTATTGAAAAAACTTTTATCAGGTATGCCTGCTTCATTGGAAGGGATTAAGCCAGTTCTTTTATATCCGGTGTTTAGTATTTTTACAGTTGGTATGATTATGTTCTTTGTTATTAATAAACCAGTAAGTGCTTTAAACGGACTTATTACGGATCTTTTAGGTTCGTTAGGAACTGGTAATTTAGTACTTCTTGGATTGTTACTTGGGGGAATGATGGCAATTGATATGGGGGGACCGATTAACAAAGCGGCCTTTACCTTTGGGATTGCGATGATTGATGCGGGTAACTTCGCACCACATGCTGCTGTAATGGCAGGAGGGATGGTTCCACCATTAGGAATAGCTCTTGCCACAACATTATTCCGTAATAAATTCACAAAACGTGAACGTGAAGCAGGTATTACTTGCTATGTGATGGGGGCATCATTTATTACAGAGGGGGCAATTCCATTTGCTGCGTCTGACCCAGGTAGAGTTATTCCTTCTGTTGCTGTGGGCTCAGCTATTGCAGGAGCATTAGCAATGTACTTTGGTAATGGATTACGTGCACCACACGGAGGAGCATTTGTTATACCTCTAGTAGAAGGAAACCCACTGCTCTATTTACTAGCAATTGTCATTGGTACAATTATTACAGCATTAATGTTAGGATTGCTAAAAAAACCAGTAAGTGAATAATTAGATTGTGTAATATAAAAGCTGACTTACGGCGATGGTGATTTCTCTCAAATGAGATCATGATTCGTTGAAGTCAGCTTTTTTGATCGAATTTGACTTTTACAGATATCGTTTGAAAAGATAGATTACACGCGTAAATTTTTAGGCTTGTTAAATTTTCTATTATAATAAATTCCTAATCCAATGATTAAAGGGGTAATGACGATTGTAGGTAAAAACCACAAAATAATACTAACAGATTCAACGTTTAAAAGCCTAGGAGCACCGAAGACAATAAAAGCGGTTAACGTTGAGATACAGCATGCAAGCATACCTGCAAAATGTTCAAACCACCAATGCATTTTTCTTTTGGGCTTTTGTAACCAATAGAATAAATGAGTAATGCCTAATACAATTCCCAAAATAGGAAACCATGATAACAATGGTATATGTTGAACAAATCCATAGATACTAATGCCAATTCCAGAAGTAAGTAACAATCCTGGGTAGGCAAGATCCAGAGGGTTTGTATGTGACTTTTTACGATTTTTAAACCGCAAAACCCTCAAACCATAGTAAGCAGATGCTGAGCTTAAAATACTAATAAAGATAAGAAACCAGGAAAATGATATAACCTCATCTGTTGCTAACGGATCGATAAAAATTCGAAAGAACCCCATATAAAAGGCACTTATGGCCACAACAATCATCCCATACACATAAATCCATCCAAACAAATGATGAAGCTTTCCACCTTTTTTTGTAAAAATTGGCACCCAAAATACAAAAAGAGCAACAAATCCTCCGAGAATATGTAAAACTCGTAAAATATTGAAAAGTAATTCCATTGCTATATTCACCTCCATTTCTCATATCATCTTTTTCTATACATTACCATTTTGTAGTATCATTTAAAAAAATTAAAGGGTTTTTATAAAAATTTAGCAAATAAACGGAATTATATAGGTATAATGAAAGAAGAGCATTAAAATAGGAGGACTATTATGTCACAAACTGAAGCAGAAACACCAAAATCAAAGATATGGGAATGGATAAAAGCAATTATTCTTGCGGTTGGGCTTGCAATGATTATTCGTATTTTTTTATTCGAGCCTTATCTAGTAGAGGGTTCTTCGATGGATCCAACATTAAAAGATGGTGATCGTCTTTTTGTTAATAAAACATTACACTTTATTGGAAAAGTTGAGGAAGGTGATATCGTTATCATTGATGGCGAAGAGGAAAAAATTCGCTACGTAAAACGAATTATCGGTCTACCAGGAGACACAGTAAGCGCCGAGGATGGTAGAGTATATGTAAATGGTGAAGAATTGGAAGAAACATATTTGAACAGTAATAAAGAAGAAGCGGAACAAATAGGAATGCTGTTAACTAGTGATTTTGAAGAGATTGTTGTTCCAGAAGGTAGTTATTTTGTAATGGGCGATAATCGACTAAATAGTATGGATAGTCGTAATGGTCTTGGATTAATTGATGATGATCGAATATTAGGGAAATCAGAATTTATTTTCTATCCATTTAGTCATTTCAGTAGAACCGAATAAGAACAAGGAAGCCGACTGTTTAAAATGGTCGGTTTTTAATTGCTTAGCGGAATTTATAAAATTCTTGTACTGTGGATAAGCGCCCGGTCCCTCTTGGGTCTAAGCCACTTTTGAATTGAAGGCAAAGTACGCCTTATTCAAAAGCGTCTTATTTGACCGAGGCTGATCAAGGAACCTACGCTTTTGTGACGTTCAGAGAAAAAAGTTTTACGATTTCTTTATAATTTCTTTATAATTTCTTTATCTTAGCTTTACACTCCAATGCTACTATTGAACTAGTTATTAAATACTACTCATTTCAAATGAGTTAGCTAGGAGAATATTTATGTCAAATAAAAAATGGCCAACGAATTTATCAATATCAGATAGCAACCCAATGCTATCTGAACAAAATAGATCGATTTTACGCCAAAGCATTGAGCCTTTTAATACAGACGGTCAGGTTGTTGCTTATTGGAAATTTTCAAAAGAATATGTGAAATCAGGCACAATTGAAACTGGCGATTTAGTTTTACAGGATGCCAGTGGAAATGGAAATGATCTTGTCATGCAAACATTTGGTGACTCTCGTTCAGTTGAAACAGAAAATATCTTGAAATGGTCCAATTCTACATATGGAAATGCTTCAAATGGTCAAAGTTTAGAGTTTGTTAATGATAAGCATGCTCCAGTTGGCTGTTACTTCAGTACGAGTGATAATGCGATGATTAATAAAGAAAAATTCAAAGAGGGTTTTACGATAGAGGCAATTGTAAAATTACCACCAAACTTTGAACCTAATAAGCATAGTTGGATGGGAATTCTGACTCGACAAGGACAGGCTTCAGCAATTAATAAATTAGCGGGAGAAAAAGAAATTCTTTCAACATTATCTATCTCAAATCTACGAGAAGTACAGTGGACAAGTCATCCAACAAATTTGAACGTTAATGAAACAAACTGGTCCTTTTCATTAGAAAGCAAGGAAGAGTGGTATTATATTTCGGTCGTTAATGATGGAAACCAAACAAAACTCTATGTTAATGGCATTACCGATTTTCGAAATACAGAAGCACAGGTAGTTGGGATCGACGCTGTTGAAGGATTTGGTTGGAATGTTGGTGCTTCTATGTGGTCAAATGAAATTGATACATTATTCTCGGGTAAAATTCAAGAAATCAGAATTACAAATAGAGCAATTAAGAGAGAAGGTTGGTTAATGAAAAGTAGTCAAGAGGGATATACGGCCAATGGTACAAATGAACAATTAGCGCTCATAACAGCTAGCAAGAATTATAATTTTCTTTTTTTACCTGATCCTCAAAAAACAGTTCGTTATCAGCCGGAAATTTTCTTTACGCAGATGGAATGGATAGCTGATCAAAAAGATAGTCATAACATTGCAATGACTGCCTTTCTTGGTGATATGGTGGACCAAAGTCATGCCCCAGAAGAGTGGATTGTTTCAGATTTAGGGGTAGAGATACTTGATAAACAGAATATCCCATATCTAGTGATAGCGGGGAATCATGACTACGGAATAGGCGACCCATATCTGATTTATTATGGACCAGATCGCTACTCAGAAAAGGAGTATTATAAAGGATCTTCTCCATCAGGCTTTAGTTCATATGGTATCATTGAAGCTGGAAGCTATCATTATTTATTCTTAATGGTTGATATGCAACATATGATGGAAGACATAACATGGGCAAAGCAGATCGTAAAGAACCATCCAAATCTCCCAACTATTTTGGTATCACATGAAATCCTTGCTATTGCAGGTGATGGAATTTCACCGCAGGATACGGATCGAGGAAATATGCTATGGAATGAACTTGTTAATGAATATGATCAAATCTTTATGACAGTAAGCGGTCATAATCACGGTTCTGTTCATCGTATAATGAAAAATGCAAACGGAAATAAAGTCATTCAAATGCTTGTCGACTATCAATCTAGTTTTGCTGGTGGAAATGGCTGGATGCGATTTGCTGAGTTTGATGAGGAAATGAATAAAATTAACTTTCGATCATACTCTCCTTGGGTAGAAAATCTACCAGAGGAAGAACGTACCTATTTTGATGTAAAACACTTGACATCTCCAAACGATCAATTTGAAATTGAAATTAATTTTAAAGAACGCTTTTCCTTCTATATTCAATCGTTAAGCTAATTTTCTTTGGGATGTAACATTTTATTTTTTTTATCGACTACTCTTTTGATAAGCAAAATTATAAAGGATGTGTCGAGATGAAAAAATTAACGCTTGTTGTATTAGCGCTACTACTTTCAGTGGTAGTAAGCGGATGTAGTAGCTCTACCGAAGACATCCAAACGGACAATTCAGTGCAAGAGTTGAAAGATCAAAGCGGTATGGAAGAAAGTAATGTCCAAAGCGCAGAATTAGAAAAAGAAGATGCGATACAAACTGAGAATTATGCTGAACAAGTCACTGATGACGTTGCAAAAGAGCAAACGGCTATGAAATCGAGCAAAGATGATCGAATGGTCATCTATACAGCAAATCTCTCGATACTTGTTAAAAGTTATCAAGATACACTAAATCTTGTTCAGCAGCAGCTTTCATCAATGAATGGATATATAGTTGAGTCAAATTCTTACGCAGCTGGTGAGGGAAATGCTCTCGAAGGGACAATCACCGTACGAATTCCACAAAATAAATTTGCTTCCTTTTTACAATCCGTTGAAAAAGGAAGTACAAAAATCGTAGATCGTTCAATTTCTGGTCAGGATGTCACAGAAGAATATGTGGACCTTGAATCGAGGTTAAAATCAAAGCAAGTCGTTGAAAAACGATTATTGGAATTTATGGAAAAGGCAGAAAAGACGGAGGATCTGTTAAAAGTTTCAACAAATTTGGCAGCTGTTCAGGAAGAAATTGAACAATTAAAAGGTAAAATGAACTACATAAATAATAAGGTAGATTTAGCGACAGTAACAATGAATGTGAAGGAAGACAAAGTAAACGTGCCAGCGTTAGAAAATGAAAATTTAAATACATGGGAGAAAACGAAGCAACAATTTATGAGCAGTGTGAATTTCTTGCTACACGCATGTTCGGCATTGATTATCTTTTTCGTAGGAAGTTTACCGGTATTAGTCGTATTGAGTGTCCTGCTGCTCATTATCATTTATTTTCTTAGAAAACGGAATAAGCGCAATCAAGGATAACCACCAGAACAAAGGGGAACAAGAAATCGCCATTTGTTTTTATGCTAAACTGTTATGGATACACCAATCGATTTTTAGATGAATCAGTATAGGATTACGGGGGAGTGTTTGGATGGATTCAAATTTTGTGTCAATTGCAAAGGGGAGAAACACGCACTGGCGATATCTTTTCTCGCTCCTGGTCATTTTAGCTTTTATGCTAGTGCTAGGAACAATCGTCTATGTAATAGCAGTCTTAGTAACAGGGCTAATTAATCCAAATCTAATTGATTTTGAAGACTTTGTCATATCAGATCCATTAGTTGATTTTTATTTATATCATGTCGTTAATATCATGACTGTTTTGGGTATGTGGATTGCAGCGAGAACGATTCTAAAAAGAAAGCTCATTTCCTTTATTACACCATATGAAAGGATAAATTGGTCAAAAATTCTTTATGGTTTCTGCATAGCATTTGGGTTGTTTGCTGTGTTTGCTCTAATAGATTATGCGATTTTTCCGAATGACTATCTATTTAATGACTTCGATGGAACAAGGTTTGCTTGGTTGTTGGTCGCATGCTTTCTATTAGTACCAATCCAAACGACCTCAGAAGAATTGCTATTTAGAGGTTTTTTATTGCAATGGGCTGGAAAGATAACAAAAAATCCGATTTTGTTAATGCTTATTATTGGAGGTATCTTCGGTAGTTTACATTTTGCTAATCCTGAAATGGAACACGGTGCATTTTGGGTAGCGATTGATTATTTAGCAATGGGTTTTATTTGGACCTATATTTCAATTAAAACGAATGGTTCAGAATATTCCATTGGTGCACATGCAGCAAATAATATGTTTTTATGTATCTTTCTTACAATGGAGGATACAGTAGTTGGTGAAATTCCCTCATTATTTGTTGTAACGAATGTTAATGCGATGCTCTCTGCACTTACGACTGTTGTGACAGGATTAATTTTTTTATTCATTGTAGTCCGAAAACATCGTAGAAGTTGTTAACTGTTAGAATAGACAGAGCCGTCAACTCCATTATTTTTACATAATGGAGTTGATTTGATATTGTTAGATAAACAATATTTGAAGGAAGCGGACGTGCACAAATGTAATGGCGAGTAACGTATTATCGTAATTAGAATGTAAGTGTGCTTCAGCAAATGTTTAAGTAGCTTTCATTTCTTTTCTATCAATTTCAGGCAAGAGTACCCTAATGAGTAGGGAGGGGTGAACTGCCTTTGTGCGTAGCAAAGCACTTGTTCACAGGGTGTAATATTCCTATACAGATTGTTCATTGACAACTGAACATAGAAGGTTGTGGAAGGTAAAGAAGCTCTTCCACGTAAAATGTTCAAACCAAATTAACAGCCGAGGCACACAATTGTGTGAAACCCAATAAGCTGTAAAAGAAGTCCCAACGGCAAGACCAATGGGATAGAGAGGTTGGGTGTTTATCACACACCATTTTGTCAACTCCACTAACGTTAAGCGTTCAGAAATGTTCGATACGTTAGAAAATTAAGTGGTGGGAGTATTCATTCGTTCATGCAAAATATCCTTAATAATCGAAGAATGAATAGCCGCCCACGCTTTCTCTCTGAAATGTAGAATGATGCTTACGACAAGTATCAGCAAATAAATGGTGATGAAAATGAAAAATGGTATATTTCCATCTTTAAATAAGAATTCTTGCAGCTGTTTTGAAAATAGTAATAGTACCCAAGGTCCTGAGGAAACTAAAACAGGTATCATCCCCATTCCCTTTTCCTCTTTTAACACACGGTAATAAACTTTTTCAAGTGTTGAGCTCTTTAAACTTCGATAAAATGTTTGGATCTCTTCTATTTCAGTTAATTCATCCAGTTCATCTAGTAACTGCTTGTTTTTAGTTGTTACTTTTAGTTTCAAATATAACTTATGTGCATCCCCGCGGGTTGAAAACATTGGGAAACCTCCAATCCATGAATAAATGATGAAAATATACCTAAAGTATTTGAGTGACTGGCAATAAACAATATGCCTTTTAGCACTTTGATAATACTTGTACTCGCCCATCAATCGCTTGAATATAGATTCGAAAATCCCTCCAAAACAGATTCTTTCTTTTACACTTAACAAATCGATTTAGAATTATACAGATGGAGTTTCAAAGAGGACATAAGCTGAGAGGTATAAAAAACAGTTGTTAAGTGTTATAATTGTCTTGATGTATAAAGTATTGGAGGATGTTTCATGATTCAAGTAACGGATGTTAGCTTACGATTTGGTGATCGCAAGCTTTTTGAAGAAGTTAATATTAAATTTAATCCAGGTAACTGCTACGGATTAATTGGTGCGAATGGTGCGGGGAAATCTACGTTCTTAAAAGTATTATCAGGTGAAATCGAGGCGCAATCAGGTGATGTTAGCATGGCTCCTGGTGAACGCTTAGCTATTCTAAAGCAAAATCACTTTGAATATGAAGAGTATGAAGTTCTTAAAACAGTTATCATGGGACATAAACGTCTTTATGAAGTAATGCAAGAAAAAGATGCTATTTATATGAAGGCTGATTTTACGGATGAAGATGGAATGAAAGCAGCTGAGCTTGAGGGCGAATTTGCTGAGCTAAATGGTTGGGAAGCAGAAAGCGAAGCAGCTATTTTATTAAAAGGCCTAGGAATTTCAGAAGATCTTCATGCGAAGAAAATGGCTGAATTAACTGGTGGAGAAAAGGTGAAGGTTCTTTTAGCACAAGCACTATTTGGCGAGCCAGATGTCCTACTATTAGACGAGCCTACAAACCATCTTGACATTCATGCGATCGGGTGGCTTGAAGAGTTTTTAATTAATTTTGAAAACACCGTCATTGTTGTCTCACATGATCGTCATTTCTTGAATAAAGTGTGTACGCATATTGCTGATTTAGATTTCTCGAAAATTAAGGTTTTTGTTGGAAACTATGATTTCTGGTATGAATCAAGCCAATTAGCAATGAAATTAGGTCAAGAAGCGAATAAGAAAAAAGAAGAGAAAATTAAAGAATTACAAAACTTTATTGCACGATTTAGTGCAAATGCTTCAAAATCAAAACAGGCAACATCTCGTAAGAAGTTATTAGATAAGATTTCATTAGACGACATTCAACCATCTTCTCGTCGCTATCCTTATGTTAACTTCACACCTGAGCGTGAAATTGGCAATGATGTATTACGAGTAGAGAGCTTGTCAAAAACAATTGATGGCGTAAAAGTGCTAGATAATATTAACTTTATCATGAATAAAGAAGATAAAATCGCATTTGTAGGCCGTGATGAAATCGCGATTTCAACACTATTTAAAATCTTAGCAGGTGAACTTGAACCTGATAGTGGAACATATAAATGGGGTGTGACAACTACACAAGCCTATTTCCCTAAGGATAATAGTGAATACTTTTCTGGTTCTGAAGCAAGTCTTGTGGATTGGTTACGTCAATATTCTCCAAATGATCAAAGTGAAAGCTTCTTACGTGGCTTCTTAGGGCGCATGCTTTTCTCTGGAGAAGAAGTATTGAAAAAACCAAGTGTATTATCCGGTGGCGAGAAAGTACGTTGTATGCTTTCGAAAATGATGTTAAGTGGTTCGAATGTACTTTTACTAGAAGAGCCAACGAACCATTTAGATTTGGAATCAATTACCGCTCTAAACAATGGCTTAACTGCATATAAAAGTGCAATGATTTTCTCTTCTCATGACCATCAGTTTGTTCAAACAATCGCAAATCGCATTATCGAAATATCACCGAATGGTATTGTTGATAAGCAAATGACGTACGATGAGTTCTTAGAAGATGAAAATGTTCAAAAGCAAGTAAAAGAATTATACGCATAAGAACTGTAAATGCTTTAGAACGATTAATACATGAGATAGCTTGTAATGATTATGATCATTATGAGCTATCTTTTTTCAATTAAAGAAGTACATGATTAATAATGCTGGATTTTACAGTTATTGTTAAGAAGGATTATTGGGGATTTTGAAGATTATTAAAACCTAAATATTAGCTTTTTTATGCGAAATTTCTTGCCTTATAAAAATATTATTTAATTATGATTGATTTCGAAACAGATCACAAATGTGCACTGTCCGTGAACCCCAGTGAACCCCAAAAAGGAGAATACGGTAACGAAAATCTCCCTAATATCTTCGTTAAATTGAACAAAAGCGTCCGATGGAAAAAGAGGGACAGAACATAAGAATCGTCTGTCCCTTAACAAATTTCATTCGGCTTGATTTTCCTCCATCAACAGTAGTTCCCTTTTTAACATTTGATGATCCAAATTTTCACCGATAAACACGAGTGTGTTTTTCATATTCATTTGTTCTTTTATATAAAGTGGCATTCCATATGAATATTGAAAAAGATACGTATCTTTTGAATGGGTAAAGGAGAGGTATCCTTTTATGCGGTAGATTGTGTCGGGCATATTCTTCAAAAATTGCTCAAATGATTCTAAATCAATTGGTTTTGAAAATGTATGGACATATGTGCGCATATGTAATGTATCATGAACATGTGCTTGCTCATGCGGTTTTGTGACATATCTCTTTCTCATTTTCATATGAGAAAGTGGAATGTTCGCATATTCAGTCATGAAGAGCTTACCATTTTCACTTAACGATTGTATTTCCGAAACAAGATTTGCCTTTTCACTTTCAGATAGGCTATCTACTTTATTTAAGAGGATAACATCAGCATGTTGAACTTGTTCTATTAATAGTTTTCTTAGTTGAATGCTTAGTTCAGTACGGTGTTGCCAGCGTTTTGTATCAATGATTGTAATGATTGATTGGACAGCAAGTTTTTCAGCAAAAAGAGGTGACATGCATGCGTCAAGAACTTCCACTGGGTGTGCAACTCCTGTTGTTTCAATGTAGATTGCATCAAGTTCATATTCTTGAAGCATGTTTTCTAGCTGGACCTCAAGCTGTCCTTGTATCGTACAGCATACACAACCATTTAGCAGCTCCTTTAACGGAGTTTCTTCAGGTACAGCGTTAGAATCAATGGAAACTTCTCCAAGCTCGTTCATAATGACAGCAATCTTTCGTTGTTGCTGTTTTTCTTGTGATAGAATATTTTGGAGTAAGGTTGTTTTTCCTGCTCCTAGAAAGCCGGATAAAATATAAATCTCTACAGGTTTCATTTAATGTCCCTCATTTCACACGTCATCAAAAAGGGGCCTGACAAGTGGAAACGGTCTGACCCCAACATGAAAATATTTTTGTTTTTAAAGTAAGCATCTAGCTTAAAGGGAAGCAAACTTCCAATGGAAGATGGGGCAACTTATTGGTTTAAAAAGCCCAAGTACCATTACGGAAGATTGCTTCAGTTGTTCCATCTGGTAATATACCATCAATGTCCATTTCAGCAGAACCGATCATAAAGTCAACATGTGTAATACTAGAATTTACGCCAACTTTTTCTAGCTCCTCACGTGACATCTTCTTTCCACCCTCAACACAAAAAGCATAGCCGTTTCCAATTGCCAAATGGTTTGAGGCATTTTCGTCAAATAATGTATTGTAAAAAAGGATTTCAGACTGGGAAATCGGTGAATCATGTGCAACTAATGCGATCTCTCCTAAATAGTGGGAACCTTCATCTGTTTCAACTAATTGCTTGAGTACTTCTTCACCTTTTTCAGCTTTAACATCAACGATACGACCATTTTCAAAAACAAGTGAAAAGTTATCAATTAAATTCCCACTGTAGCTTAGCGGTTTCGTGCTTTTGACAAAACCGTTTACACCATTACGTGATGGAACGGTGAACACTTCTTCCGTTGGCATATTTGCCATGAAGAAATTCCCTTTTTCATTTTCACTACCAGCGCCACACCAAGTATGAGTGTCATGTAGTTCAATTGTTAAGTCTGTACCTGTTGCTTTGTAATGAAGCTTTTTATATCTTTTACTATTTAAGTAATCAACTTTTGTATGTAAGGAGTCATTATGATCTTTCCATGCTTGTACAGGATCTGCTTGGTCAATCCGTGTTGTGCGGAAGATTGCTTGCCAAAGCTTTTCAACCTGTTTGTCTGCACTTTCATTCGGGAATACCTTTGCTGCCCATTCTTTTGAAGCAGCGGCAATAACTGTCCAGCTTGCTTTATCAGCTTGTAAATAGTTTCGATATTTTGTAAGGGCAATACCCGCGGATTTTGTTGAAGTAGCGATTCGTTTTGGATCAATGCCGCTTAAAAGATCGGGATCAGATGAAATAATCGACATAAATGCTCCATCATTCTCTGCTAACGTTTCTAAGCCTCTTGCTTTCCATTCTGGATAATCGCTTAATGCGTCTTCTGATGCAAGCTCAAATCGAGTTCTTGTAACAACGTCATCATGCCACTCCACGTACACATTCCGTGCACCAGCTTCATACGCCTTTTTAACAACGAGACGGACAAATTCAGCAACTTCTGTAGAAGCGTTGATTGTTAAATTTTGATCTTCTTGAATATTTACACCTACGCGGACAGCTAATTCAGCATATTTTTCTAAGTTTTGTTGGAAAGTAGACATAGTTTCATCCTCCTTGTTATTTATATACTACATTTTAAATACCTCCCATGAATGGGAGTTTATCTTTTTAGTTTATCAAAATTAAATAAAGAATGAAAAGATTAAGTGATAGAATCTATTCAAGGTGATGGAAAGTAATAGCGATCCGAATACTATGAATCATTTTATTGGAAAAGAATAGACGAATAAAGCATCCAAGAACCTTTTAGTAGAAGTTTCTTGGATGCTTATGTATGTCCATCTATGTCATAGGTGTCTTAACAAACTGATGAGCAAGTATAGATAAGATTACGATGTCCTTAAAACCACGCCTGTCTAGTTACTCACCTTGAACTTGGACAATTATATCATCATTCTGATCAGGACTTTCAGGCATGTTCGCAAGAGAAACACTCATCCCACCGACAATAATGATAGCTAATGTTAAACTAATGATAATGCGTCTGCTAAGATCTTTCACACTATAACCTCCCAAAATATTGATTTGTAGACAAAAGATTTGTGGGAAAATATCAATTCCAGCTTTTTTATGAATTCCGTTATTTCTAGTAAACCAAATCTAATTTATTCAAAGAAAAGTGTTTTAATGCTAAGAGATTATGTAAATTTTATGTAAATACGTTTATTCATTAAAAAAAGCCACGAATTGTGACTTGCATCGTGGCTTCTTAGTGTTTTTAGAATTTATAAGTTTAGGCTTCGAGAATTGTCCAGCTGCAGCGCCTTATTTGCCCGAAGCTGAACAAGGCGCTTGCGCTTTTCTTACTTATTTAGCTGATTTCATCAATTTGCTTATAACGGTCAATGATTTTCCCGTACCAATAGCAACACATTCTAATGGGCTTGGCGCTATATGAACCGGAACAACTATTTCTTGACTAAGCCATTCCTGAATACCTTTCATTAAAGCACCACCGCCAGTTAAGATGACCCCTCGATCAACAATGTCACCACTCAGTTCTGGCGGACAATCTTCGAGAGTAGCGCGAATGGCTTCTAAGATGTGTAAAAGGGATTCTTTCATTGCGTCCTGCATTTGAAATGAGGAAACTGTGATCGTTTTCGGTAACCCAGTCACTAAATCACGGCCGCGAATATCCATTGTTTCTTCTTCGTGTTTAACTAACGCGTAGCCTATTTCTATTTTCATTTTTTCAGCAGTTCGTTCACCTATTAGTAAATTATAATTTTTACGAACATATTGAATAATTTCCTCGTCTAATTGGTCACCAGCTATACGAATGGAATGACATGAAACGACACCACCAAATGAAATAATCGCTACTTCAGTCGTCCCACCACCAATATCGACAACAACATTTGCAGTTGGTTCATCGACAGGTAAATCTGCACCAATTGCAGCAGCTACTGGCTCTTCGATTAAGTGTACTTCTTTTGCGCCAGCACTTTTAATTGCATCTTGAATCGCCCTTCTTTCCACAGAGGTTGCACCTGATGGCGTACAAACGACAACAGTCGGCTTCCGAAGCGACATCCCAAGCTTTCGTGCAGCTATTTTCATAATATGTTTTAACATATCTGTCGTAATATCGTAGTCTGCAATGACCCCATCTTTTAATGGTCTAACTGCAATAATTTTACCGGGTGTTTTTCCAATCATATCTTTAGCTTCTGACCCTACTGCTAGAACCTTTTTTGTTACTTTATCAATCGCAACAACGGAAGGTTCATTTAGTATAATACCTTTATTTTTACTATAAACTAATATATTTGCTGTTCCTAAATCTATGCCAATTTCAGTAGTTGTTAACATCATGATAAAAAACCTCTTTTCTGCTCGCTTTTTTATAAAATTTGTAGAAGTGTGCTGTTTTTTGGGGGTTGTCATTAACCTGAAAACAGTTCGTTATCTGTTTGTCATATAACATGTAATATTTCTCAAAAAGGCGCAATCATGTAAATGATGATAATTAGTTGAAATCGAAATTTTGTAAAAAAGGTAAAACTCAAAATTGGAAGAATCGAAAATTGTCATATCTAATCATGCTATACTAGTAAGGAAGTAAAGATTGTTCGTTTACTAGATACAATAAAGGAACTAGGGTGATTACATGCTACAGCAAGCAGAGAAACAATTAAATGATTACTTCGGGTACTCTTCTTTTAGAAAGGGTCAAGAAGATATTATAAAGAGTGTATTAGCTGAAAATGATACATTAGCAATTATGCCGACAGGTGGCGGGAAATCGATTTGCTATCAAGTGCCGGCCTTGCTGATGGACGGGATTACGATCGTCATTTCACCATTAATCTCATTAATGAAGGATCAAGTAGATTCACTAACAAGTGTTGGGATCTCATCCACGTATATAAATAGTAGTCTTACTGTCAATGAATTAAATGATCGAATGTCAGAAGTAAGAGATGGCGTGTATAAAATTTTATATATTGCACCAGAACGACTTGAAACTCCATCCTTCCGTTCGTTACTTTTATCGTTAAACGTCTCGATGGTTGCAGTTGATGAAGCCCATTGTATTTCTCAATGGGGACATGATTTTAGACCAAGTTATCGCAGTATAAAAAAAATGATAAGCGATTTTGCAACAAGACCAATTGTCATTGCATTGACAGCAACTGCAACAAAGGAAGTTACGTCTGATATTTGTGATTTATTGGATATTTCTCCTTCAAATACTTATATAACAGGATTTGCAAGGGATAATTTAACTTTTAATGTAATGAAAGGTGAAAATAAACGAGATTATATTACAAGATATATAAAAGCAAATCATGGGCAGGCCGGAATTATTTATGCAGCAACACGGAAGGAAGTTGATGAACTATATCAATTTTTAAAAAAGAGCGGGATCAAAGTAGGGAAATATCATGCTGGCATATCAGAACAGGAACGTGCTGAGCATCAAGACCAATTTCTATTTGATCAACTGGAAGTAATGATTGCAACGAATGCGTTTGGGATGGGGATTAATAAGTCTAATGTTCGCTATGTCATCCATCATAATTTACCGAAGAATATTGAAGCCTATTATCAGGAGGCTGGTCGTGCGGGGCGAGATGGCGAAAAGAGTGAGTGTACCATTTTGTTTGCAGGACAAGATATCCAACTGCAAAAGTTTTTAATCGAGCAAACGTCGTTGAGTGATGAAAAAAAAGTGCATGAATACCAAAAGCTCCAACAGATGGTAGACCTTTGTCATACCGAAAAATGTATTCAAACATATATTATCGAATATTTCGGGGAAACTACGGCCCATGCTGATTGTGGAAAATGTATGAATTGCCGTGATACTCGTTCGAAAATTGATGTGACAAATGACGCATTAATGGTTTTTTCATGTGTAAAACGGATGGATGAAAGATTTGGTAAAACATTAGTTGCGCAAGTATTGAAAGGCTCGAAAAATAAACGAATTACGCAATTTGGATTTGGGAAGCTATCGACTTACGGATTAATGCAACAAAAAACGGAGAAACAAATTGTTGATTTTATCGATTTTCTCATAGCAGAAGGATATTTATCATTAACGAATGCACAATATCCAGTATTAGAGTTAAGTCAAAAAGCTAGGCAAGTATTAGTTGAAAAACAACAGGTCTTTAAGAAAGAACAAATGACAATCCAGGCAATTGATACAAATGATGAACTATTTGAAAAACTAAAGCAGGTAAGAAGAGAATTAGCTTCAAGTCTTGGTGTGCCTCCATATATTATATTTTCAGATAGTAGTTTAAAAGACATGAGTAGTAAATGTCCAACAACCGATGAAGAATTTTTAACTGTAAAAGGTGTTGCGAAGACAAAACTAGAACGATATGGTGAGGATTTTATTGCTGCAATCTGTGAATACATGAAGGTTGAGAGATCCATTCCGATCGAACGTGAAGTGATAATGGAAAAGCAACGAGTTGTAACAGATAAAGCTGCTAGTCATCTTACTAGCTATCAAATGTATCATGATGGTCAAGCAATTAAAGATATTAGTTTGGAAAGAGGTCTTTCAGAGATAACGGTTCAAAATCATCTGATTCGAGCTGTAGAAGAGGGAAATCCGATTGATTGGTCACAAATTTTTACTGCAGAACAAGAAGCATTAATCGTAGAAAAGGTTTATGAGCTAGGGACTGAAATGTTAAAACCTCTTAAAGAAGCCCTTCCAGATGACATCAGCTATTTTCAAATCAAAGCTTCAGTCTGTAAGCTCCAATTAGAAACGGCAAACAAATAAGACAAACAAAAAACGTTCATATGTGATAGGACTTAGTAACAACAATCATGAGTCCTATAACGATGAACGTTTTTGCTTTAAATTGAGATTCCTTCCCTCTAGAACTCCTATCCAATCTACCAACCCCAAACCATCGTAAAGGGTACCCCAAAAGAAATCCCTAAAATAATAAATAATCCATTTTTTTAAATACTAGGTTGTAATAGCCTTCGTGTGTACAATTATTAATCTTCAGATGAGTAGAAAAGTAATTGGATCAAGAATCCAAGCTAATGTAAATGACAAATACTAAAAATAAAACCGCCAAATCCTCCTAATGAGTACGGAAAAGGGATAGTAGATAAATTTTAATCCATACTTGTCCTCAGATAATTTTTCTATCTATTAATTTTACCACATTAAAATATAGTGGGTGTTTAGTGCAGATGAACCAACAGTATCTCCTATAGGAAGATACTGTATCTAGTGAAATGAATTTGATAAACGGGATGATAATTACTTTTTTGGAAATAATACCAAATGAAATTATACTCAAAGAATTAGATTAAGCAACTAACCAACTTATGGTCGGGTACTTAGTTAAGAAAGTGTCACATTATTCATAGTTGAATCATCCGCTTTATGCAAATTTGAGGATAAAAGGAGTTGTTAAAGAGTGGCAGAATTAGATGGCGTCTTACTCAGCAGGATGCTCACGACATTAACATTGGCGTTTCATATTATTTTTGCAACACTTGGTGTCGGAGTTCCTGTCATGATTTCATTAGCGGAGTTCATTGGAATAAAAAGAAATGACCAGCATTACAATCTTTTAGCTAGACGGTGGGCACGAGGCTTTGTTGTTACAGTTGCTGTAGGTGTTGTAACAGGGACAATTATTGGACTGCAGCTTTCCCTTCTTTGGCCAAGCTTCATGGAGGTAGCTGGACAACTCATCAGTTTGCCTTTGTTTATGGAAGTATTCGCATTTTTCTTTGAGGCAATTTTTCTAGGAATTTATTTATATACGTGGGATCGTTTTAAAAAGCCTATTTATCATTGGTTGTTATCAATTCCAATCTTTGGTGGTTCAATACTTAGTTCAATGTTCATTACGGTCGTTAATGCATTTATGAATACACCTCAAGGATTTACGCTAGAGGGCAGAACGTTAACAGGGATAGATCCAGTTGCGGCTTTTTTTAATCCAGCAGCACCAACGAAAATATTCCATGTCGCAACGTCGGCAATCATGACATCGACGATTGTTTTAGCAGCAATTACCGCGTTTATGATTTTGAAGGGGAGAAGAGGGGAGTATCACAAAAAGGCTCTCAAATTAACAATGGTTACCGGATTAATCTTTTCTTTTTTGACTGCTTTAGATGGAGATATTTCTGCTAAGTTTTTAGCTGAATATCAACCAGAAAAATTAGCAGCTGGTGAGTGGCATTTCGAAACAGAAAAGGGTGCGGACTTGATTCTTTTTGGTACGTTGAATGAACAAGGTGAGATAAAAAATGCAATCCGAATCCCAAAAATGTTAAGTTTTTTGGCGTATAGTGATTTTAATGCAGAAGTTACTGGCTTAAATGAAACTCCAGAAGATGAACGACCACCTTTAATCATTCATTATTTCTTTGACACTATGGTAACGATCGGATCGTATACGTTATTCATTTCACTTGTATTTGTTGTGTTAATGATATGGAAAAAGGGAGATCCGTTCAAAGCTTGGCTTTTATGGCCAATTGTAATAGCGGGACCTTTAGCAATTATCGCGATCGAAGCAGGTTGGTTTTATGCAGAGATGGGAAGGCAACCATGGATCTTAAGAGGCTATATGAAAGTAGCAGAAGCAGCAACCACGTCAAATTATGTATGGTTAATGCTTATTTTTTTCTTTCTTCTATATGGAGTGTTAGGCACGTTAACAATAATAGTGTTAAGAAAGATTTTTAAAAATAATCCTGCAGAAGCGGAACTTGAATTTAGATTTAAATCATAGGGGGGTGTAAAAATGGATATTCCGATCATAGGGATGACAGTTTTATGGATATTTTTATACGGTTATTTAATAGTTGCATCAATTGATTTTGGAGCAGGCTTCTTTGCCTTTTATGCGAAGTTTACAAAGCGTGATGATATTGTAAACAACCTGATAAGTCGATATTTATCACCTGTTTGGGAAGTGACAAATGTCTTTTTTGTTTTCTTTTTCGTGGGAATTGTAGGGTTTTTCCCGCAAACCGCCTATTATTTCGGCACTGCTTTATTAATACCAGGAAGCATTGCCTTAATCCTGCTAGCTATTCGTGGATCATTTTATGCGTTTGGAAACTATGGGTCTAAGGATAGTATGGTCTATACTTTTTTATACGGGGCTACAGGTTTGTTCATTCCAGCCTCGCTATCAACGGTATTAACAATTTCGGAAGGTGGATTTTTAGAGGAAAGGAACAATACTGTTGTTTTCTTAGCACAAGAACTCTTTACAAGCTTTTATTCGTGGAGTGTTGTCTTTTTAGCAATTGTTTCAGTTCTCTTTATCAGTGCTGCATTTTTAACATATTATTCAGCAAGAGCGAATGATCAGCCGGCAATCAAGCTCTTACGGAGGTTTGCCCTGATTTGGGCTCCACCAACAATTTTAGCTAGTTTACTTGTGTTTATTTCCTTGCAACGGCATAACCCACGGCATTTTGAAAATATGCTTGGAATCTGGTGGATGTTTGGTTTATCATTATTGTTCTTTTTGATTGCAACGTATCTTATTTATACTAAGAAAAATTATGGAACAGCATTTATACTTGTTATGCTACAGTTTTTCTTTGCGTTTTTCGGGTATGGGGCATCGCACCTACCGTATATTTTAGAACCTTTTGTAACAATTTCATCAGCTTACACGAATGAAACGATGGGTATGGCACTTGTTATTGCCTTCATCGCGGGACTTCTACTTCTTGTACCGTCACTTATTCTTTTAATGCGTCTGTTCCTATTTGATGCAGACTATGTAAAAGGGAATAGATAAGTTAACGAGTTGGCAAGTTGCATCTATTTGAGCCTCTGTTAAAAATAAAGAATATGTGGTACGCTTTTTTTTAGCTGGAAGTCTTTTAGAGTGTGCTTTTAAAAAAGAAGTCGTCAGCATTGAAAATGGCGACCCATGTTCTTTAGTAAGTGGAGGTTAAGTGATGAAAAAGGAATTTGCAGTGATTGGACTAGGTCGGTTTGGCGGAAGCATTTGTCAATCACTTAGTGAAGAAGGATTAGAAGTTATGGCTATTGATGTCGATGAAGATAAGGTAAATGAGTTTGCAAATATTGCTTCACATGCAGTTGTCGGTGATACAACTGATGAAACTGTACTAAAAAGTATTGGTATTCGTAATTTTGACCATGTCATAGTGGCAATCGGTGACAATATTCAAGCAAGTATTTTAACAACAATCATTCTTAAAGAATTAGGTGTAAAGGATATTACTGTAAAAGCGACAAATGATTACCACGAAAAAGTACTTTCTAAAATTGGTGCAGATCGAATTGTACATCCGGAAAGAGATATGGGGAGAAGGATTGCTCATAAAATTGTTTCGAATAATGTATTGGATTATTTAGAGCTTTCTGATGAGCATAGTATTGTGGAAATCGTTGCCAACCATCGTCTACATGGACATTCAATTATTGATTTAGATATTCGAGCGAAATATGGGATTAATATTGTAGCTATTAAGAGAAATAAAGATATTATTGTATCACCACAAGCAATTGAGATTATTCAGAAAAATGATATTTTAATTGTTATTGGCGCAGATGCAGATATCAGTCGATTTGAAAAAAGACTTTTAGGGGACTAATTGGAGTAAAAAAAGAGTGGGGAAGACGATTAAATCGTCACCTCACTCTTTTTTTATTGCTTAGCGAATTTCAAAAATTCTTGTACCGTGGCTAAGTGCGCGCTATCTAGCTCAAGCGCTTTTGTTGCATTAAACTTCCATAATAATTGGAAGGATCATTGGACGACGTTTTGTTTTCTCATATAAGAAAGGTGCGAGTGTATCTGTAATTTCGTTTTTAATTTCAGACCACTGGCTTGTACGGCGTTCCATAATTTTATTTAAATGTTTAGTGATGAGCGCTTGGGCATCGTTAATTAGGTCACCAGATTCACGCATATACACAAACCCTCGAGAAATAATATCAGGACCTGCAGAGATCTTGAAGTCTTTCATATTAATGCTGACAACGACAATGACAAGCCCTTCTTCAGAAAGAATACGTCGATCACGTAAGACAATATTTCCGATATCACCAATTCCGCTTCCATCAATATAGACAGAGCCAGATGGGATTTTACCTGCGATACTCACTTCATTATCGCCAATTGCTAAAACTTCTCCATTATCCATGATAAAGCAATTTTCTTTTTCGACACCACAGTCTACAGCAGTTTGTGCGTGTGTTTTTTGCATGCGATATTCACCGTGGATAGGCATGAAGTATTTAGGTTTCATTAAGCGTAGCATAAGTTTTTGCTCTTCTTGACTACCATGACCAGAGGTATGAATGTCACTCAATGGTCCATGGATGACCTCTGCACCAACACGGTATAGCTGATTAATTATTTTGCTAACGCTAATCGTATTACCTGGGATTGGTGAAGATGAGAAGACGACAGTATCTCCAGGGATAATTTGAATTTGACGATGAGTGCCGTTTGCAATGCGAGAAAGGGCAGCCATTGGTTCACCCTGACTACCAGTACATAAAATTGTAACTCGATGCGCTGGTGTACGGTTAATTTCATGTGCATCAACAAACGTATCTTTAGGACAATTGATATAACCTAATTCTTGTCCAATTTGAATGGCAGCCTCCATACTTCTTCCGAATACTGCCACTTTACGACCATTCTTTACAGCCGCTTCCACAACTTGTTGGAGACGATGGATGTTAGAAGCGAATGTAGCAAAAATAATCCGTCCGTCTTCTTTTCGGAAAATGTCATTAATGCTTTCACCAACACGTCTCTCAGACATAGTGAAATTAGGAACTTCACTATTCGTACTATCAGATAGTAAACAAAGAACACCGTCACGGCCAATTTCAGCCATTTTAGTTAAGTTTGCTGGTTCACCAACTGGTGTAAAATCAAATTTAAAGTCACCAGTATGTACGATATTCCCTGGAGGTGTTTTCACAACAATTCCATAAGCATCTGGGATACTATGTGTAGTTCTAAAGAAAGTAACAGATGTTTTTCTGAATTTTATGATGTCATCTTCTTGAATCTCGATCAATTTAGCTTGGCGTAATAATCCGTGCTCTTCAAGTTTATTTCTTAATAAACCTAAAGCGAGTTTTCCACCATAAATAGGAATGTTTACTTGACGAAGTAAATAAGGAATACCACCAATATGGTCCTCATGTCCGTGCGTAATAAATAAGCCTTTGATCTTATCTACATTTTTAGCTAGATAACTGTAATCTGGAATTACATAGTCTATTCCAAGTAATTCGTCCTCTGGGAACTTAATACCAGCGTCAATAAGGACGATTTCATCCTGGAATTGCACACCGTACGTGTTTTTACCAATTTCACCTAACCCGCCAAGGGCGAAAACGGCTACTTGGTCATTTTTAACAAATTTCATACCAATCAAATCTCCAATACTTTGTAGTTTTCACTTTGCTTTTCATATTCTAAATATGCTCCATCAACTGGTGAAACAAATTCGATATTATAAGGACGGTCTTTTAGTTTAGAACGAACTTCTCCCTCAGTAGCTGCTTCAATATATAAAGTAGTTGTTCTTTCACGCACAGGTACATCAGTATTTTTTTCTTGATAGTACACTTTGAAAATCATCTTCCAAATCTCTCCTTAACTTCCGTATGTTAGACTAACTTTTTCTATTATATGCGATATTTACGTTCAAGCCAAGCCTAGAGCCAAATGTGTTACATCTTATTTTCTATTTTAAATCATGTTTTTTACTGATTTTGAAAATAAAATGACCCTTTAACTGAAATTAGGCGTAACAAATCGATTCATTCCTGATTCAGGGACAGCATCCCCTCACCTTTATGCTGATGAGAATCAATCAAGTGAAGAGTGGGGAAAGTGCACATATTAGCAAGGAAAGGTCTTGATATATTCCGGTGCAAAGAGAGTTTGTTTTAAAGGCATGAAAAGTTATTAGGCAATCGTTTTCCGTTTTAAAAGGTTATTCCATTGTTTTCGAATTGTTTTTTTTATTCTTTTTAGCATGTTCAATTACCTCCTATTCTAAAAATACTCGCTAAATCTGCAAGGAATGGTTTTTGAGTGGAGAAACCGTACAATAGATAAACTTTCAACGATAGTATATGTATAAATTAATTTTGATTTACATGGAGATTCGTGGAAATTTCGCACAAGTTATTGTTCGGTGAGAATACCTCAACGAATAGGGAATAGGTTTAATCTTTTTTGTTTGAATTTTTGAGTGAGGAAAATAAGGTGGTTGTATTGGGGTCCTAAATGATTACTGCCCGTAAAATTTAACGTAAATCACGTCTTATACTAGAGCGACATTTGTTCAATAGTAAAGGCGTGATTTACGGAAATATTAAATCAACTAAATGGCCAAATTAACGATTAATTGCAATTGCGTTTTCAGGTTCTTGAAACGGGTTTTTTTCATCAATATGATCATAAAACATGATACCATTTAAATGATCAATTTCATGTTGGAAAACAACTGCAAGCATTCCTTTCAACCGGATATCAAGTAGTTCACCCTCTAAACTTGTAGCTTTAACACGAATCCGAGCATAACGTGGAACGATACCAGGAATTGCTCGATCTACAGATAAACAACCTTCTCCAGTTGCTAAAAAACTCTTCTCGATAGAATGACTAACAATTTTTGGATTAAAAAGAGCATAGCTATGTAAGACGTCCTTTTCATCTGCTACGTGAATCGCGATCATCCGTTTAGCAACATTAATCTGTGGCGCAGCAAGACCAATACCTGGACGTAATCCATACTTTTTAGATATTTCAGGTTCCTGACTGTTTTTAACATATTCAAGCATATCTACTAGCGTATTTTTATCTTGTTCTGAAGCTGGTAAGGCAACTTCCTCAGCTACTTTTCTTAACGTAGGATGACCTTCTCTAATAATATTCTCCATAGTAATCATGATGAAACACTCCTTTAAAATTGACAGACCATTTATCCCACATGAACTGGCAGTAATTCCAACACTTCTATAGTTTGTGATGAATCAAAGAAGCGCAGCATGCGGTAGGTACTAGTAAAAGCTAATGTAAATCTCAACCATCATCAGTGGGGATAAAGATAAGCACCTTACTAATTGAATTCACGCTTTATAATCAAAAAAAACTTAAAATATGTAGATAATGGTGCTGTAGAATTTGCAAATTCGTCTTTGCTTATGTACAAGAGAAAATAGAACAATAATTGATATATATAAGATTATAAAGGAAGAAGTTCGAAACGAAAAGGGTTCAGCAGGCCTACTGTCCAATTAGCAACAATTATACTAGTACAAAATGGGCAAAGGGCTAATAAATAAGTTTTTTTAACCTCCTGAAAGGTTAAAGTATACATGTTAGCCCTCTTTGGAGTAGTGAATTAACAACCTAAATAAGCTGCACCAACAATAATAAGTAAAATGAAAAGAACAACGATTAATGCAAAGCTATTTCCATGACAGTGAGTTGGAGCTGCATATCCGTATCCACAATGTTGTTCACAACCATAATTATACATATTTTACGACCTCCTAATGATTACGCCTTGGTGACGTATAATACACACTATGTAAAAAGGGCAGATATGTATAGTCAATCGCCTATTTCGTAATATTTTTTAGAGTGGTTCCCTTATTGTTAAGGAGGGACTGTTCGGATGAAAACGGGCAACTATTCTCCATATATCTTTTTTGTTGCTCCCATTGATTATCAGCCGTATTCGAAGATTAGATTAGTAATTTGTGATGGTCTAAAAATCAGACAAGTTCATATGATGTAATGTTGAGTACATAATTGTAGTGAGTAAAAAGTTAATTAAGTTTTTTTATTTGTAGGGAGATTGTAAAAATTGAAAGAACACCTTATAGTAGAAATTGTCTTATGCTTTTAGGGGGGAGATTTTTTGTTTAAAAAAGGGGAAAAGGAAATATTTCGAATTAGCTTAATTATAAGTTTATTATTTATCTTACTATCTGGTTGTTCAGGTCCCTCTCCAGAGGAAAATATTTATACGATTTTCGAGAAAGTTGTCACATTAGAGGATCCATTTAAAGAACAGCAGCAACCATTAAAAGAGCTAGAAAAGAAAGAATCTGAACTTTATAACGAGATTATGGATATTGGATTGAAAGATTTTGACAAGGTAGTAGCTTTATCTAACGAAGCCGTTACCGTATTAGAAGATCGTGAAACAAGAATTGAGGCTGAATATGAAAGCATTAAGGCTTCAAAAGAAGAATTTGAATTAGTAAATAAAGAAATTGAAAAAATAAAAGACGAAAAGCTGGCAGAAAAGGCAAAAGAAATAAAAACGACAATGGAGAATCGTTACTCTGCCTATGAGAGCTTATTTGACTCGTATAAAACGTCGATTTCATATGATAAAGAACTATATACAATGCTCCAAAAAGAGGATTTAACAATTGAAGAGCTTGAAGCGCAAATAAAAAAGGTGAATGATACCTATAAAATTGTCATGCAACAAAATGATGTTTTTAACGAGTTAACAGAAGAGTATAATAAATTGAAGATGGAGTTCTATGAAAATGCATCTTTAAATGTTGATGAAAGCAAATAGTATGTTTATAAAAACCCAATCGATGCGATTGGGTTTTTATAATTGTAAAAAACTTACTGAAGTTTGGATGAATATGAAATCGAATGACAAATGCAAGGATTTTCATTAACGAATTATTCTAATTTAGGTCTGTACTATAAACACTATTACAGAGAGAAAAATTGTAGTAGTACAGATTTGGTTTTTGATGTTGTTTTTAAAAAAGTTGCTGAACAGTCTTTAAAAAAAACCTTATACAAACTAATTGACGGACCATCAAACATTGGTGTAAACTAGGTAATGAATTAAATAACTGTGTATTAGTTAGTGCTTGAATTAAACTAATACAGTGTTAATTATATAGAGTCTTTCTACCATACATAGAGAAATTATGAAAGCATTCTCAAAAGAGGTAATAGTTAAGTAGGTTAGAATTCGAAAACGTTGTGTCAATTATCCTAATTTAGGGTACCCTATGGCTGTGTGTATTGGAATTCTCTTACTAAAAGACTAACTAAGTTCAAATGTATGAAGCGAGTAGATCTAAAGGGATAACTTGAAACTGTATATTTTACGTGAAAGTGCAGAATCAAGCTCGTGAAATATCTACAAGGAATGATACATTGAACAAACACTCTTAAAACAAGAAAGGAAGAGGTTATAAAATGGCTGCAAAAACAAAAAGCACTCTTGTTGACAGTAAGAAACAGTTTGACGCTATTTCTAAGCAGTTCGAAACATTACAAATTTTAAATGAAGAAGGTAAAGTCGTAAATGAAGCGGCTATGCCTGATCTTACTGATGAACAGTTAAAAGAACTTATGCGTCGTATGGTTTATACACGTATTTTAGATCAACGTTCAATTTCATTGAATCGTCAAGGTCGTCTAGGTTTCTATGCGCCTACTGCAGGTCAAGAGGCTTCACAACTTGCTTCACAATATGCATTAGAAAAAGAAGACTGGATTTTACCGGGATACCGTGATGTACCACAAATCGTTTGGCATGGCCTTCCATTATATCAAGCATTTTTATTCTCACGTGGACATTTCCATGGTAACCAAATGCCTGAAGGAGTAAATTGTTTATCTCCACAAATCATTATCGGTGCTCAAATCATTCAAGCAGCTGGTGTAGCTCTAGGCCTTAAAAAGAAAGGTAAGCAAGCCGTTGCAATCACATATACTGGTGATGGTGGAGCATCTCAAGGTGACTTCTACGAAGGAATTAACTTTGCTGGTGCATACAAAGCTCCTGCAATATTCGTTGTTCAAAATAACCGTTATGCAATCTCTACTCCTGTTGAAAAACAATCAGCAGCACAAACAATTGCTCAAAAAGCAGCTGCAGCTGGTATCGTAGGTATACAAGTTGATGGTATGGATGCATTAGCAGTTTATGCAGCAGTTCGTGATGCTCGTGAGCGTGCAATAAATGGTGAAGGTCCAACATTGATCGAAACGTTGACATTCCGTTATGGTCCACACACAATGGCTGGAGATGACCCAACTCGTTACCGTACAAAAGAAACAGAAAATGAGTGGGAAGTAAAAGATCCATTAGTTCGTTTCCGTAAATTCCTTGAAGCAAAAGGAATCTGGAACGAAGAAGAAGAAAACAAAACAATTGAACAAGCGAAAGAAGATATTAAAGAAGCGATCCAAAAAGCTGATAAATATCCAAAACAAAAAGTAACTGACTTGATGGATAATATGTATGAAGAAATGCCTTATAACTTAAAAGAGCAATATGAAATTTACAAAGCAAAGGAGTCGAAATAAGCCATGGCACAAATGACAATGATTCAAGCCATCACTGATGCATTACGCGTAGAGCTAAAAAATGATGAAAACGTCCTCGTTTACGGAGAAGACGTTGGCGTGAATGGTGGCGTCTTCCGTGCGACGGAAGGACTTCAAAAAGAATTCGGTGAAGATCGTGTATTCGATACTCCTCTTGCAGAGTCTGGTATCGGTGGTCTTTCAGTCGGCCTTAGTTTAACTGGATTCCGTCCAGTAATGGAAATTCAATTTTTCGGTTTCGTATATGAAGTAATGGATTCATTAAGTGGACAATTGGCACGTATGCGTTACCGTTCTGGTGGACGTTGGACAGCCCCTGTTACAATTCGTTCTCCATTTGGTGGGTTCGTACATACGCCAGAGCTTCACGCTGATAGCTTAGAAGGTCTTGTTGCACAACAACCTGGATTGAAAGTTGTTATTCCTTCAACACCATACGATGCAAAAGGACTATTAATCGCTTCAATCCGTGATAATGATCCGGTTGTTTTCTTAGAGCATATGAAATTATACCGTTCATTCCGTCAGGAAGTTCCAGAAGAAGAATACACAATCGAGATTGGTAAAGCAGATGTGAAACGTGAAGGTACTGACTTATCAATCATTACTTACGGTGCTATGGTACATGAATCACTAAAAGCTGCAGAAGAACTGGAAAAAGAAGGTGTTTCTGTAGAAGTTGTCGATCTTCGTACAATTAGTCCATTAGATATTGAAACAATTATTGCTTCTGTAGAGAAAACAGGTCGCGCAATCGTTGTTCAAGAAGCGCAAAAACAAGCTGGTATTGCTGCTAACGTTGTTGCTGAAATTACAGATCGTGCAATTCTTAGCTTAGAGGCACCAGTACTTCGTGTTACAGCACCAGATACTGTATATGCATTTACTGAAGCTGAAAATATTTGGTTACCAATTTATAAAGACATTATTGAAACAGCTAAAAAAGTAATTAATTTCTAATACTATACCTTGCAAAATAGAGTTAATTAACAATCCAATTGGAGGTTGAGTGAATTGTCATTCGAATTTAAACTGCCTGATATCGGTGAAGGTATCCACGAAGGTGAAATCGTAAAGTGGTTCGTTAAGGCTGGAGACAAAGTTGAAGAAGATGATGTCCTACTAGAGGTACAAAATGATAAAGCTGTTGTTGAGATTCCATCACCAGTTAAAGGGACAGTTACTACGGTAAATGTTGAAGAAGGAACGGTAGCAACAGTTGGACAAACTATTATTACATTTGATGCACCTGGTTATGAAAACCTGAAATTTAAAGGTGATCATGGTGATGATGAGCCGAAACAAGAAGAAAAAGTAGAAGCACCAGTAGAAGAAACAGCTGCAGCTGGACAAGAAGTTGAGGTTGATCCTTCTAAACGTGTTATTGCTATGCCTACTGTTCGTAAATATGCACGTGAAAAAGATGTTGACATCCGTCAAGTATCTGGTAGCGGCAAAAATGGACGTGTATTAAAAGAAGATGTTGACTCATTCTTACAAGGTGGCGGTGTAGCGGCTACTCCAGCTCCTGAGCAAGCAACTTCTGTAGCAAATGAAGAAAAACCGGCTAAACCAGCTGCTGTTCAAGCGATTCCTGAAGGAGAACTTCCAGAGACTCGTGAAAAAATGAGTGGAATTCGTAAAGCAATTGCAAAAGCAATGGTTAATTCGAAACATACTGCTCCACACGTAACATTAATGGATGAAGTTGATGTTACAAACTTAGTTGCACATCGTAAACAATTCAAAAATGTTGCAGCAGAGCAAGGTATTAAATTAACGTATTTACCATACGTAGTGAAGGCTCTAACTTCAGCACTTAAAAAGTATCCAGTGTTGAATACATCACTTGATGATAAAACAGATGAAATTGTTCAAAAACATTATTACAATATTGGTATTGCTGCTGACACTGAAAAAGGTCTGCTTGTACCAGTTGTGAAAAACGCAGAACGTAAATCTGTTTTTGAAATTTCAGATGAAATTAATGGACTTGCTACAAAAGCACGTGATGGTAAGCTTGCTCCTAATGAAATGAAAGGTGCATCTTGCACAATTTCTAACATTGGATCTGCTGGTGGACAATGGTTTACTCCAGTTATCAACCATCCAGAGGTAGCAATCTTAGGTATCGGACGTATTGCAGAAAAACCAGTAGTTAAAGATGGTGAGATCGTAGTTGCGCCGGTTCTAGCTCTATCACTAAGTTTTGACCACAGAATGATCGATGGTGCTACAGCTCAAAATGCTCTTAATCACATCAAGCGTTTACTTAATGATCCACAATTAATTTTAATGGAGGCGTAATCGATGGTAGTTGGAGATTTCCCAATTGAAACAGATACTCTAGTCATTGGAGCAGGCCCTGGCGGATATGTTGCAGCAATCCGCGCTGCTCAATTAGGACAAAAGGTAACAGTAGTAGAAAAAGGTACTCTTGGAGGAGTTTGCTTAAACGTAGGTTGTATTCCTTCAAAAGCAATCATTGCAGCCGGTCACCGTTTTGAAGAGGCTCAACACTCAGAAGATATGGGGATTAAAGCTGAAAATGTAACGGTTGATTTCGCAAAAGTTCAAGAATTTAAACAAGGTGTTGTGAAAAAACTAACTGGCGGTGTCGCTGGATTACTAAAAGGTAATAAAATTGACGTCGCTTATGGTGAAGCTTATTTCGTTGATAACGAAACAATTAAAGTTATGGATGAAACAAAATCACAAACATACAAATTTAAAAACGTAATCATTGCAACTGGTTCACGTCCAATTGAAATTCCAAGCTTCAAATATTCGAAGCGTGTAATCGATTCAACTGGTGCGTTAAACCTTCAAGAGCTTCCTAAAAAGCTTGTTGTAATTGGTGGAGGCGTTATCGGAATCGAGCTTGGAACGGCTTATGCAAACTTTGGTACTGAAGTTACTTTCATCGAAGCATCTGATGACATTTTAGTAGGTTTTGAAAAGCAAATGAGCGCTCTAGTTAAACGTGGCCTTAAGAAAAAAGGTGCTGAAATTCATACGAAAGCTTCAGCTAAAAGCGTTGAGGAAACAGATACTGGCGTAAAAGTAACATTCGAAGTAAAAGGCGAAGAAAAAACTATTGAAGCTGATTATTTATTAGTTACAGTTGGTCGTCGTCCAAACACTGATGAACTTGGTTTAGAGCAAGTTGGTGTTGAAATGAGTGAAAGAGGTATCATCAAAATTGACAAGCAATGTCGCACAAATATTCCAAACATTTTCGCGATTGGTGATATCGTAGAAGGTCCTCAATTAGCTCATAAAGCTTCTTATGAAGGAAAAATTGCTGCAGAAGTAATTGCTGGAGAAAAAGCTGAAATTGATTATTTAGGAATTCCTGCCGTTGTATTCTCTGAGCCAGAATTGGCAACTGTTGGATATACAGAAGCATTAGCAAAAGAAGAAGGAATTGAAATTGTCGCTGCTAAATTCCCATTTGCTGCTAATGGACGTGCGTTATCAATAAACAGCACTGACGGTTTCTTAAAACTTGTTACTCGTAAAGAGGATGGTTTAGTCATCGGTGCTCAAATTGCTGGTCCTAGCGCTTCTGATATGGTTTCTGAATTAAGTTTAGCAATTGAGGCGGGTATGACTGCTGAAGATATTGCTATGACAATTCATGCTCACCCAACTCTTGGTGAAATTACAATGGAAGCTGCAGAAGTAGCTATTGGTACTCCAATCCATATCGTAAAATAATGTAAATAGTGAAATAAATAAGCTTTAGCCCTCGATCAAGGGCTAAAGCTTATTTTTTTATATCAGAATTTATAAGTTTTGGTTTCGAGAATTGTCCAGCGCAAGCGTCCGGACCCTCTTGGGTCTAAGCCAATCAGGAATTGAAGATAAAAACACCTTCTATTCCTGATCGTCTTATTTGCCCGAGGCTGATCAAGGCACTTGCGCTTTTCTTAAGTAAAAAACATTAGCTTCTTGTCGTAGTGATTTTTTAGAGGGAAGAATTAAGCTAGTATTCAATTTTCTATTAAAAATTGAATACTAGCTTAATTACATAACATCATTAAAAATAATTTGAGACCACGATTTGAGTTCATTTATTCCCTTTATTGAGCCAGTGCATGAACGATAGGTTCAATAATTTCCGCCTTAGTTAAAACAGCGCCTTCGATTTGGACGACAACCTCCTCTTTTTCAATAACAAGGAGAGAAGGATAAATATCGACTTCATACTTTTTATTATCATTCTTCTCAGAAATCACCTTCATGTTTTGGAATTCTTCAGGGAACTCTTTTTTAATATCTAGTAATGCATCATAGTAAACTGCTTCACGATCAATATTAGCAACATCAGAATAAAATAATAGCTGTATATCTTGTATATGTTCTTCATCGCTTCCATCAGATGAAAAAAGCTTATTATCACATGATGTGAGTAAGATAATTGATATGATGAAGGCAATGAGTACTAGTCTTTTCATCCTTGCCCACCTCTTTTGATAAATAGTAACTAGGTCTAATTCAATATTTATTTATCCCGGTCTTATAACGGACAGTAAAACGCCTATCCAAGGTTTCGAATGCAGCATACACGGATAGTGATGGGATGAAGAAAAACTCAAAAATGGAAGTCCAACTTTATAAAGTATAGAAGGAATTTCATATGTCCTTTATGTTAAATTACACCTATTTTATCATATTAATTGAATTTTCTTCCTGTTGTTATCTAATTGTTACACAAATGAAAAATAACTAGATTTTCTACATAAAGTATGGAAAATGAAATAAAAAGCAGGGGATTTTCGGAAATTAGAATTCGTCAAAAAGGAAGAGAAGGAAATGAAGGAAGTTTCACGATTTTGTTGCATAACCTTAAAGTAAGTATTGTGAGGGGGAGTAGGTGATATGAAATTTTCGTGGAGTTTGGTTTATTGTTATCATTTCATTTTATGGAGTGGATATAGTATTGTGCGTTGGTTGTCGAATAAAGACAGTCTAATGGCAAAATCGATCTTACTTATCCTCTTTTTCTATTTATCTTATCTTCTTGCTTTTACACAATTAAAAACAAGAAAGCGAGCAATCATCATTTCATTATGTTCGCTTTTGCTCTTTGCGTTAGGTCAACAATTGTTTCGCTTATTTTTTTATCCAATTCTTAACTGGTGATAAGGCTCCTTCTGATGAAAGTCTCGCTTCATTCAATCGAGATTTAAGCTAAAGATTGTAAGTAAGCTGAAATTTCAAGGATAAAAAAGAAAACAGAAATGGTCAAAATTTGGACAAAGCATCCATAGAGGGAACATAAGTGTTACATTAGTTGACGTGTTTTGACTATAGAATGTTCTTTTATCCAGAAAAATAAATAAATGTGTTATACAAATTAGTACTTGACGGATCTATTGTGACATATTATTATAAAGGTAACAAATAATTAATCGCTTTCAAAGATTGGGAGAATTTGAGACTGATAAATTTCATAATTGAAAAGGGGTATTAAAATGGGAACAATCGTATGTCAAGAATGCAACACTACAATCGGTCATATTGAAGTCGAAAAAGTGACAACATTTTATGGGAAATGCGATCATCATGAATGCAATGAAGTAGTTAAGAAACTACAAGCAGAGGTTGATTAAGGGGTTTTAATATAGGGAATAAAGGGGAAACAAAGCACGCGAATAATTCATTCGCGTGCTTTGTTTTTTGTTTGGAAAATTATAAAATTCTTGTACTGTGGATAAGCGCACGACATCCAGCGTAAGCGTCCGGCCCCTCTTGGGTCTAAGCCGATCAGGAATTGAAGGTAAAAAACACCTTCAATTCCTAATCGGCTTATTTGCCCGAGGCTGATCGAGGCATTTACGCGCTTATTTAATAGCGCGGTGCTCTTTAATTACTTTAATCTTTTTAAAAGTTGGGTCTTCGGTTCCTTGGACTGGCAACCCAGCTTCTAAGTTTTTCGTAATATAGGTTAAGTTCTCCTCGGTTATGATCTCACCTGGAATGAAAATCGGTATACCAGGTGGATATACCATTACAAATTCAGCAGTTACTCTTCCGGCAGATTCCTCGAATGGAATATCTTCTGTCTCTGAATAAAATGCATCGCGAGGCGTTAATGCTAATAGAGGGATATCAGGCAATAAAATGTGTGCTTTATTGTTTAGTTGGCCATTCTCTATTGGGAACTCATTTGATAGCTCTTGAAGGGCTTTAATTAGTGTATCGACATCCTCCTTCGTATCCCCGGGTGTAATAATACATAAAATATTATATAGGTCAGATAATTCAACTTCTATTTGATACTTTTCACGGAGCCATTTTTCAACGTCATAGCCCGTTATTCCTAATTTATAAACTGGAATAATTAATTTTGTCGGGTCATAATCAAAAGTTGCTTTTGTGCCAAGGATCTCTTTTCCAATACAATAGATATTTTCGATTTCATTTATTTTTGCTCTTGTGTAATTAGCTAAGTTAATTGCTTTTTCAATTAATTCATGACCTTTAGTTGCTAGTTGTTTCCTTGCTACATCGAGTGAAGCTAATAACAAATAAGAGGTAGAAGTAGTGGTCAACATACTAAATATCGATTGCACTCGCTGTGGAGACACTAGTCCTTCTTTAACATTCAGTATTGAGCTTTGTGTCATGGAACCTCCAAGCTTGTGAACACTTGTTGCTGCAATATCTGCACCAGCCTGCATTGCGCTTAAAGGTAATTCTTCATGGAAATGAATATGAGCACCATGTGCCTCATCAACTAATACAGGTACATCATAGGAATGAGCAATTTCAACAATCTTCTTTAAATTACCAGAAACCCCAAAATAAGTTGGGTTAATAACAAGAACTGCTTTAGCATCAGGGTGTTGCTCTAGAGCAGTTTCAACAGCATCTATTGTTATTCCGTGTGAGATTCCTAGATTTTTATCAATTTCAGGATGAATAAAAATAGGAATTGCTCCTGAAAAAACGATGGCCGACATAATCGATTTATGTACATTACGTGGCACAATAATTTTATCTCCTGGTCCACAAACGGCCATAATCATTGTCATAATCACTCCGCTTGTACCTTGAACAGAAAAGAAAGTATAATCTGCTCCAAATGCTTCTGCTGCAAGGTCCTGAGCTTGTTTAATGATTCCTTTTGGTGCATGTAGGTCATCTAAAGGTCCGATATTGATTAAATCGATTGATAATGCATGATCGCCAATAAAGTTTTTAAATTCAGGATCAATTCCTGCACCTTTCTTATGTCCTGGAATGTGAAATTGAATTGGATTTTTTTTAGCATGGTTAATTAAACCAGTGAATAATGGAGTTTCATGTTGTGGCAATGTCGTTCCCACCTTCTTTTTCTGTATTTTTTTGTGTCTTTATTTTGCTCTTCATATTCTACAAAATGTGCATGTACAAGAGATACAACAGATGATCTATCGTATGAATGATAGTATCTCGATTTTATACTAATTGTAGTAATTGAACCAATAATGGATTTCAATTATGTCGAAATTTGTATTTTTATTAAAACAAATGAATTATACCGTTATCAATTCAGACAGTCAACAAAAATAATAGACAATCTTCCATCTAAAATTCTGCAGAATCGAAAGCGGAGGCGTTCGCAAATAGGTGGAGAAAATAAATGCTTGCGATTAAAAAATTCAGGTGGTTTCGAATAACTTAAGGATGATATTAGTTGAGTTTCTAACAAACAATAGATATATGATGGTAAAATAGACAAAGGTTTTGCATGGGGAGGTCAGGAAACTGGACTAATCACTGACATACCATTAGTATATAATCTACAATAAGGAAGCTTAGAGAAGCTGAGTCCATTCGAAAAGAGTGGATATCGTATATGAAGTGCTTCTGTGAAGAGAGCGAGGAGTATGATAGTATGGATTACCAATATCCGATTTTAATCGATTGGAGTACGGAAGAAACAGTTGATGTCATTGCATTTTTTGAGTGTATTGAGAAAGCTTATGAAAAAGGAATTAATCGTTCGAGGTTAATGGATGCCTATCGCAGGTTCAAAGAAATTGTTCCAAGTAAAGCAGAAGAAAAAAAGATTTGCAACGAATTTGAAGAGGTAAGTGGATATTCATCCTATCGTGTCGTGAAAAAAGCAAAGGAATCTGAAGATGTCCTTACAATAAAAATGTAGAAAATGAAAAATGCGTCCAAGCTCAAGTTGAGTCTGGACGCATTTTTTGTGTCGCTTTATTCAAACGAAAGCTTATAGATTGGGATAAGTGTCTCAAAGGTTTCACGAATAAATCGGACCAACTTGTCACCGTCTTGAACCATAGGATCATCTGGAGAGAGATGGCGGCCAATAAGGAATTCAGCTTTTTTAACGTCTCTGAATCGTTCTAAAGAGCTTTTTAAGTCAATTTCATTTATTGGTTTAGCATCTTTTTTTGTATGATCTAAAGAAACATAGAAATGATCTGGAACTGTTTCTGTAATATAGTCGAGCTTATTTAGGAAGTTTTTCGCCATATTTTCTTTATTTGGTAATTCGTAAATAAACGCGAGCCAGATAAAGAGGTGGTCATCAAATAATCCTACTTGAAAATGTGGATGCTGTTTGTAACCGCGTTTATTGGCAGCGATGGCTAACCACGTATCCTTAGGGGGGTTTATTGTTCTTCTTAAATGCTTAGCAATATGCAAATACATCTCGTTTTGTAACGATGAGCTTAAATCTGCTGTTAAAACCTCGCCAATTACTTTAAATTTAGGTTGGATTCTCATGCGAATTGCTTCCATTCGCTCCTCAAGACCATCTATTGTAAATGTATTGAAATCTCTTCTAGTAAAACCTTCACATTTCATAAAATAGTTCCTCCTTACATCAAAACATTACGTTTTTAATTGTTGAAATTAAAGTATATACGAATAAGCATCCGTTAGCACAATGGTTTGCTTTCTAATTATAGATTTTGATCAATACCTGTGTATACAACTAAATAGAAAAATAGGTGAATGCACAATTTCATTCCGATAGTTCCAACTTTTTTTAGACGCACATATTATATAAAAAACTATTAAAAATCTTTAAGTGAATCTTTGAAATCGTTTTATCCTATTTTTACTAGGCAGATAACCCCCGCCTCAAGATTCAAATGTAATAAAGAAGATAGGTTGTGGAAACTGCTCGTAAAGATTAAGGGAAGTCTTATTTTATAAATACCTAGTCAAATAAAAAGAAAGGGGCGGTAGAAAGATGAAACAAACTGTGAAATCAAGTGGTCAAAAAATTATGAATAATAGGCTCGCGGTGTTAAGACTAGAATTGGATTACGAATTAGCCACCCTTTATGAAGCAATGCAGAATAAAGATAAAAGGAAAGTGACAGAATGTAAACTGAAGTTAGAAAAGTTACGTAAAGAGTGGATGAAACTTCATGCATAGAAGAGGATGAGTAAAACTACAAAACGAACCTCGGAGGTTCGTTTTTATCTGCGCGGTAAACTGTGTCATACTTGCATTCCTTAAATTCAATACAGTATCCTTTAAGAGGAAGAGTAACTTTTACATAGAAATGGGGTTGCATGATGACGAATTGGAAGCACATTGATCAAAACGCGAAACGGTGGATAGCTGAGGCAGGAGAAAAAATTAGAAATTCCTTCGATTCCGCACTTTCCATTCAATACAAATCTAATCCTAATGATTTAGTGACGAATATGGATAAGGAAATTGAACAATTTTTTATCGAGAAAATACAAGAAACCTATCCTGATCATCGAATTTTGGGTGAAGAAGGTTATGGTGATGATGTTACTTCTTTAGATGGTGTATTGTGGATTATTGATCCGATAGACGGTACAATGAATTTTGTTCACCAACAACGTAATTTTGCAATATCTATAGGTATTTACGGTGATGGAATCGGCTATATAGGATTAATTTACGATGTTGTACATAATGAACTATATCATGCCTTTAAAGGTGAAGGAGCATATATGAATGATATCCCTTTACCAAAGCTTGATAAAGTAAATATTGAAGAAGCGGTAGTTGGCATAAATCCCGTGTGGGTAACAGAAAATAAACGAATCGACTATAATCTTATCGCTCCAATCGTACAAAAAGTTCGTGGAGCACGCTCATATGGATCTGCTGCACTTGAATGCGCCTATGTTGCATCGGGAAGATTAGATGCTTATTTAACGATGAGGTTAGCGCCTTGGGACTTTGCAGCCGGTCTAGTGTTGATTGAAGAAGTAGGGGGAGTAGCGACAACACTAAAAGGTGAAAAGCTTGATCTTCTTTCGAAAACTTCCTTCTTTGTTGGTGAAAAAAATCTACACGATCATATTATTAAGGAATACTTAAATAGGTGACGAAATTTTCGTCTGAAAAGTTAGAATCTGATGATTTAGAATTTTTAAGACTACTAATAATCGCAAGCGAAGAGTGGCAAAATGAAGAATGTGGTGTAGAAGATTTGCAATCGTACCTATTCAGCTACTCAATGTACAATGGCGAATGGAGAATTTGGTCAATAGATCATAAAAAAGTAGGTGCTAGCTACGTATTGGAATGGTCCCCGAGTAATGAAAAGCCATGGGTAGGCACAATACTAGTCCACCCTAGTTATAGGATGAAAGGGATAGGGAAAAGGATTCTAACGGAGATTGGAAACAAATTACGTCATAAAGGTCATAAAGCACTGTTTGCAGGATGTCCAATTAGGCAGGATTTATGGTTACAATTTCTCGGTAAATGTGGCTTCGAACAATTCAAGGTTGAAATGGATGAAACAACTAAAAGAGAATTTATGATAACGGTTAAGCCTTTAAAATAAGGAAAAAATTTTTCACATTCTAACTGGCAGTAAACCCCTACCACAAGATTAAGGAAATATCAGAAAAGAGAGGTGGGGGGATCATTGCTAGGAGAAAGTAAGGTAAGTGTCGCTTTATCATTTTGAATTGTTTTTTCGTGTAGTTTAGGTTCAACAACATCAAGGATCAAGCCGTTCACAAAATTAAGGGGAAAACTTTATTTTGTGAACGGCCTATAATCTTAAGGATGTTGAAGATGCTTCAACTCACCCTATTCCAAAATTCCTTTTTCCCGCAATTTTTTTTTTCATTATGAAGCCTGTTGCCATTACAGCATTTAATCCGATAATTGCAAGGAGGATTCCGAGTATACTCCGTTCACCTACTGCAATTCCAATACCTATCATACAAGTTGCAGCAAAGAAAGCTAATACAATAAAAATCCATTTACCTAGCCTCATAAAATCGACAACTCCCAACTAATTTCAAAAAAATTGTGATACTACCTTTAGTTTACATAAAAGTTTAACACTTTTCTAGATTGTTTATGGTATAATATCGAAGGAATTTTTAATTTAAAACGATGTTCAATCGAATACTGCGAAAAGTCTTACCGTATTTCTTATTAATAGTATGGAAATCCTTTTAGTAGAGCCTATTTGAATATACATTTTAGGAGATGAAAGTGTGAAATTACGAAACGATATTCGCAACATAGCCATTATTGCCCACGTAGACCATGGGAAAACAACATTAGTAGACCAGCTTTTACACCAATCAGGTACATTTCGTTCAAACGAACAAGTTGCAGAACGTGCAATGGACTCAAATGATATTGAGCGTGAACGCGGGATTACAATCTTAGCAAAAAACACAGCCATTAATTATAAAGACACTCGCATTAACATTATGGATACACCAGGACATGCTGACTTCGGTGGTGAAGTAGAACGTATCATGAAAATGGTAGATGGAGTTCTACTTATTGTTGATGCTTATGAAGGCTGTATGCCTCAAACACGTTTCGTTTTAAAGAAAGCATTGGAGCAAAATTTAACACCAATCGTTGTTGTTAATAAAATTGACCGTGATTTTGCGCGTCCAACTGAAGTTGTCGATGAAGTAATCGACTTATTCATTGAGCTTGATGCTAATGAGGAACAATTAGAGTTTCCAGTCATTTTTGCTTCAGGAATAAATGGAACAGCTAGTCTTAGTCCTGATCCTGCCGATCAAGAGGAGAATATGGAAGTTCTATATGATTCAATTATTAAGCATATCCCAGCACCAATCGAAAACAGAGAAGAACCACTTCAATTCCAAGTTGCGTTACTTGATTACAATGATTATGTAGGCCGTATTGGAATTGGAAGAGTCTTCCGTGGCACAATGCAAGTAGGTCAGCAAGTTTCCTTGATGAAAATTGATGGAACGATCAAGAACTTCCGAGTTTCGAAAATATTTGGATTCCAAGGCTTAAAGCGTATTGAAATTGAGCAAGCTGTAGCAGGTGATCTTGTAGCGGTTTCTGGTATGGAAGATATTAACGTTGGTGAAACGGTTTGCCCTGTTGAACACCAAGAAGCATTACCAATTCTTCGTATTGATGAGCCGACATTACAAATGACTTTTGCAGTGAACAATAGTCCATTTGCTGGTCGTGAAGGTAAATTTGTTACTTCTCGTAAAATAGAAGAACGCCTAATGTCACAATTACAAACAGATGTAAGCTTACGTGTTGATCCGACTGCATCTCCTGACGCTTGGATTGTTTCTGGACGTGGAGAACTTCATCTTTCAATCTTAATTGAAAATATGCGTCGTGAAGGTTATGAACTGCAAGTTTCTAAACCAGAAGTTATCATTAAAGAAATTGATGGTGTAAAATGTGAGCCAGTTGAACGTGTGCAAATTGATGTACCTGAAGAACATACTGGCGGTGTGATGGAATCAATTGGTGCTCGTAAAGGTGATATGATTGATATGATCAACAATGGTAATGGTCAAGTTCGATTAATCTTCAATGTGCCTGCACGTGGCTTAATTGGTTACTCAACAGAATTTATGTCTTTAACTCGTGGATTCGGAATTATAAACCATACATTTGATAGCTACCAACCAATGCAAAAAGGTCAGGTTGGAGGACGCCGTCAAGGTGTACTTGTTTCTATGGAAAATGGAAAATCAACGACTTATGGTATTCAAGGAGTAGAAGATCGCGGAATTATCTTCGTTGAAGCAGGTGTAGATGTATATGAAGGTATGATCGTAGGAGAACATACTCGTGAAAATGATCTAGTAGTAAATATTTGTAAAATGAAACAACAAACAAATATCCGTTCAGCTAATAAAGATCAAACAAACAGTATGAAAAAACCACGTATCATGTCATTAGAGGAAGCACTTGAATACTTGAATGAAGATGAGTATTGTGAATTAACACCTGAGTCAATTAGACTTAGAAAGAAAATTCTTGATAAAAACGAACGTGAAAAAGCAGCTAAAAAGAAAAAGCTTGCTAGTACTAACTAATAGCAAAGTTAGTAAGCGATGTAACAGAACACGATGTTCATCGCTCTGACTGCGCTCGTAAATCTTATGGAACAGGTGGGGTTAACTACTTGTAAAAATCTGTTCCTATTATCTCTATATAAGAAGGCTGATTCTACTTAAGAATAGAATCCTCAAAGAACTGTAATTTGAGGTCATTCTACTCTTTAGAATCAGCCTCTTTCCATATATGCCCACACATAGTAGAATATGTGTAAGGAGGAATAAAAATGGATATAACAGAAAGACTATCTTTTTTTCCAAGCTTATATAATGTAATAGAATATCCTAAGGTAGGTATGTGGATGCTTTATATTACAATTCTCCTATTATCGATCCTCGTTTATAAGCTCGGATTTGCTAAAAAGCTACCGATTTTAAAATCATTGGTTATTTATCTTTTTTTAGCGTTTGGTTGTACGGTGTTAACATTTTTAGGAATATTCTTACCGGTAGCGGAGGGTTTGGTCGTTGCTGCACTTATTTTAATCATTTATAAAGTAAGACTTTACCAATCAAAGAAAGAAGCAAAATAAATTAAATGAAACAAAGGTTCTGATCATATTTTAGAACCTTTGTTTCTCGTCGTTTAGGAAATTATATAATTCTTGTACTGTGGATAAGTGCACGAAATCCAGCGCCTAGCGCCTCTTGGGCCTACAGCCAATCAGGAATTGAAGGTAAAAAACACTTTCTATTCCTGATCGTTTTATTTGCCAGAGGCTGATCAAGGCGCTTGCGCTTTTGTTCTTTAGAGAACCTAGGAGATAGGTAGTGGATAAAGAACCCCTTATGATGGTTGTCTCGCTTGGAAACATAATCTTTAAGTTTACCAAGTATCTTCAGCTTTTTTGTCTTGGTATAATTTGAATTTGCCAGTTGCAATGCGTGCATTTGTTCTTATCTCAATCCGTTCATTACACGTAGTACACATATACGTATGTATCGGGCGATTTCTTAAACGCTTTGCGATTAGTGTTTCATCTTCGATCGTCTCAACTTTGTCACAAATAACACATTTCACTCTCATATTGCACCTCTAACAATTAGTGTAGCTACATCTATTAGGCTAGTAACCATAAAGTATGCCACTTGGTTATTAGTATATCACGTCTTTTAAAAAAATCAGAAATAATGTTAATAGTTGGAACAGAATTTAAAAAAAAGGTATGATAAGAGTATAGCGGAAGGGAGGACTCATATGACGAATAAGATAGAAACTTATTTGGTTGATTCATTATAATTCCGCAAAAAAAGCTTTCATATTTTTTGAACTATCGAGAACGAAAGTGTTAGAGGCGTTGAAGAAACTTGCTAAGAAGGAACAAAAGGACTGTCACAAAGGTTTTGGTTATTTCGAATAAAACAATTTTGTTTATTTATTATTTGAACTAAGTAAATTTGATCAAATCGTTAAAGTGTGACAGTCCGATTATTATTTGTCTTTATGACCGTTTGATTGATCTTGTTGTTCTTTTTCTAACATTTGTTGTTCTTCTTTATTTAATTGATCTTTACTCTGTTCCGTAGGCTGTTTTTCTTGGTTATCTAGAATTTCACCTGGGACTTCAGGTATTATACGACCAACAATAGCAGCTAATTCATCAAGTATACCGATAATGGGGCGACCTTCTCTAATTTCACGTCCCATTTCACGGAGTCGGACATTCGTATCTGCATCTGCAATGACAACAGCTCTAGCGCCATAAGGATCATGCATTAGACTTTCTGCAACAGAGTATTTTATTGTTTCGACCTTATTGCGATCAAGATCAGAATTCACATCAATTCCAACAACAGCGTAATTACCTAAGACAACTGCTGTAGCATCATTAACTTCAGGTATTTCATTTGCTAGTGTAACGAGATGCTCGGAAATTTGTTGACCTGTTTTTCGATTAACATGTTGATCAACACTATTTTCCACATTCATAGGTGTACCAACATCATTTGACTGATCAGTTTTGGGCGCACCTTGATTGACTGTACAACCTGAAAGCGCAAATACTGAAATGAACAGTACAATGAATAAGTATTTCATGAAAAATCACTCCTTAAAAGTTAGGATCAATTTGTATGAAGGTCTTGAATCTGGGTTTTTATCTTGCTTTTTAATTTTATTGTCTAATAAACCTTCTATCTTTATTCATTCTTTCATATATTTTAGCAACGCTTCATTCACAGCTTGACTTGTTTTTCACTACCTAAATGTTTCACTCCAGAAAAAAATAGCAGCGGAGTAGGAGGCGGAGGTTTGAGGAAGATTTATGTTCTAGACACAAATGTATTGTTGCAAGATCCGAATTCAATTTTTTCCTTTGAAGAAAATGAGGTAATTATCCCAGCAGTAGTGTTAGAAGAGGTGGATTCAAAAAAACGTTACATGGATGAAATTGGTCGTAATGCAAGACAAGTTTCTAAATTGATAGACCAATTAAGGGAAACAGGGAAATTACATGAAAAAATACCTTTACCAAATGGTGGATCATTACGAATTGAGTTAAACCATCGATCTTTTCATCAACTGCAAGAAATTTTTGTTGAAAAAACAAATGATAATCGAATTTTAGCAGTAGCAAAAAATTTGTCATTAGAGGAGCAGACGAAGGAAAATGGCCGAGCTGTCATATTAGTAAGTAAGGATACGTTAGTTCGGGTCAAAGCAGATGCAATCGGACTAATAGCAGAGGATTTTCTAAGTGATCGAGTGGTAGAAATTGATCATATATATACAGGCTTCCTTGATTTGTATATTAGCAATGATAATTTAAATCGATTTTATGAAAAAAATGAATTGATCCTTTCCGAATTAACAAACCACCCTTTTTATCCGAATCAATTTGTTATTATGAAGGATTCGTTGGGAGGATCATCTTCAGCGATAGGGAAAGTAGATCACTCTGGAAAAAAAATTCAGCGACTCGTTTTTGATCATGATCATATTTGGGGGATTCGCCCACGAAATGTTCAACAAACGATGGCGTTGGAGTTACTTTTGAGAACAGATTTGCCATTAGTGACTCTTATTGGAAAAGCAGGTACAGGTAAAACATTACTTGCACTTGCGGCGGGTCTTATGCAAACTGAGGATTTGGGTACGTATAAAAAATTGCTAGTTGCAAGGCCGATTGTGCCAGTAGGAAAAGACTTAGGTTTTTTACCAGGTGAAAAGGAAGAAAAGCTAAGACCATGGATGCAACCAATTTTTGATAATCTAGAGTATTTATTTAACACAAAAAAACCAGGGGAACTTGATGCCATTTTAGCTGGTATGGGCTCAATCGAAGTAGAAGCACTCACGTATATTAGAGGTCGAAGTATACCTGATCAAATCATTCTTATTGATGAAGCACAAAATTTAACAAAGCACGAGGTTAAAACAATTTTAACCCGTGTAGGCGAGCGCAGTAAAATCGTGTTAATGGGAGATCCAGAGCAAATTGATCATCCCTATTTAGATGAATATAACAACGGACTCACTTATGTAGTTGAAAAGTTTAAGGATCAGCCGATTGCAGGTCATATTCGACTGGTAAAGGGCGAACGTTCTGGTTTAGCACAGCTTGCTGCCGATCTACTCTAAGGAATTCGTACAATCATTCTAAATTAGCATGTGCGTACTATATTTTATAGCTGGAGATCGGATCATCATACTAAAGTACTGGGTTTTTTGTTCTATTATAGGAAACTATAAAATTCTTGTACTGTGGATAAGCGCACGACATCTAGCGCAAGCGTCCGGCCCCTCTAAGATCTAGCCACGCATGATGAAGGTAAAGTACACCTTCTTTCATGCGCGTCTTATGCTTGCCTTAGGCTGATCAAGGCGCTTGCGTTTTTGTTCATAAAAAAGGGAATGACTTTAAAAGGTCACCCCCTTCTTCAAACGAAAGCTTTCTTCTTAAATTACGCAAATCTCTTTTATATTCTTTATTGGATTGGAGGCATTTGAACCATCCCCAAAATAAAGATGGATAGGCCCATCTTCTTGCAGTGGCTTTCCTTTTAAACTAAACCCTAAGATGATTTCATATGCTTTCTCGAGCGGTACTGTCACCGGCTCGTCAGCTGTAATAAATTGAACCATCGTTGCATCTTCTTGAATTTCTGCATTTTCAAGAAAAGGTTTAAATGGAATACCGAAAGTTCCATTTAATACTTTCTGTTTTTTGAAGGTACGTTCAGTTTTTAAAGTAGGGGGGACAATCGCTCCTTCTATAATTTCCCGATCCCAATGCTTAGATACTGACTTCGTATATTCTTCAAGTTCGTCTTTTGCTTCTTTCTCTTGTGTAAAATAAGTAGTTAGATCCACTTTTCTATCATCGAAAATCCAAACACCTGGATCCAATGTGATCTGAAAGTTCACTTTACCGTTGATCATGATTATTGAATTCATAATTTTCACTCTCCTACAACGCAAGTATAAACTTTTATCTAAAATTTGTCACATTATATGGAAAAAGATAGTGTGAAAATGAGCTTTATCAATGATGAATGATGAATGATTTTAATTGAAAGAAATGGTTTGCACTCTTTGTCCTTGCAATTTTAATGATTAGGCATTAATATAAATAGTAATAATAGGGTAATCGCTCGGAAACGGAGGGATTAAGTTGGCGTCTGATATCGCTATTGATCATCGTGAAAAAGCACTTGCAGTACTAAAGGCAGATGCTGATAAGATCATGAAATTGATTAAAGTCCAGATGGACAATTTAACGATGCCTCAATGTCCTCTTTATGAAGATGTTTTAGATACACAAATGTTTGGCTTATCTAAAGAAATAGACTTCGCTGTAAGGTTAGGATTAATAGAGGCTCGTGAAGGAAAAGAATTGCTCGATTCACTTGAGCGAGAGTTGTCTGCATTACTTGATGCATTTACAACCAAATAAGTAACCAAAACTCAAACTAAGTGTAATTATGTTTGAGTTTTTTTTATTACTGTAGATTAATGTGCTTCATTCCCTTGAGAATGGAGGATTCATTTGAAAAAGAAACTTTAATTGAATTAAATAGTGAGATGACAAGTTGGATTTTTGATTGTGAAAATAATCGTATCCTTATTTAGAACCATTTTAAAGGATTTTACTATTTTGAAGGCGAAGTTATAGTAAAATAAAGAGCAGCATAGAATTACCTCATGTTAAGATAAGGAAGAGATAAAAATGATAAAAAAAATTCTAAAATCATATGATTATTCGTTAATATTAGCTGTGATTTTATTGTGCGTATTTGGATTAATTATGGTCTATAGTTCTAGTATGATAACGGCTGTTGCACGTTATGAAGTAGATGCTGATTATTTTTTTCAGCGCCAAAAGATAGCATTACTAGTTGGTGGTATTGCGTTCGTTGTTATGATGATTTTTCCATATCGTGCATTTCTAAATAGCGGTATTTTGAAGATTATTGTATTTGGATCACTTGGATTATTGGCTTCGTTATTCTTTATTGGTACTGTAGCTGGAAATGCTAAAAGTTGGCTCAGATTCGGAGGAATGAATCTACAGCCAGGTGAATTTGTAAAGCTTAGTGTGATTATTTATTTATCAGCCGTTTATGATAAGAAACATTCGTATATAAACGAGTTTGGTCGAGGGGTTTTACCACCGTTAATTTTTACAGGTCTAATTTGTTTTTTTGTGATCATTCAACCGGATTTTGGTACAGCATTTATTATAGCGCTGATCGCTATCTGTATGATTTTATGCTCTGGAATGGCGATAAAAACGATTGGTAAGTTGATCTCACTTGTCATTGTATTCGGAATCTCAATGATACCATTTATCATTTGGAAAGGTGATAGCATCTTTAGTGAAGAGCGGCTAAGTCGCTTTACAGGTTTTACCGATCCATTTGTCAATGAAGCTGATTCTGGTTGGCAGCTTGTTAATTCGTTTTATGCAATTGGTTCAGGGGGGCTTACAGGCTTAGGTTTAGGACAAAGTGTTCAGAAATACGGCTATTTACCTGAATCGCACACAGATTTTATTATGGCAGTGATTGCTGAAGAATTAGGGATATTCGGTGTGATGTTTGTATTAATTCTACTTTCATTTATCGTACTAAAGGGTTTTTCAATTGCACGTAAATGTCAGGATCCTTTTGGTACTTTATTAGCTGTCGGTATCTCGAGCATGATTGCTATTCAAGCAATGATAAATTTAGGTGGTTTAACAGGCTTAATCCCAATAACAGGTGTGCCATTACCATTTGTTAGCTATGGAGGCTCGTCCATCCTTTTATTACTAATTTGTATGGGGATGCTTGTAAATATTTCGATGTTCACAAATTATCGAGATTCTTATCAAGAGCTATCTAAGCGAGAGAAATCGAATGCTGGAGTAGTGAGACCAATGGAAGGAAAACGCGATTCTTTAATGCGTTAAAGAGTAAAATAATTATGTTGCGTTTTTGTTGAATGTGTTATACTTTTTTCATATCTAATTTAATCATGACAATTAAGGGGGATTTAGATGATGGAAAGGAAGATTCACAAACTTTTAGTTGCTAACAGGGGAGAAATTGCAATACGCGTATTTCGGGCTTGTAACGAATTAAATATTCGTACAGTTGCGATTTATTCAAAAGAGGATTCAGGATCATATCATCGATATAAAGCAGATGAGGCATACCTTGTAGGTGAGAATAAAAAGCCGATCGATGCTTATTTAGATATAGAGAATATAATAGAAATTGCGAAAAAAAATCAAGTTGATGCCATCCATCCAGGATATGGCTTCTTATCAGAAAATATTCATTTTGCCAGAAGGTGTGAAGAAGAGGGACTTATCTTTGTTGGTCCTGAAACTAAGCATTTAGACATGTTTGGTGATAAAGTGAAGGCACGTACTCAAGCAGAGTTAGCAAATATTCCAGTGATACCCGGAAGTGATGGGCCAGTCCATAGTCTCGATGAAGCGATGAGATTTGGTGAAGACTTTGGATACCCCTTCATGATTAAAGCCTCATTAGGTGGCGGTGGAAGAGGAATGAGGATCGTTCGTAGTGAGTCTGGTTTAAAAGAAGCATATGAACGTGCAAAGTCTGAAGCTAAAGCTGCATTTGGTAATGATGAGGTGTACGTAGAAAAATTCATTGAAAATCCAAAACATATTGAGGTACAAATTTTCGGGGATCATGAAGGTAATGTTGTCCATCTTTATGAACGGGATTGCTCGGTCCAAAGACGTCATCAAAAAGTTGTAGAAGTAGCTCCAAGTGTGTCACTTACAGAGGAGTTAAGAAAAGAGATATGTGAATCTGCTGTTAAGTTAATGGATAATGTTAAATATTTGAATGCAGGAACAGTTGAATTTTTAGTTTCTGGTGATCAATTTTATTTTATTGAAGTAAACCCGCGTGTACAGGTTGAACATACGATAACTGAAATGATTACAGGAATTGATATTGTTCAAACCCAATTATTAATTGCACAAGGTTATTTACTTTCTAGTAAGGAAATCGGGATTCAATCACAAGAACAAATTAGAACGAATGGGTATGCAATTCAATCCCGTGTAACGACAGAGGATCCACTTAATAACTTTATGCCTGATACAGGAAAGATTATGGCCTATCGGTCAGGTGGTGGATTTGGTGTTCGTTTAGACGCTGGGAACGGTTTTCAAGGTGCAGTAATTACACCACACTATGATTCATTATTAGTGAAGCTTTCAACTCAAGCTTTAACATTTGAACAAGCTGCATCTAAAATGCTCAGAAATTTAAGGGAATTCAGAATTCGTGGAATTAAAACAAATATTCCATTTTTGGAAAATGTCGTTAAACATAAAGACTTTTTATCTGGAGAATATAACACATCATTTATTGATTCAACACCTGAACTGTTTGTCTTCCCAAAACGTAAGGATCGTGGCACAAAAATGCTTACATATATAGGGAATGTGACTGTAAATGGTTTTCCTGGGATTGGAGAAAAGAAAAAACCCGTTTTTGATAAACCTGTTATTCCTAAAATAAAATATTCTGATGAAATGCCAAGTGGAACAAAGCAAGTTTTGGATCAGCACGGTGCAACAGGGCTTGTTAACTGGATTAAGGATCAAAAGCAAGTTTTATTAACTGATACGACATTTAGAGATGCGCATCAATCGTTGCTTGCTACACGTGTCCGTAAGACAGACATCGTACAAATCGCTGAACCGACAGCGCGATTGGTTCCAGATCTTTTCTCATTAGAAATGTGGGGCGGAGCTACCTTCGATGTTGCTTACCGCTTCTTAAAAGAAGATCCGTGGGAACGACTCTTAACGATTCGTGAGAAGGCTCCTAATGTGCTTTTACAAATGCTACTGCGTGCTTCAAATGCTGTCGGCTATAAGAATTATCCGGATAATGTGATTAAAGAATTCGTTGAAAAGTCCGCACATGCCGGCATCGATGTCTTTAGAATCTTCGATAGTCTTAACTGGGTAAAAGGAATGACGTTAGCCATTGATGCGGTTCGTGATACTGGAAAAATTGCAGAGGCTGCGATTTGCTATACAGGTGACATTCTAGATCCATCTAGGCAAAAATATAATCTCGATTACTATAAGGATTTAGCAAAAGAACTTGAACAATCTGGGGCCCATATATTGGCTATTAAAGATATGGCAGGGTTGTTAAAGCCACAAGCTGCTTATAACTTAATTTCAACATTAAAAGAAGCGGTTGATATTCCGATCCATCTGCATACACATGATACAAGTGGAAATGGGATTTTCACTTATGCTAAAGCTATTGAAGCAGGTGTTGATATAGTGGATGTGGCAGTTAGTTCAATGGCTGGCTTAACATCACAGCCAAGTGCAAACTCACTTTATCATGCATTAGAAGGTAATGACCGCCAACCAAATATCGATATCCATTCGTACGAAAAATTGTCTCAATATTGGGAAGGTGTTCGTAAGTATTATGCTGATTTTGAAAGTGGTATGAATGCACCACACTCTGAAATTTACATGCATGAAATGCCTGGAGGACAATATAGTAACCTTCAACAACAAGCTAAAGCAGTTGGACTTGGGGATCAATGGGATGAAGTAAAAGAGATGTACCGTCGTGTTAATGATCTATTTGGGGATATTGTAAAGGTTACGCCTTCCTCAAAAGTCGTAGGTGATATGGCATTATTTATGGTGCAAAATAAGTTAAATGAAGATGATATTTTTGAAAGGGGAGAAGCGTTGGATTTTCCTGATTCCGTTATTGAGCTGTTTGAAGGATATTTAGGTCAACCACACGGTGGATTCCCGAGAGAATTACAGCGAATCATCTTAAAAGGTCGTACACCATTTACGGATCGTCCAGGAGAGCGACTTGAGCCTGTTCAATTCACAGCTATGAGAGATGAACTTTACCATAGTTTAGGAAGACCGATAACAAGCTTTGAAGCAATAGCAAATGCACTTTATCCGAAGGTATTCTCTGAGTATATTAAGACGCGGGAAGCATACGGTGATATATCTGTCTTGGATACACCAACATTCTTATATGGAATGAGGTTAGGTGAAGAAATTGAGGTGGAAATTGAACAAGGGAAAACGCTAATTGTTAAACTAGTTTCAATTGGTGAGCCTCAAGCCGATGGCACACGTATTATTTATTTTGAACTAAATGGACAACCACGTGAAGTTGTTATCAAGGATGAAAATATTAAATCTACGGTTGTGACAAAGGTAAAAGCGGATCATGCTAATGAAGAACAAATTGGTGCGTCAATGCCAGGAACTGTCATTAAAGTTCTTGTCGAAAAAGGCGAGAAAGTAAATAAAGGTGATCACCTCATTATTACAGAAGCGATGAAAATGGAAACAACTGTTCAAGCACCGTTTGCTGGTGTCGTAAAAGGGATCCACGTTTCTGATGGAGAAGGAATTCAAACAGGTGATTTATTAATAGAAGTGGGGAAAGAATAACTAGAAAAGGACTGACAACAATTGTCAGTCCTTTTTCATCGTCGCTTAGGAAACTATAAAATTCTTGTACTGTGGATAAGCGCACGACATCCAGTTCCAGGTCCTAGACGCTCTTGAACAGAAGGTAGAAACACCATCTATTCAAAAGTGTCTTATTTGTCCGAGGCTGTTTAAGATGCTGGCTGAAAATAAAAAAGGAATAGTGGAGCAATTTTCATTTAAAAATGATTTTCCAAAGAATTAATAGTAAGTTTATGTTAAAATAGAAAAGATTGGAATAATAATACTTGAATGAATATCGTTTATTTGTCATAATTTTGACAAGAAAATTTCACGATTTGTTCACATATAAATTGGGAATTGTGAGTTAATTTTAAGAAGATTGTTTTTTATTTAACATTTCTTTAGTATCATAGGATATAGAAAAATAGCGGGATGGAACCGCAAACATATTTTTTCATTGTAATTAAATTAGATTGGTTTATTTATATGTACTTAACATATAAAATTTTTCTCTAATCTACTAAATTTTATCTTGACACAGCTTATTAATCATTTCTATAGAATGATTGTATGTTAAGGAGGTAAGAAATTGGCAAATTCAAAGGTTTTGAATGAGGCCACAATGAAACAGCGGCAAGAAAAAAAACGTGAAACATCGTTTTGGAAGGATTTCCTAGCCCTTATTAAAGTAGGTATAGTTAATTCGAATGCAATTACAACATTCACTGGTATATGGTTAGCTTTATATTTTAATGGGAAAGGTTTTTTTGCTAATATAGATATTGTCTTATTTACAGTTATTGGGTCATCTTTCATCATTGCTGGGTCCTGTGCTATTAATAACTATTATGACCGGGATATTGATCATTTGATGGAAAGGACAAAGGAAAGACCGACCGTTACTGGAAAAATGAATCCGCTTCAAGCATTATGGATAGGCCTTTTTCTACTAATAATCGGCTTTGTTTGTATGCTGATGACAACGGTAACGGCTACTATAATATCACTTGTTGGAGTCATTACATATGTCTTGTTATATACAATGTGGTCAAAGCGGCTGTATACGCTTAATACGATAATTGGAAGTATCTCTGGTGCTGTTCCACCCCTGATTGGTTGGGCGGCTATTGATGCTAATTTAAATGTAATAGCATGGGTTTTGTTTTTAATAATGTTTATCTGGCAGCCGCCACATTTTTTAGCACTTGCTATGCGAAGAACCAAAGAATATCGTGCAGCAAACATCCCGATGCTTCCAGTTGTACATGGATTTGAAGTGACGAAGCGACAAATAATGGTATGGATTATTTGCTTACTTCCACTACCATTTTATTTATATGAATTAGGAATTGGCTTTCTTGTTTTAGCAACCGCTTTAAATATTGGTTGGATTGCAATTGGAGTTAAAGGTTTTAGAAATAAAGATATAGAAATGAAATGGGCAACCAAAATGTTCGTTTACTCTATTAACTACCTAACAATCTTATTTGTTTCAATGGTGCTTTTTACCATTGTTTAATATTGAAATTCTTTCTTAAAAAGAATTTATTTATAAATGGTCCCTGAATGAATTATTTTTGGGAATTTAAATTAATGAAAGAGGGGTTTGATTGAGCTATGAGAAAAAGGCTGACGAAATGGCGTCTAATTCCATTATTAGCAGTATTGACGCTTGTCTTAGCCGGCTGTGGTGAACCGTTTCTTTCCACGTTGCAGCCAGCGGGTGAAGTAGCGGATATTCAGTATGACTTGATGGTATTAAGTACTCTCATCATGGTTGTAGTCATTGCAGTCGTAGTAGTAATCTTCATTTATGTTGTCCTTAGGTTTCGTCGACGTAAAGGTGAAGAAAACAATATTCCTGTACAAGTTGAAGGGAATCATAAGCTAGAAATCATCTGGACAGTTATTCCTATTCTTTTACTGATTGTTTTAACAGTTCCGGTTGTAACGGCAACATTCAAACTTGCTGAAGTGGATGCAATTGAAGATGAAAACCGTAAACCAGAAGAGGCAATCGTCGTTAATGTAAAAGCAAATCTTTATTGGTGGGAATTTGAATATCCAGACTATGGAATTGTAACAAGCCAAGATCTAATTGTTCCAACAGATGAAAAAGTATACTTTAACTTAATTTCCTCTGATGTAAAACACTCATTTTGGATTCCAGCCATTGGCGGTAAAATGGATACAAACACTGAGAATGTGAACAAAATGTGGTTGGAATTTGACTCCGATAGAATGGATCAGGTTGATCCTACTGGATATTTCTATGGGAAATGTGCCGAGCTATGTGGTCCGTCACATGGTTTAATGGACTTTAAAGTAAAACCGCTTCCACGAGCTGAATTTGACCAATGGATCTCGGATATGGAAGGCGCAAAGGTAGTGGCTACGTCTGATGTAGCAAAGCAAGGTGAGCAACTATTCGAGGAAAAGGGATGTATCGCCTGTCACGCTGTGTCTCCAACAGATGAGAGACCTGCTGCAGCAAGAACTGCTCCTAACTTAGCTACATTCGGAGAACGCGCACGTGTTGCAGGGATTCTTGAGCATAATGAGGAGAATGTTCGTGCTTGGTTAAATGATCCTGAAACACTCAAGCCAGGAAACAAGATGACTGGAACATATCCAAAACTATCTGATCAAGAGTTAGACGCTCTAACAGAATACTTAATGGAACTAAAAGTCTCAAACAAGTAAATAATATATGATCGAAATGAAAAGGGAGGTAACACTGTGAGTACGTTAACTCAGAAAAAAGGGGCCGGTGCGGTAATTTGGGACTATTTAACGACAGTTGACCATAAGAAAATCGCCATCCTTTACCTGATAGCCGGTGGCTTCTTCTTCCTTCTTGGTGGATTGGAAGCTTTAATAATCCGTATTCAGTTAGCTATACCGAATAATGACTTTGTAACTGCCGGTTTTTACAACGAAGTAATGACAATGCATGGAACAACGATGATTTTCCTAGCAGCAATGCCGTTATTATTCGCATTAATGAACGCTGTAGTACCATTGCAAATTGGAGCTCGTGACGTTTCATTTCCGTTTTTAAACTCCTTGGGTTTTTGGTTATTCTTCTTTGGAGGCGTATTCTTAAACTTAAGTTGGTTTTTAGGTGGGGCACCAGACGCAGGTTGGACTTCATATGCATCTTTAGCGGTAGAATCACCTGGTCATGGAGTGGATTTTTATATATTAGGACTACAAGTATCGGGTTTAGGTACGTTAATTGCCGGGATTAATTTTCTTGCGACAATTATCAATATGCGTGCACCTGGAATGACTTACATGCGTATGCCATTATTTACATGGACTACATTTGTAGCATCTGCACTTATTTTATTTGCATTTCCAGCATTAACAGTAGGTTTGGCGTTACTAATGTTTGACCGATTATTCGGTACTGCATTTTTTGATCCTGCTTTAGGTGGTAACACGGTTATTTATGAACATTTATTCTGGATTTTCGGACATCCTGAGGTTTATATTTTAATCTTACCTGCGTTCGGGGTATTTTCAGAAATTATACCTGTATTTGCAAGGAAGCGTCTTTTCGGATACTCCTCTATGGTATTTGCGACAGTATTAATTGGATTTTTAGGCTTCATGGTTTGGGCCCACCATATGTTTACAACTGGTTTAGGGCCGATTGCAAACGCAATCTTTGCGGTTGCGACAATGGCAATTGCAGTACCAACTGGTATTAAAGTTTTTAACTGGCTATTTACGATTTGGGGCGGTTCAATTAAATTTACATCTCCAATGATTTGGGCTGTTTCCTTTATACCATCCTTTGTTATGGGTGGGGTAACAGGAGTTCAATTAGCCGCAGCGCCAGCTGATTATCAGTTTCATGACACGTATTTCGTTGTCGCTCACTTCCATTATGTTATTATTGGTGGTGTAGTATTTGGAATACTGGCAGGTTCAATATACTGGTGGCCAACAATGTTTGGAAAAATGTTGGATGAAGTAATGAATAAAATAACATTTGTTCTTTTCTTCATCGGATTCCATCTAACGTTCTTTATTCAGCATTTCATTGGCTTAAACGGTTTGCCTCGTCGTGTATTTACATATCTGCCAGGGCAAGGTTTTGATACAAGTAACTTTATTAGTTCGATCGGTGCTTTCTTGATGGCAGCAGGGACAATTGTTTTACTTATTAATATTATCTATACATCAATTAAAGGGGAAAAAGTTGGGACAGATCCATGGGGTGATGGTCGTACACTTGAGTGGGCAATTTCATCACCACCACCAGAATACAACTTTAAACAAACTCCACTAATTCGTGGATTAGATCCATTATGGATTGAAAAAATGGAAGGTAAGAAAGAAATGACACCAGCAGAACCACTTGCTGATATTCATATGCCTAATGGTTCTATCTTACCGTTCATTGTGTCTCTTGGATTATTTATCGCTGTGTTTGGATTAATGTACCGTGAAGATTATGGATGGGGATTACCGGTTATTATTGTAGGTTTCCTTATCACATTCGGTGCCATGTTCTTCCGTTCTATACTTGATGATCATGGATATCATATTCATAAAGAAGACTTAATTGATGAAGATAAAGGAGGGAGAGCATAATGGCACATGTTGAAGAAAAATTAACAGCGGAAAATTTTCCAGCGGCGCCTGAAAAAGCTACCCTCGAAGGCAAAAATAAATTTGTAGGATTTTGGTTGTTTTTAGGTGGAGAAACTGTCTTGTTTGCGAGCCTTTTTGCTACTTTCTTGGCATTGAGGAATTCCAACGCGGGTGGCGCAACAACACAAGAGATGTTTGAGCTTCCGCTTACTTTCGCAGCAACAATGCTCCTTTTATTTTCGAGTATAACGAGTGTATACGCAATGTACCATATGAAGAACTATAGTTTTGGAAAAATGCAGCTATGGTTAGGTATAACAGTACTTCTAGGTTTAGGTTTCTTGATTTTGGAAATTTATGAGTTTTATCATTATGTACATGCATTTGAATTTACAATTCAAAGTAGTGCACTTGGTTCTGCTTTCTATGTTTTGGTTGGAACCCATGGATTGCATGTGGCATTTGGGCTATGTTGGATAACGACGTTAATTGTTCGTAATTCAAAGCGTGGATTAAGCTTGTATAACGCACCTAAATATTATGTGGCTAGCTTGTACTGGCATTTTATTGACGTAGTTTGGGTGTTCATCTTTACAGTTGTATATTTAATGGGAATGGTGGGATAAAATGATGGCAAAAGGTCATAATTCAGCAACCCAAAATATAGACTTAATATATCGTCGTAAGAAAAATGCAGAGGAAATGAAACATCAAGTAGTATCTTTTGCAATGATGATTTTCTTTACTATTGTTGCATTTGTCGCTGTGGGGTATGAAGGAATTGGCGAATGGTTTAAAGTGCCATTTATCCTTTTATTAGCAGTGGTTCAGGTTATTTTCCAGCTTTATTATTTCATGCATATGAGTCACAAAGGGCATGAGGCTCCAAAATTCTTCTTGTTCTCAGGTGTTTTTGTTGCAGTGTTAACGGTTTTAGCCCTTGTTACAATTTCTTGGTGGTAATTAATGAAGATGAGCAATTGGCTATTATGCTAGTTGCTCGTTTTTATTTATCACATTCTTTACAGGCAGCACTACCCTTACCTCAGGCGTCAAGTGAAACATGGAGATAAGTTGTGAATATCTGTCCGTATAGATATAGGTAAGTCCTGTTTTATATTAATGAGTGGTTGCGTTTTAACTTTGTCATAATGTGATATGAAATGTATAATAATGATGAAAGACTAGGGTGAGGAGCTGATTAATAGATGGGCTTTGATATATTTGGATTTCGGGCATTATGGAGTCCTTATTATATGGTAATTTTGCTTGTAATAACAGTTTTGTATTTTATGATCATTGGGCCATGGCGCTCTAAATTCAAAAATAGTATCCCAGTAACAACGAAACAACAAATTTTATTTGTATTAGGCATTGTGACTCTATACATAAGTAAAGGGAGTCCAGTTGATTTATTAGGTCATATTATGTTTAGTACACATATGATCCAAATGGCTATTTTATACTTGGTCGTCCCACCTTTCCTTATCCTAGGGATTCCAGAATGGTTATGGAAGACAATTATTTATCGTCCTTTCATTAAGCCAATAGTGAGATTATTTACTAAACCGATTATTGCACTTCTTATTTTTAACGGATTATTTTCAGTTTATCATTACCCTTTGGTGTTTGATTTTGTGAAAACCGATCCGCTCTATCATGCAGCGATGACAACTATCATCTTTATTGGTGCTATGTTTATGTGGCTTCCGTTATTTCTTAATACATTACCAGAGTGGGAAAGACTTACTGGTATTAAACGAATTGGTTACATCTTTGCAGATGGTGTTTTATTAACGCCGGCCTGTGCATTAATCATTTTCGCTACAGATCCTTTATATGCAACTTATTCTGAACCGCAAGCTTGGATGAATGCCCTTGCGTTATGTGTACCTGCTGATATGCTTTCTGGATTAAACTTAACTGGTCCTGATATGTTCAACATCCTACCTTTATTAGAGGATCAACAATTAGGTGGGGTGATTATGAAAATCATCCAAGAAATCGTTTATGGAACAATTCTAGCCTATGTCTTTTTCCAATGGGCGCGGAGAGAGCGTCAAAATGATGAGCTTAAGAACGATTTTTCCCCAGAACCAGCAAAATGAAACCTTTCGTTTACTGATTAATCAGTAGTTGCTATTCATTTTAAAGAAACAATTTCCTAATCATCGGTGAATCATTAGCTGATATCTAGGCAATCTTATGGATTTAAACATATTTACAAGGTGGTTTAGAATAAAATGTTCTAAGTCACCTTTTTTAATTGCTTAGGAAACTATAAAATTCTTGTACTGTGGATAAGCGCATGGCATCCAGCGCCTAGCCCCTCGAGGTCATAAGCCGCTTTTGAATTGAAGGTAAAGTACGCGCCTTCTATTCAAAAGCGTCTTATTTACCCGAGGCTGAACAAGGAGTTTACGCTTTTCTTATGATGACAAAAATCAAAAAGAGGGGAGAGAATGGTTTGATTGAGATTTTAACAAATCGACTAATGATCATACCCTGTTCACTTGATATCGCCAAATCATTGGTGTTTCATCGAAAGGAGTTAGACAAACAGTCACCAATTGAATTTCCTATTTGCTGGCCATCTGCTTTTGTGAAAGGCTTTCTTCCGCTCTATATTGAAAACTTGGAGTCAAAGGAGAAGAAAAATGATTGCGGGCTATGGCTAATTATTTTGTATGAAGAGAAACGAATAATTGGTGATATTTTAATGCAAGGGAAGCCCTCTAAGGAAGGTATGGTAGAATTGTGTTATCATGTGGATGAAAAGCAGGTAGATGAAACAATAGCGTTTGAAGCAGTGGATGCATTCATTGATTGGTTAACGTATCAAAAGTTTGTAACAAAAGTAGTAATGGAGTGTGAGGTAGCACAAGAACGATCAATTAGACTTTTTGAAAAGCTAGGAATGCTTTGTACGGAAAAAGAAGGTCGTTTTTTAATGTGGGAAATTCAAAAGAAAGATTTTGAATGAATTATTTTCATTTGTACTATTCAATTATGAAACAGGAGAAATATGGTGGATGGTGGATTCCTTTCAGCCACTATCCATTAATAGGAGTGTATGTTTGCAGTGATTAAAGTTATAACGAATGAAAATTATGACAAAGTCCTTAAATTATCAGAATACGCATTCCAGTTTACCATTGGCGATGGTGAACTAGAAGCGTATAAACGAAAACTAGATAAGCAGTATATTCTTGGCGAATTTGACAATGATGAACTAAGATCGAAGCTCCATATTTATACATTCGAAACCATGATTCAAAATCAAGTGTTTAAGATGGGAGGAGTTGCTTCTGTTGCGTCTTGGCCTGAATCAAGAAGAAATGGTAAGGTCAAAATGCTACTTCAGGAGAGTCTTCATTGGATGAATGAACAGGAATTCGATATCTCGTATTTGCATCCATTTTATGTTCCTTTTTATCAAAAATTTGGTTGGGAACTAATCTGTACAGAGAAAACGTATACGATTCAAAAAGAAGATTTAACATTTATACATAGTCAAAATGGGAAAATGATTAGAAAAACAAAAGATGACGCTCTTCCTATTTTAATGAGTTTGTATCGTAGATTTATTGAGATTCATAATAGTATGCTAATCCGAGATAAAAGTTGGTGGATGGATGTCGTTTTAAAAAAGGGGCAGCATGTTGTTATTCACGTAAATGACGATAACGAAGAAGATGGTTATATGATTTATTCCATAAAGGATCGTGAATTAATCGTTCATGAAGTAGTTGTCTTAAAAGAGTCTATTAAAAAAGATTATTGGAATTTCATATGTCAACACGATTCAATGGTTTCAACAGTAAAGTGGAAAACATATGAACAAGATCCCCTGTCCTTGTTACTACCAAACCCTAGGGTTAAAACAGAAATTCACCCTTATTTTATGGGGAAAATCGTAAATGTAAGTAGGTTTTTGGCGAAATATCCATTTTACATCAAGGGTGACAAGCCACTCATTCTTCATCTGTCAGATCCAATATGTCATTGGAACAATGGAACTTTTTTTCTAAAGGGAGAATCAATCCAGGTGTTTCAAAAGGAAAAAGGCAGTTGTGTGAATCCACCAAATAGAGGTATAAGAATGGATGTAGGTACGTTAACATCGGTGTTATTAGGTCATAGTGATCCGAAGCACCTTTTTGAGTTTGGAAAAATTCAAGGTGAGGAAGAGCAAGTAAATCTTTTACTTGATATGGTTTCGCAAGTGAAATCATCCATCTTATTTGACTTTTTCTAAACGGTATAGAATGGAACGGTTTTTCAAAGAATTGATGAACGTTAAGAATTAATTCCCACAGCGCCCACCTTAGAGTCCTTGGTGAATCAAAGAAGGAAGGTGGAGAAACTGCCTATAAAGATTAAGGAAAGTCTCGCTAAAACTATCAGTGAAGGATAAAGAAAATCCGCACTGATGGAAGTCTTTCTTTCTGTATTAAAATAGAAAAGCGAATCCTCCTTGTTAAATTGAGTTCGCTTTTTTAATGTTCTTATCGTTTTTCGAAAACTATAAAATTCTTGTACTGTGGATAAGCGCACGATATCTAGCGCAAGCATCCGGCCCCTCTTGGGTCTACAGCCACTCTGAATTGAAGGGAAAAAACACCTTCTATTCAAAAGCGTCTTATTTGCCCGAGGCTGATCAAGGCGCTTGCGCTTTTTGTTTTTATTGTACCATTTGTATGGCTTCAGATACCTTAGATAAGAGATTCTTACTAGTGTTTACGACGTCATCAGGAAAGTACTCACCTTCACCATATTCAACGCCATGTGGGTAATGATGCTTACCTAAAATAGGAGTGATCATTTTAACAACTGCATGGCGACCATCAATTTCACCTTCTACAGCATAGGCTTGCACACGAAGATAGTAAACATCACCTTGCTTTTGAATTTTACGATCAAAGGTAACTCGTTCATAATCCCATTGACCAGCTAAAACAAATCCAATATTCTCCATTATTACGCTTAAACGATCGAAGTCAATTGTCACATCTTCTAATCCGGTTGTTTCTAATTTCATATGTAAATCCCTCCTATTAAAGCCTTTTCATCATATCTATTATAGCTGAAAAACCCTAAAAAAATAAGAGTAATTTCCATCATTTGGTCTTACTTTGATGATAAAACAACTTTAAGGTAAAAACTTCAGAATATCCTAACGAACAGGTGCAGAAAATAGTGTTACAGAGCAACATAATTAATAAAGGAAGACTTCCATCAGTGGTGATAATGTAATTCTCCACTGATTGGAGTTTTACATAATAAAAGGGGATGATAAATGATGCAAACAGTAAAAGATATTATGACTACTAATGTAGAGTATTGTACGCCACTTGATAACGTATATGAGGTGGCTGTGAAAATGAAGGAGTTAAATGTTGGAGCAATCCCTATCGTTGATAATCAAAAGTTGATTGGACTAATCACAGATCGTGATTTAGTTTTAAGGGGGATTGCAGAGAAACACCCTGGTTCTAATCAAGTAACGAACGTAATGACTGATCAACTGATTACTATTGAATCAAATTCTTCTCCACATGAGGCTGCAGACTTGATGGCTAAACACCAAATAAGACGTATCCCTGTAGTTGATAACGGAAAACTTGTGGGGATGATTTCATTAGGGGATCTATCGACACATACGATAACAGGCAACGCAGCTGGAGAAGCGCTATCGAATATCTCTGAAACATATTGAAAATAAACATATAGACACAGAATGATTTTTATCCCATTCTTACTGGGGAGTAAAACCCTTACCTAATGATACTAAAGCAAAAAAGCAAGTAGGTAAGGGATAACTTTCCGTTTTTCCCTCATTAACAAGCCTTAGTACCCACAATAGTTCATAAAGGAATCGAAATTATATATGTGAGTAGTAAACGACTTAGAGGATTCAATTGATTGATATTTGTAAAGAATGTGAGATATTAGGGTTTTAAAGGTGTAATTACACGAATTTTAGGCAATTTCGTTCGTATTGTTAGAAAACTAAGGTAATTTATACTATACTACGATTAACGGGATTTCTAGTTGGAAATACTAGCAATACTACTTTTCATAACAAATAACTAGAATATCAATGGGGAGTTTTCATATAATGATAGGAAAAAGAGTAGTGATGGAGGGGTTTTGACTGCGTGTTTTCATTCGAACGGTTATTATATTTTTAATCATTATTATAAGTTATACATTATTTATGTATTTTGGACAATATACTCCTAACGAAAAACATGAAGAAGAAGATATCCAAATTTCTAATGAAGCATTGACTACAGAAAAAGAATCAAAGATTGCTGATGAATCGGATAAATTGCCTGAAGCAGGAATTTTGTCACTTATGGATAAATCGTCAGAAGAAATTACGGCTCTGTTTGGAGAACCTGACCGAATTGACCCTTCAGCATATGATTATGATTGGTGGATCTATCAACAAGCAGATAACCAATATATCCAAATTGGAATATTAAATCATAAGGTTGTGACTGTTTATGGTATTGGTAATGGGGTGAATGTAAGCCCATTTAAAATTGGACAACCAATACAAGAAGTATTTAAAATTGCACCTGTTTCATCAAATTTATCGCTAAATTTCGATGGGAATTCTTATCGGTTTGAATTTTCAGAAGAGGATATGAACACAAGGCCAACAGTAAAGGTTGGTGATGTATTTGTACAACTATATATCGACAAGTTTGACGGGGTGTTATCAAGTATTCGTGCACTAGATTCAGAAACGTTTATTAAGCAACGGTCTTACGAAGTTACGTATCGAGGGGAGTTAATAAAAGCTAAGAAAATTACAAATGAAAAATGGGACGGGATAGAGGACGGTGTTGAGAAACAGATATTATCGATAACAAATATTATCCGTACTAGACATAATATTAATTCAGTTACATGGGATGAAGAAACATCACAAGTAGCATTTTTACACAGCGAAGATATGAGACTGAATAATTATTTTTCGCATGAATCACCAAATGGAGAAACGTTAGTAGACCGACTAGCTAAATTTGATGTGAAATATAAAATGGCAGGAGAAAATATTGCAGCACAATATGTAGATGGGATTGCAGCTACTGAAGGATGGTTAAATAGTAAAGGACACCGCGAAACACTGTTAAATGGGGAGTTCACACATTTAGGCGTAGGTGTAGATGGCTTATATTATACACAAAACTTTATCTCGAATTAACTGATCGTCTTTCCTTGAAGACGAAAATTTTACTACTTTAAACATGAAAACAATAAGTGAAAAGTGGAAGTAAGTTGACTGGTTTATGGCAAGAATGAAGCTTGTAACTACACTTTATTATGTGTAGGGGAAGTCACGAAGCTTTTGGTTACACTTACACTTGAATAAACCATTTTCGTTCATTTTAAAGATGTAAGCTGACTGTAAATTCATAGTCAGCTTTTCTTTATCCTATAAAAGTCAAGGTAAGTTTCATTTTCATGATGCTTGGAAAACTGAGACTATTTCACCTTCCGATATGCACGTCTTTCAGCGTATTCATAACAAAGTGAACAAACGAAGATTTTTACGCCATCGTCATTAAAATAAATTTCTCCAATTTTACTCGTTTTTTTACAAATCGCACAATGTTTTTTGAAAAAGAAGCTTTTCATAACCTCCACCAACCTTTAGCTCCGATTAATAATAAAAAAGCTAGCTGTGCTATGTGCAATAAGAGTTCCGTCGTCTCTGTAAACTCGACCTTCAGTGACTACTGTTTTGTTTCCCTTGTGAATGATATCGGTCGTGCATACTAATTCTTTTCCGACACCAGGGGCTACATAATTAATTTTCATTTCACTCGTAACGACAGTTTTGTCAGGAGGAAGTATGTGATGGACAAGGCCTCCCATTGCTGAATCAAGTAAAGTTGCTGTAATACCACCGTGGACAATTGTTAATGCATTTTGAATGATAGGGGTGTTTGGTATTTTAATTGTAAACTGGCCATTTTTGAATTCACCTTCAGCGTGGAGAATTGCATTTATATACGAATTCTTTTCATGATATTGCTTTTTTTTTAATCCAGTCAAAATGAGTTCAAGAACATATTGGTCTTCTTCGAGAGCGTCTTGTAATACCTCATTGGTTAATCGTAATAGCTCGTCTTTTGTCATCTCCCTAACACACTCCTTTAGTCAGTAATATTTTACCAAAATTTTCGTGACTTTTTCAATTGCTATTTTAATAGATAAAATCAATTTTCTTATTGTTTAGCGTGAATTATAAAATTCTTGTACTGTGGATAAGCGCATGACATCCAGCGCAAGCGCCTAGCCCCTCGATTGGCTTATGCTCGCCTTAGGCTGATCAAGGCGCTTGGGCTTTTGTTTTTTAAATTGGGCGAACATTTAAAGTGTTTTTTCGATATGATATCGTAGGCGAATGTATCGAAGAGGTGAAAAAAATGAAAGCAAAGAAAAACCATCCATCTGTTCAACAGTTTAAAGAGTTTGTTAAGGAACATCCGAAGTTGGTGCAAGAGGTCAGAAAGGGTAATAAAGAATGGCAGGAAGTGTTCGAGGATTGGTATTTGCTTGGAGAGAACGATGTAATTTGGAAACAATATAAAAATATAGCTGAACAAAATGATGATGAAAAAAAATCCGATTTTATGACTCAAATGTTATCAGCAGTGAAAAAAATGGATGCGAACACTGTAAACCATCATATTTCGAATGTAAGCAGTACGATTTCAACGATTCAAGGTCTTTTCAATCAATTTGGTTTAACAAAGGGTTCAAGTCAAACTTCCTCAAGTAAAAGTCAACAACCTTTTTCTTTTAGAAAAGATTGATTGAAATAGGTGGGGCTTTCTGCCACCTATTTTTACTGTGCATGTAATTATTTAGACGATGTCGTAATTGGAGGGGCTGTATGCGAAAAGAAATTCAAGAACAAATTCGTTCCAATAAAGAATTGCAGCAATTTATTCGAGAGCAACCTCAATGGTTTCGGAAGCTTTCTAGAAATCCTAATGATTTAGAATCGTTAGAAATGGAAATGATGAATTATTATCAAAAGACAATTCCACATAAAGTACAGCAATTTTCAAACTCGATACAAATGGCATCAATGATGATTGGGATGTTTCAAGCAATGAGACAACAAGATTAAAACGACTTGGAAACCAAGTCGTTTTAATCTTAGTGCTACATAATCGTTAAGGAGTTAGTTTTACCTAAAAAATATATTCATGATTTGATACATGGTTGTGAACAATAGGGAAATAGGAGGCGAAAATGATGATGCGGTTAGTCGTTTTTTGTTTAATGTTTATTGTCTTGGTTGGTTGTGTAGGGGACAAGCCAAGACCAAAGGGGACGGTAGAAACCATTCCCCTTCAAATTACGAATGTTTCAAAAGATGTCGTTGAAGTTATCAGTCAGCAACAAAATCATTCTTTGAATGTCAAGCATCATGTTCGTGAACAGGATGTATATATAGAATGTTTTATTCCTAATTTTTTCTTTAAAGAAAAGGGAGGAAGTAAAGTAAATGGTGAAGGTCATATAATAGTTTATATAGATGGTAAAAAAGTTAATGACATGTATACTGCAGCATTTATGGTCAAAGGATTGGATAAAGGGATCCACGAAATGACAGTAGAGGTCGTTCATAATGATTCAACAAGTTATAATCTGAAAAAAACATGGGATGTCACGATTCAATAATGTTCTAGCAATGTAAGCTTAAAGGTATAGCAAAAGTTATTTGTTTGATAATATATTATGCCTAGAATTTTTCAATTTCCGTTATTCATGGTAAAATGAGTAACGGAGGTGCAAATACTCTATGTTTGCTACAATTGAAAGCATGTTAATACTCGATGAAGCAGAAAAACTTGCTAGCTTTGTACTTCAATCTGAGCTAGCAGATGAATATCGTCGAAGTTTTCATATATTAAAGAATGATAAAGAAGCTCAACAGCTAATTGCTCAATTTTCGAAAACGAAGGACTTATACGAAGATGTTCAACGTTTTGGTAAATATCATCCAGATTATCGGAAAATCTCAAAGGATATGCGTGACATTAAAAGAGAGCTCGATTTAAATGAATATGTATCGAATTTTAAAAGGGCAGAAAATGAACTCCAATCATTGTTAGATGAAATTAGTGTTCAGGTGGGTCGCGCAGTATCAGATTATGTAAAGGTTCCGACAGGTAATCCATTCTTTGATTCAGGGTCAAGTTGTGGTGGAGGATGTAGCTCTGGCGGGGGATGTGGCTGTAAAGTTTCATAAAACGAGTCGGAAATGGCTCGTTTATTTTTTTTGATGAATATTGTTAGAGATCAACTTTTTTGCTAGACTTTAATTGAAAAGGTTTACTGTTATAATAGTGATTTTTTAAAACTAAAGTGAATATTTCATCAGTGGGGGAATCCTGTACGATTGGTCGGGGTTCACGGGTTGCTGAAAAATCAAACAAAGTAGTCCGCCGACGCCATTAGTCTGCGTTAATTAAGTTTAATTCTTTACGATAGTATAAGCTACTTTGTATTTAGATTCCTCTAAGGTTTTAAGTGGGGTTATACTGCAAGTTAATCTGCGATATATAAGGAGATACATATTATGGTTGAAAAGCGTCAAGGGATAGCCGTTTGGCTCCATTCATTAAAGCATATCAAAATGCTGAGAAAGTTTGGAAACGTCCATTACGTTTCCAAACGATTAAAATATGTTGTATTATACTGCGATATGGATTTGGTAGAGCGAAATGTACAAAAGCTTTCATCCTATTCGTTTGTAAAACATGCTGAGCCATCTTATAAACCTTATTTAAAACTTGAATTTGAGTCAAAGGTGGATAAAGCAAAAGAATATGATTATAAAATTGGATTATAATCGGATATAGTTATTGTCAAAACGATTATATAAAAGGCTTACCATGAGGACGAATGACATGTAAATGTATTTCGTTTTCTAGATGGTAAGCCTTTTTTCGTCTTCGTTTAGGAAACTATAAAAAGTAGAAAGACGCTAACCGCGATGTCACTTAGTCAAAGCACTATGTATCAGTTAGCATTTTGTAAATCTACTTATTGCAATGGTGGGAGATAATGATTTAATCGTAATATCCCAATTAAATATTGATAATAAAGTTCAAGTTCCTTAAACATGTTAGAAGGTTTAACTTCAATCTGAATGATTTTTTTATTTAAATGGGATTCTAGTTCTGTAAATAATTCAAATCTCTTATTTGCTTTGACATTTGGATTTGGGATACCTTCCCGGCAAATATACAAAGCTTGGAACTTCCCTGGATCAGTCGGCTCCATGATAACAACTAGAGATGAAACATCACGATTATTTACTTTTGAATGTAAAGCAATCAGCTTCGATACACGGTGTTTATTAGCCTTAGCTGTCTCGATAAGTTCATATATATCAGAATAACCTTCACCTAACTCAATAAATCGTTGAATCATAAAATGTCCTCCCTGAAACGATAATGGAAATAAGATACCCTAAAGTGTGGTAGAGCGAAAAAACAGTACAGACATAATCAATTTTTCACTATACCATGAACAATAATAAATGAGAAGGAAAGGTTTTGGAATAATAAAATGAAGTTTAAACAATACCATTGTATCCTAGGCTGGAGCTGGATGTCGTGCGCTTATCCACAGTACAAGAATTATTTTATAGTTATAAAACAAAAAAACCTACAGATAATCTCTGTAGGTTCCTTCAATACCTTTTAGTATATAAAAGGTTGAAGGCAAAGGGAGAGGAGAAACCGGAGGAAGAACTTATGGGGAAACGTAAGTCTTCTCCGCGGTTGGCAACAACATCAACGAATCGATGTTGTTACTAATCATTATCACCAATCGGATTTTTCATATACATAAAACAATAAAAAAAATTAACAAGTGTTTACGAAGGCAGTTCTCAAGCGACGTTGTTTGCCGAAAATACAACTGAATGTAAAGAGTGAATTTTTAAAATTGTAAGTAAATAAATATAAAATATTGTATCAGATGGAAAGGCTGTGGTACGATTAAGTGAAACTTTTTCCGCAATAAAAGATAGTACAGCTTTGACGGATGGGAGTTTCACTAAATTGAGACAAGGGGACAAATTACAGTAACTTATTAATCGTAGTGTAATGTAAATTAAAAAGTCGTGGTGAATGAAATGAGAGTAGTGTCAGGAAATTATAAAGGTAGATCATTGAAAGCAGTACCGGGGGTAAGTACACGTCCAACAACTGATAAGGTAAAAGAAGCGATATTTAATATGGTGGGGCCATATTTTGAAGGTGGCGTTGCCTTGGATTTGTTTGCAGGTAGCGGTGGTCTAGGTATTGAAGCACTAAGTCGTGGGATTGAACGATGTATTTTTGTCGATCGAGAATCTAAGGCTATCCAAACGATACATAAAAACCTTGAAGTCTGTCATGCTATAGAGGCATCTGAGGTTTATCGAAATGATGCTGAACGAGCATTAAAAGCGATTATTAAACGAGAGCTACAGTTTCAGTTAATATTTTTAGATCCTCCCTATAAACAACAAAAATTGAAAACGCTTATAAATGAAATTAGTGAAAATAGATTACTAAGAAAAGACGGGTTTATTGTAACTGAGCATGGATCGGATATTCAATTGCCTGAAGAGATTGATCAATTGATTCAATTAAAACATGAAACATACGGGATGAGTTCTATTACAATTTATAGATATAGTCATAAAGGGGAGGAATAAAAAATGGGGAAAATTGCGGTGTGTCCAGGAAGTTTCGATCCAATTACATATGGGCACCTAGATATTATTACAAGGGGAGCAAAGGTATTTGAACAGGTATATGTTTGTGTACTAAACAATTCATCGAAGAACTCATTATTCCAAGTTGAGGAGCGGTGTGAATTAATTAGAGAAGTAACGAAACATATTCCTAATGTAGTGGTTGAATCCTATAACGGATTGCTTATAGATTATGTTCATGAAAAGAAGGCGCAAACGATTTTACGAGGTCTACGAGCTGTTTCAGATTTTGAATATGAAATGCAAATTACCTCAATGAATAGAGTGTTAGATGAGAATATTGAAACGTTCTTTATGATGACACACAATAAATATTCGTTTTTAAGTTCCAGCATTGTAAAGGAAGTAGCAAAATACAGAGGCAACATTTCTGAGTTAGTTCCTGAAGCAGTAGAAAAGGCTTTAAATAAGAAATTCATTGATGCCTAAAAGGTGAGGGAGTACCTCACCTTTTTTATAATATCACCAGAATTTATAAGTTTTGACTTCGAGAATTGTCCAGTGCAAGCGTCCGGCCCTCTTGGGTCTACAGCCACTTTTGAATTGAAGGCAAAGTACGGCTTCTATTCAAAAGCGGCTTATTTGCCCGAGGCTGAACAATAAACTTAATTTGTTTTAGTAAATACATTTCTCTTGCCGTATAGGTAGATATAGATGATCAATGACAGGATTGTAATGAGAGGACCTATTTGAATTAGCGTTTCCCAATATGCTTTTGCCCAATCAGGGCTATTACTTATTATGAAGACAGGGAGTTCAGTAGACTGGTTTGATTGCAAATTTAGATAAAGCGGTTTGAATAAAAGGAATGCAAATATAGACGAATAAATACCTTGAAGAATTCTCGCACTAAAAAAAGGCTTAAAACGAATATCTGTATCTGCTAAAATACTTGCGACTTGTGCTTGAATGGATAACCCGCCAAAGGCTAAGATAAAACTTGCGATCATTACCTTATCTAATAAATCGGCCGTTGATTCACTAACAAGCTGATTTCCTAACGTTATTTCAAATATGCCAGCTATAAGTGGTCTGCTTAAATCTGTGGCGATATGTAGGAGAGCCAAGATGACCGTAAAAACACTGGCAATCATGTCTGTTATTTGCATAAGTGCTAATACCTTATTAAATACAGAGAAAAGAATGATAAAACCACCGATCATAAGTAGTGTTTGAATGGAAGAAACAACGGCATCTCCAAGCATTTTTCCGATGGGGCGCGATTCAGATATCCTTGTAGAATGAAGCTCTCTGAAGGCTACCTTTATCGAAGGGAAGCTTATGTTTTTCTTTTCGAAAGTCTGCGTTTTTTCTGAACCACCGTAAAATCTCATTGTTAAACCGACACATAAATTACCTAAATAATGGGCTGCGGCTAATAAAATACCGAGAGATGCATTATTAAAAAAACCGACGGCAACAGCTCCGAAAATAAAAAGTGGGTTTGACGAGCTTGTAAAGGATACTAAACGTTCTGCTTGTATGGCCGTTATTTGTTTTTCAATTCTGAGTCTAGCCGTAAGTTTCGCGCCTGCTGGGTTTCCTGAAGCCATTCCCATTGCCCAAACAAATCCACCAACCCCAGGTACGCGAAATATCGGTCGCATAAGTGGTTCTAACAGTACCCCAATAAATTTCACAACTCCAAAACCAATAAGTAATTCTGATACAATAAAAAAAGGCAATAAGGATGGAAAAACAACCTCCCACCAAATCGTTAAGCCCCTAATTGATGCTTCAAGTGACTCTTTTGGATTAAGGATGATGGCGAGAGTAAGACCAACGATAAAAACAGCCAAGAAAATGGTTTTAAGTTTCGAAAGACTCAAAATTTGATGCCTCCTAAACATGCGGGTCAAAATTTTATTGCTAACAATTTGGATTGAAACAGCTTATCCAATCACATAAAAAATAAAAAATTGCACAGCTGCAATTCGCTCAACATTCAGTTTCAGTGTTCTTGACGAAGACTAAGACCATAGAGGACGTGAAATTGCGTCGTTACAGTAATTAATGACGCAGTTGAAACAGCTTTTAGTTTTTAGCTATACATGAATCGACAGGGGAATTACCATTTATTCATGCTCACCTAATTTGTTCTTGCTTAGGAATTTATAAAATTCTTGTACTGTGGATAAGCACACGACATCCAGCGCAAGCGTCCGGCCCCTCTTGGGTCTACAGCCGCTTTTGAATTGAAGGCGAAAAACACCTTCTATTCAAAAGCGTCTTATGATATGCCTGAGGCTGATCAAGGTGCTTGCGCTTTTGTTCGTGGTGCATCCGTTTTTGATGTACAAACCTTAATAGTTTAATATACGAGAATAGGTGGGCGATTTAGACCATAAGAATGACATATACCTATGATTTAATTGAATAAATTATGTGAAGTAGCTGATGAATTGGCTGATTCATTCATTTTTAAAATTTTTCAAATAGAGAGATGCTTAGTAAAAGGAGGGATCATCTTGACTAAGGAGCCGAAAATCGGACTTGCGCTTGGATCAGGTGGTGCAAGAGGATTTGCTCACTTGGGGGTATTAAAGGTATTACGTGACGAAGGGATTCCGATTGATTTCATCGCGGGTAGCAGTATGGGAGCGCTTGTTGGTTGTTTTTATGCATCAGGATTAAGCATTGAGAGGATGGTTCAATTTGCATTAGCCTTTAAAAGAAAGTACTATTTAGATTTTACTGTTCCTAAAATGGGATTTATTTCAGGTAATCGACTAAAGGAACTAATTCGATTATTTACACATAGAAAAACGTTTGAAGAATTAGACATACCAGTTGCTGTTGTCGCAACAGATTTAAATGAGGGAAAAAAGGTTATTTTCAAAGAAGGTCCAGTAGCTGATGCGGTGAAGGCGAGTATTTCCATCCCTGGTATCTTTGTTCCAGAAAAGATAGACGGGAAATTATTAGTTGATGGTGGTGTTATTGATAGAGTCCCTGTATCGGTTGTTAAGGAGATGGGGGCGGATATTGTCATTGCAGTTGATGTTTCTCATGTTAAGCGTAATGAAGATATTACATCTATCTATGATGTGATTATGCAAAGTCTCGATATTATGCAAGATGAGCTAGTTCATCATCGAGAAATTGCTTCAGATGTTATGATTCGTCCGCATGTTGAGCAGTATAGTTCCCGAGCTTTTACTAATATTAAGGAGATAATTGATATTGGTGAACAGGAAACCTTGAAGCATGTTGTGAAAATACAGACAATGATTGCAAAGTGGAAGGAGACAAACGAACTTGAAAGGTAAGACATTTTTACGGACGATTATTTTGTTAGTCGTGATTGTACTAATTTTATCCTTTATCAAACTTCCTTTTTATGTGACACAACCAGGAATGACATCAGAGCTTGAGCCGATTATTGAGGTTGAAAATGGGTTCAACGATGAGGAGGGAAGCTTTTCCTTAACAACGATTCGGTTTGGAAGAGCAAATCCATTAACATATATGTGGGCGAAACTACATGATTTTTATTACATTCAACCTCTTGAGGAGATAAGAAGAGAAGAAGAAACGGATGAAGAATATTTTAAAAGACAATTACATATGATGGAGGCTTCACAGGAATCGGCTATAACCGTTGCGTATCAGAAAGCAAATAAACGCGTCGATTATCTTTTTCATGGGATATATGTTGATGGAATTGTAAAAGACATGCCAGCAATGGAGGTTTTAAAGGTTGGCGATCGTATTTATAAAGTTGATGATATCGAATTTCAAACCGCAGAAGAGTTTATTGATTTCGTTGGTCAAAAGAAAGAAGGAGAAGAAATAACAATCTCCTTTGAAAGAGAAGGCAAACAAAAGCAAGGTAGCCTAAAGTTAACAGCCTTTATTGACGATCCAGCTAAAGTTGGTATCGGTATATCGCTGACTACTGATCGAGAATTAATTGTAGAACCTGACATTAACTTAGATACAGAGGATATAGGAGGTCCTTCAGCTGGTTTAATGATGTCTCTTGAAATTTATGGTCAGCTTACAGAAGGAGATTTAACAAAAGGCTATTCAATTGCAGGAACAGGCACAATTAATCAATCAGGAGAAGTTGGACCGATTGGAGGGATTTCTCAAAAGATTGTTGCAGCAGATAAGGCAGGAATGGATATCTTCTTTGCACCAAATGAAAATGACCAATTGACTTCAAACTACAATGAAGCAATAAAGGTTGGGGAAAAAATAAAAACTGATATGCAGATTATACCGATCGATTCATTTGATGATGCTGTGAATTATTTAATGAATCTTAAAGAGAAAGGATAAGTCTTTGTATCCGGTTTAACCACTTCCTCCTTTATTTACTTACCTAAAAGGTAGAAGTTGTTTCTGTTATTCATCCCAACGTAAATGTAAGTCCCCCACATTTACTCTTGAGTGATGGTGGGGGATAACTGTACGTAAATGATCTGGTAAGTCTAGCTACCTATCAGAAGGGGATAATGAAACCCCCGCTGTTTGGAATCGCATATTAAAGCCTAATCGGGGGTGTTGCATATTCAGCTTTTAAAAGCTTTGAACGAAGCGGCTCTTCAAAAATCATATTATAGGTGTTAGTAGCTTTAATATCTAACTCTAACAAAGGGTGCCTGAAGGTTGCAAGTTTGGAAATTATCGGAAGTTCTATTTGCTTTTTGATTGAACGTAAATATTCTTGTCCTTTTGAAGACATGCCTAATAATCTAATATATGGGGCTGTTTGGCTATCATTTATAAAACTCATTTGCTGTTTCGTTGTTTTCGTTAATATATGCGTGCATAATCTCTGAAGTCTTGTCCACGTATAACGTTTCGTTTTGATTCTTTCCATAAAATCTTGAAAGCTCTGAGCATGTAAGATGTTTTTTTTAATTCTGTTTTCTAAACCTTCCTCAACCTCGTAAATCGTGAGCAAATCTTCTTCAGTCATCGTCATAATAGAGTACTTTAACAAGTGAAAATACTGCTCCCAATTGTGTAACAGTCCTTTTTCCATTTTATATTCATTTAGGATTTGAAAAGTCACACTCGGGACATAATTTGTAATATCTCCTTCATTTGAAAAAATTGATTTTCGAATACTAGTAGCACTGGCAATCGTAGGAGAGACAAAGTTTTGCTCGTGATACCCTGCAGACGTACGTTGGATTGTAAATGGTTTCATTTGTGCTTGTTGTTCACGAATGGATTTTACATAATGAAAACCAAGAATATTATTTGGTAATGATAAATCTAGAATTTCCTTTCCATTTGTTAACTCTTGAAAAGCATTGGTTAATGCTGTTGGATAGCTTACACCTGTTTTTATCTGTTTTTTTATCAGTTCATCATATTGCTGTTTGGATTTATGTAGAAATTCATTTGCACCTAGGAATGAAGAGATTTCTCCTAATTCACTACCAAAGCATAATGACTGACATTTTAATGCCTCTAATATGGAAACTGCCCCGTTTGCAAATGTATTTGCTTTTTGTGTAGCAAAAGCATAGGGCAATTCGATAACTAAATCAATACCACAATGTAATGCCATTTTTGTTCGTTCCCATTTTGAAATAAGGGCAGGCTCACCTCTTTGCAGAAAGTTGCCACTCATGACAGCAATCACTACATCGGCATTTGTTTCTTTTTTAGATTCAGCTAAATGATAAAAGTGTCCATTATGAAATGGATTATATTCGACTACAAGACCTAGAGCGTTCAAATTATCACCATGTTTCTTATTAAGATGTTGCTATCATTATAGGGTATACGCATCAATCTATAAACATTACTTAGGATTGAATCATAAAAAAATTAGCCTATTTTTATAAAATAGTGCAAAAAACCTTGCAAAGAAGCATTTTGATGATTAAAATAAGGATTGCTCTTTACGGAATGGCATCGTGAAAATCCCATAAAGTGTGATGTAACCGCTCGTTAAAATGGGATAGATGTTGTGTAAAAAAGCGATAATCAAGTATACTAAGTCTGTAAAGAAAAAATATTGACAAATATTATTGCGAAGGCTATAATTACCTTTGTTGCCTCCGAGGTGAGACATGTTGAAATGGACAATTAGTCAACTACATCAATTGCAAAGCAAGGGATTGAAGATTGAAGAAGAAATCGATTTAAGTGAACTTGTCACAAGTCATCAAGACATTCGTGACATTTCGAAAGTTTACGTTAGTGGAAGAGCTGATATTAGTTCAACAAAAGTTACATTCCATTTATCAATTTCCGGTTCAATGGTTCTACCATGTTCTCGAACATTAGTGGATGTTCAATATCCATTTTCAATTGATACAACAGAAACATTTTTACTTAAACCAGCAGCTTATGATACGGAAGATGATTATAATCTTATAGATGGTGATATAGTTGATTTAACACCAATTATTATGGAAATCATTCTATTAGAAATTCCGATGCAGGTATTCTGTGATGATGTAAAAAATGAAGAAGGAGCTGCTCCACAATCTGGTAATGACTGGGAGGTTATCACTGAAGATGACCAGAAGAACAAGGTTGATCCACGATTGGCAGGACTAGCGAAATTTTTCGAAAACGAAGAAAGTTAATTTATTTAGCTTGATACACAAAAGAAACCGGTTTATCCGGATTCAATTCACAATGTAATGCTCTTTAAGGAGGTGGGAATAATGGCTGTACCTTTTAGAAGAACTTCTAAAACAAGAAAAAGACTACGTCGTACGCATTTTAAATTACAAGTACCTGGTATGGTAGAATGCCCAAGCTGCGGTGAAAGCAAACTTGCTCACCGTGTATGTAAAGCTTGTGGAACATACAAAGGCAGAGATGTTGTAAGTAAATAATTAATTACAACAACAACAAAGAAAGCGTGAGGATCAATTGATCCTCACGCTTTTATTTTGTTGTAGGAAACTATAAAATTCTTGTACTGTAGATAAGCACACGACATCCAGCGCCTAGCCCCTCGGGGTCATAAGCTACGCCTGAGGATGGTCAAGGTGCTTGTGCTTTTGTTCTTGCCAAAAACAACATAGGTCAAAAGATAAGCAGAGAGCACAGACATTATCCTTGCTCTGATAAATGGATTTACTTTGAGTAGCGGTTGGGAAATTTCGACTACCTGTGATATACGGATCACGAAACGAGTTATGAATATACGGTTTATCCAAATGCATAGATTATCTTAAGGCTAGTTAGATCTAAATTTTAGCTTTGTAAAAAAAAATTGACCTTTTCGTCATGATAGACGATGGATACATTCTATTATAAAATGACTTAATTGCCCTAAGCAGAATAAAGTGTAGATCTTTTTCTGGTACGTAATAGATTGTATTTAGTCTATCTTTTCTACTAGTTGCATATGTATAGAAAAAAGTGACTACTGGAGGGATTATAGATGACTACTACGCGTCAAGATGCTTGGACAAATGATGAGGATTTATTATTAGCAGAAGTTGTTCTTAGGCATATACGTGAAGGGACAACTCAACTTGCAGCCTTTGAAGAAGTAGGGAGAAAGTTATCAAGAACAGCTGCTGCTTGTGGGTTTAGATGGAATTCTTATGTTCGTAAACAATATAAAACTGGTATTGAAGTCGCGAAAAAACAAAGAAAAGAGCTTAGAACACTTCCTCAGCAGCCGGAATTAGAGAAAGAATTAGAAAAAGAATTTAATGTTCACGAGGAAGTAGAGCAACCAAGTATCCATTCAAAAAATACGATAAAAGATCTTATATCTTTTCTTCAACAATATGAAGAGGCACCTCCAATACTAGAGGTTCAGCAAGAAAATAAACAGTTAAAAGACAAAATTAGTGAGCTAGAAAATACAATCATTATCCTCCGACAAGAAAAGGTAACACTTTCTAGGAACTTGGAAGTGATTGAAGATGATTACCATGCTTTAATTGAAATGATGGATCGGGCTAGAAAAATGATATTAATACAAGAGGATGAAAGAAATAGGAAGGTGAAATTCCAAGTAGGTAAAAATGGGAATTTAGAAAAGGTGGAAAAGTAGTGAATAGGTCTGGTTAGTAAACGAAGATCTGTCTTGATATTTATCTCATTCTCAACAGGAGGAAAACCCAACTGATGGAAGTCTCGCTTCATCGTCGATTAATATTGACTATGTGGTAATTTCCATGTCTACGAGGGAAATTGTAGAAAACGTATTCAAGATAAACGGTCCGAAAAGGCTATGGAAGGCATTGATTTGAGAGATTAATTGTTACCCCAAATCGCGTAGGATGAGCATGTAGAGCCATTATTCGAATTTATATCAGAGAGCAGCACCCTAATTAGTACCTTCGATTAGGGTGCTGCTTATTTTCCATAAATTAGACAAGGTGCAATTAGGTCACTTTTCAATTAAGACTGATTACTTGTACCAGAGGGATGCCAAACTAATGGATTTTCTCCTTTATCACGGTCCATATCGTATTTAACTAACTCAAACTTCATCTTAGACCAAAAATCACCTGATTTCACACGTGGGTTTGTTTTAATTGGCAAACGAAACGATTTCGCAAACTCTACAAGTGTCTTACCGTAGCCCTTCCCTTGGTAATCGGATAAAACTTCGAGTTTCCATAACTCTAAATAGTCCTGCTTAGGCGTGAAGTATTGATCAAATCTTTTATCGACACGATATAGGCTCATTCGTGCTACTAGCTTGTCACCATAATAAATGCCATAGAATGGAGAATCACTATTGTTTTCAATCATGTTCGATTGAAAATCCTCAAGCATTGATAGCTCTTGTATACCATATTCTCTAAACTTCTTAAATTCTTCTAATGTTTTATAATTCACTAATAATCTTTCAACTTTTAACAAAGCTAATCCCCCCTGATACAAATAATTCGTTTTAGCTTAAGGAATATTTTGATTGGAGCGGAAATAACGATACTATGATTATAGCATGGGAACTGGATGAAAGTAATGTAAAATGCTATGCGCTTACATTTTTTCTGTTTGATAAATCATAACCCTTTTTTTGAAAAGTAGGCAAAAGTCTAGTGTAGACGGCGCTTCATTTGATATGATGTACCTGTTAAAATAAGTCATAAACATTTCGAAAAGCCCATTCTTAATGGGGAGTAACTCCTGCTCATGGAAATTTTACAATATGGCGTATCATGCAAGTGAATGGAAGGTGATGCTCATGGAAATTGGAATCATAGGTGCTGGTTCAATAGGTCTTCTATACAGTTTCTATCTTTCAAAAAATTATACCGTTACACTTTATACAAATCGAAAGGAACAGGCTGATATCATTAACGAAGAAGGCATAACAGTTATTAAAGATGGCACTCAATCTCTAACAAAGGTTCATGCGGAATATGAAAGAAATTATCAAGAACAACTCCTTATTATTTCGGTTAAGCAATACGATATAGAGCCAATTATTGAGGTGTTAAAAAAACTTTCTTCTCGAACCGTTTTGTTCCTGCAAAATGGAATGGGGCATTTGCCATTTTTGTCATTATTATCTCATCATAAAATTGTATTAGGAATTGTAGAACATGGCGCACTTCGAATTGATGTTCATACTGTCGAACACACCGGCATAGGTAGGACGAAGCTTTCTTACTATAATAGTAAGAACAGCGATAATACATGGATTGAACAGCTGTTAGTTGAAAAACATCCGTGTTTTCCTATAGAATTGAAAGAAGATTGGCAAAAAATGCTCAATGAAAAATTAATTGCGAATGCTACAATAAATCCATTAACGACAATATTAAAGGTAAAAAACGGAGAATTAATCGAAAACGAACATTTTAATGTGCTGCTGTATGAACTTTTTACCGAGGTAATAAATGTATTGGGCCTACAAAATGAACGACAATTATGGGATTATGTGCAAAATATTTGTAAAAACACCGCGCAAAATGAATCTTCGATGTATAAAGACATACAGAAAGGAAACCAAACGGAAATAGATGCAATCTTAGGCTACTGCCTACATCAAGCAAAAAATCGTAATTTAGCAATGCCGCATATAACTTTTTTGTATCATTCAATAAAAGGAATTGAGGTACGTAAAGGGGAGCGGGATGGTTGATATCATTGCATGGATGATCTCGTTCGTTTTTACTCTACCCTTGTTAGGATTGATGTTTTTTTAGTAATCTTACGGTTATTTGTCAAAAATAAAAAGAAGTCTTTTTTAATAGCAATTGATATATCCACATTTTTCTTCATTATATCAGTTCATTTTCATCTTAATTTCATTTTTGAGCAATCATTTCTTATTTTTAGTATTTTAGGATTGATCATGTTAATGATTATTGTCTATTTTGTTGAATACAGAAGATCAAAAGAACCATCGAAAAAGGTATGGTGGTTGTCATTTTTATTCTATTTTGCAAGTTATTTTATTTTAACGGTTTTCGGAATCATAGTAGGTATGTTTAAAAACACATGAAGATAATGTACATAAGTGGAAATTTTATGAACAGCAAAAAACATTTTACCTTAATACATATGAATCTGAGCTAAGTTCTTTGGGGTTATCTAAAAGACTGAAAAATCATGCTAATGGCTTCGCTTGGAGTTACATGTTGAAATGATATTCCGCTTTTCGAAAATGCTAGAACGAAACTAAACGTATACAAAATGTCAAGGGTGAAGCAAAGTTTTTTTGTTTCAGACTTATAAGTGCTATACTCATTCTTGGTATCTTTAGTTTGTATTTATTTTGTAATAACAGGTAATGAAATCCGGCTCTCAGCTTTCAATGAATCAAAAGAGGATGAGATAACCTCCAGTTAGAGCCAAGATGGGTCTAGCTAAATGAGCGTCGAATAAATTTTTACTTTTGGAAACTGCTCATATAGCGAAGATTTACCTTAATTTTTGCAGGCAGTTTTCCAAAAACGGTGGACACAATAAGTAGTATCACTTTATATGACTTAAATCAAGAAAGGGAGTTAAATATATGGAGATTCTTGAACTCTCCCTGCGATCTTCAAATCAATTTATGAATGACCTTACTAAACAAAAGTTAAAACATGAAATGTTTTTTGATTATAATATTCATTCAAAAGAGGTTTTTCAAAAGAGAGTTGTGGATTTAAAAAATCGTTCCTTTAAGCGTGAAGAGTTATCTGCCTATTTGAAAGAATATGCAAAACGATTTTCAGAGAACAATGAGAAAACGTTAGAAAACATTGAGAGACTAAAACATCCTGACAGTGTTGTCGTCATTGGGGGCCAACAAGCTGGGCTGTTAACTGGTCCTTTGTATACGATACATAAAATTATTTCGATTATTGTATTGGCAAGAAATGAAGAAGAAGCATTAGGTATTCCGGTTATTCCGGTTTTTTGGATAGCTGGTGAGGATCATGATTTTGCGGAAATTAACCATGTATTTACATCAAAGGATAAAATACTAAAAAAATTAGCAATTAAAGATTCGCCAATCAAAAAACAGTCAGTATCTGATCTTCCGTTAAATCAACAAAAAACGCTAGATTGGATTGAACAAGTTTTTGAAAGCTTTGGTGAAACGGATTATTCAAACGAGCTTTTAGAACAACTAACGAACAGTGTGGATCAATCGGATACATATGTGGAATTCTTTGAACAAGTCATTATGACTCTTTTCGAAAATGAAGGTTTAGTCCTAGTTAATTCCGGTGACCCTGGACTTCGTCAGTTTGAGAAGCCTTGCTTTCAATCAATACTAGATCAAAACAGTAGCTTGTATGATGCAGTAAAAACCCAGCAAATTGAAATGCGTTCAAGAAACTATCAACCAATTATTGAAATGCCTGAAAAGAGTGCAAATCTTTTTTATCATCATGAAGGTGAGCGTTTTCTTTTAGAGCGAAAAAGCGATGAAGAGTTTATGATTTCAGACATTGGTTTAACATTGTCAATTGAGGAACTAAACGATGTTATCGAGATGTACCCGCAAAAGCTCAGTAACAATGTTGTTACTAGACCACTAATGCAGGAGTACTTATTTCCAACACTTGCCTTTATCGCTGGTCCAGGTGAGGTTACCTATTGGGCAGAGTTAAAGAGAGTGTTTTCAATCATGGATATTAAAATGCCACCGGTTTTGCCAAGATTAAATATTACATTACTTGAACGGTCGATTGAAAGAAATCTTGCTGAAGCGGATTTATCTCTAGATGATGTCTTACATAACGGGGTAGAAAAATCGATTGCGGATTTTCTTAAAAGTGTATCTCCTGTGGATATGAATCCGCTTGTTGAAGAAGCGAAAAAACAAGTTTCAGACATACACGAAAATCTGATTGAAGCAGCGTTAAAGATTGATAAAAGTTTAGAATCGATGCTGAAAAAAAATGGCGTATTTATTCAAGAACAACTGGATTTTTTAAATCGAAGTGTCGAGAAGCGAAAACAATTACAGTATGAAGTACAAATTTCAAAGTTTAAATCTATTGAATTATCGTTACTTCCCAGCTTGAATCCACAAGAGAGAATTTGGAATATTTATTACTATTTAAATAAATTCGGACCTGATTTTGTAAAAGAATTGCTAAACTTGTCATATTCCTTTAATGATAAACATAAAATTGTCAAAATTTAAATAAAAGTTTTTTGGAAATCCTGTTAATACAGGGTTTTTTTTTTATAAAAACAGTGTAAAATAAAAGTTGTGGAGAAAAGTGGGGGAAAGTGGTGAGAAGGGGCAAGGAAGTGGGGCAACGAGTATGTTTATGGGTGAATATCATCATACGATCGATTTGAAAGGCAGAATGATTGTCCCAGCTAAGTTCAGAGATGGATTAGGGGAAGCATTCGTTTTAACAAGAGGCCTTGACCAATGCTTGTTCGGTTATCCGATGAGTGAATGGCAGATAATCGAGGAAAAACTAAAAACTCTCCCATTAACGAAAAAAGATGCTCGTGCATTCACCCGATTCTTCTTTTCAGGTGCGACTGAATGTGAAATAGATAAACAAGGTCGTATCAATATCGCTACTCCTTTATTACAATATGCAAAACTAGAAAAAGAATGTGTTGTGATCGGCGTTTCAAATCGAATTGAGCTATGGAGTAAGTCCATTTGGGAAAATTATGTTGCTGAACAGGAAGATTCTTTTGAAGAAATTGCAGAAAATATGATTGATTTTGATTTATAATCTTCACTTAGGCAAAGAAATGAGTAGTAGTGGACAAGCTAAAGTGAAATGATTTGAAAAGGTGGTACAACAATGTTTGAACATACAACGGTTTTATTAAAAGAAACAGTCGATGGACTACAAGTTAAACAGGATGGTACATACGTAGATTGCACACTAGGTGGAGCAGGTCACAGCAGCTATCTGCTATCTAAATTATCAAAAGAAGGTCATCTGTATGCATTTGACCAAGATGATGTTGCATTAGCAAATGCGAAAAAAAAATTATCAAGCTACGATGGACAGGTAACTTTTATAAAAAGCAATTTTCGTTATCTTACCGAAAAACTAGCAGAACACGGTGTTGAAAAGGTAGATGGCATTATTTTTGACTTAGGCGTATCTTCACCGCAAATCGATACACCTGATCGCGGATTTAGCTACCATCATGATGCACCGCTAGATATGAGAATGGATCAGCAATCTGCTATTTCTGCTTACCATGTTGTGAATGAATGGGCTTATGAAGATTTAGTTAGAATCTTTTTTAAATATGGTGAAGAGAAGTTTTCAAAACAAATCGCACGAAAAATAGAAGCCCACAGGGAAAATAATCCAATTCGCACAACTGGAGAACTAGTAGAGATTATTAAAGAAGCGATTCCAGCACCAGCTCGCCGAAAAGGTGGACATCCTGCGAAACGAATTTTCCAAGCGATTAGGATTGCTGTTAACGATGAGTTGAAAGTTTTTGAAGAAGCAATTGCACAGTCAATCGACTTACTAAATCCAAAGGGAAGAGTAAGTGTCATTACGTTTCACTCCCTTGAAGATCGGATTTGTAAATCAGCTTTTAAAGAAGCTGCAACACCACCGGAGCTTCCTCGTAACATGCCTTTTCTTCCAGAAGGATACGAACCTAAAATAAATCTTGTAAATAGAAAGCCAATCGTTCCAACAGAAGAAGAATTAGAAGAGAATAATCGTGCTAGATCAGCTAAGCTACGAATTGCCGAAAAAATATAAAGTGGAACTGCCTCGAATAAACCTAACGTAAAAACTACGACGCTCTTCACTCTGACTTCGCATATTAAATCTCTGCTTTTGTGTTCGATTTTAAACCAATATCAAATACACTAGAATTTAATCCAAATTCAAGTAAATAAAGGAGGTTGCATGTATGAGTAATTTAGCGATGAAATTAGAGCAACAACGTCAAGAAGGTAAGCAACATCAACAAATGCCTGTGCAAGAACCAATCATTATTAAGCGAAGGGCCTCGATAACACTTGGAGAAAAACTCCTAATCTTATTATTTGTTTCTTTATTTGTCATAGGTGCAGTAAAAATTGTGACAAATAGTTACACCGTTTATCAAGCGAATATTGAATTTCAAAAAACAGAAGCTAAAATTGAAAAACAAACAAAGTTAAATAGTGACCTTCAAGTACAGGTTGAAGAGTTAAGTACGTATGATCGAATGCTAGAAAAGGCAAAAAGCTTAGGATTGACATTAGATCCAGATAATGTGAAAAGTATCCAAAAATGAGACATATGAAGGGAAGGAGTAGACTAAGCTAAATGAAATACTGTAGCTAGTACTTCTTTACCTCTCATATGTTTTTTCGTATTAATTAAGGAGGTCGCTATGAAGTTTACGCAGAAAAATATGAACATGAACCGAGGAGCAGCCGTTTTATCTTTACTATTCGCACTGATTTTTTTTACGATTTTTTTACGATTCTTTTACATACAAGCAACAGGTACTGTTCATGGTGAAGCACTTGTAGCTAGAGCAGAGAAACTATATGCAAGTCAACGAACGATTGATGCTACACGAGGATCAATCCTCGATAGCAAAGGGAAAGTTTTAGCTGAGGATAAAGCATCCTATAAGCTTGTAGCAATTCTTGATGATCAGATTACAACTGATCCCAAACATCCCCAGCATGTAGTTGACGTCGAGGAAACTGCAAAACTGCTGGCTCCGTTAATTGAAATGGAAGTAAGTGAAGTGAGAAAGATTCTTTCAAAAGATTCATATCAAGTAGAGTTCGGATCTGCAGGTCGGGATATTAGTCAAACTTTAAAAGAAAAAATTGATAACTTGGAGCTTCCGGGCATTACGTTTATAAGAGATACACAACGATTTTATCCGAATGGTGTATTCGCCTCCCATCTGATTGGTTATGCACAAAAGCAAGAGGATATTGGTGAAACAGTCGGGATGATGGGCCTCGAAAAAACCCTTGAGAAAAACCTTAAAGAAAAAGATGGCTTCGTAAAGTTTGAAAAAGATCATTACAACTGGAAGCTACCGAATAGTCATGATGAAATCGTTGCCCCGAAAAATGGGAATGACGTGTATTTAACAATTGATCAAAAAATACAAACCTTTCTTGAAGACGCTATGAATCAAGTGGTCAAAGAATACTCACCAGAGAAAGTTATTGGTGTGGTAGCAGATCCAAAAACGGGAAAAATATTAGCGATGGGACAACGCCCAAGCTTTAATCCAAATATTAGGGATATAACAACATACAATAATTATGTCATTTCAGAGGCCTTTGAACCAGGATCAACGATGAAAATCTTTACACTTGCCGCAGCGATTGAAGAAGGCGTTTATGATGGAAATGCTACATTTCAATCAGGATCTTATCAAGTAGATGGGCCGGATATTTATGACCATAATAGAGTTGGCTGGGGACCAATTACTTTTAATGAAGGGATTCAGCGATCATCAAATGTGGCGATTTCGATTATGGCTGATCAGTTACTTGGTACAGATCGATTAATTCAATATTTCAACAAATTCGGGTTTATGAATAAAACTGGGGTAGATCTTCCAGGAGAAGTGGATAGTTATTTTAACTTGAAGTTTCATCGAGATCGAATAACGACGGCTTTTGGACAAGCTTCAAGAGTTACACCAATTCAACAAATACAAGCAGCAACTGCTATAGCTAACAATGGTAAAATGATGAGGCCTTATGTCATCGATAAAATTGTTGATACAGACAAAAATAAAGTAATACAGGATACGGAACCAAAAGTAGTCGGACAGCCAATTTCTGAAAAAACGTCAAAAGAAGTGTTGGATATTTTAGAGACAGTTGTTAGCGGTAAAAATGGTACAGGTAAATCATATCAATTAGAAGGATATGAGGTTGCTGGAAAAACCGGTACCGCACAAATGTACTCTTCGGGTAAAATACTATCGGGTAATGACAATCATATCTATTCATTTTTAGGTATGGCCCCTAAAGATGACCCTAAGTTAATCGTTTATGTGGCGGTTCAACAGCCAAAATTAGAGGGGAAAGCGGGATCTGTTCCAGTATCGATGATTTTTAATACCGTTATGAAAAATAGTCTGCAATATATGCAGATTGATCCGACGGAAGAAGGAAAAAGTACGAAAAAGAGTCAATCAGCAAACGATAGTTCTTTGCTTCCATCTTTTATTGGAATGAAGTCTGTTGAAGTTGAAAACCAGCTAAATGCGTTAGGCTTTACGCCAATCATTCTTGGTGAAGGTCAGAATGTAACTGCTCAATACCCGGAAGCAGAAACCTCAATGATCGTGAACGAGAAGGTGATGATTCAACTCTCTGAAAATGTGAAAATGCCAGATATGAGTGGATGGTCTAAACGTGATGTGATGAAGATTGGTAAACTATTAGGTTTGACCGTTAAATCTGAGGGCTCTGGCTTTGTGGTTAAGCAAAGTATAAAGAAAGACAGTGTGTTGAAAAAAGGCGATGTATTATCTGTTACGTTAAATGCTGAAGTGAAGGAACAACAGTCGGAGAATGATGCCAATACGGGAACGACAGAAGCGGAAGGAACAACAGGAACAACAGAAACAACAGGAACAACAGAAACAACAGAAACAACAGAAACAACAGAAACAGTGGAAAATTAAGGGGGAGGATTGGTCTTGTTTAAGATCAATCCTTTTTTCATGGAAGTAAATAGTATTTCAGCTTTAAATTACGCTAGTTAGCTCGGAAAAGATACAGTTATCTTTAGAAATCATCCCTCGAGGCTAACAGTTGCTATCGCATTTCATGTGTTCTATCTCCCGTTGTACAAGCATATATTTGAACGAGCCTAGACAAGGGGGAATAGAGTATATGCGAGTATCAAATGTGACCGTTAGAAAGCGGCTTGTTCTAACGTTGCTTTTCGGTTTTATGATCTTTTTAGTCATTGATATACGTCTAGGGTATGTTCAATTTTTTCTTGGTGATACGTTAACTTCTGGTGCAAAAGATTTATGGAGCAGAAATATTCCGTTTGAGCCTGAGCGTGGAGAAATATTAGATCGAAACGGTGTAAAGCTTGCGACAAATATGAGTGCGCCATCCATTTATGTTGTTCCAAGACAGATTGAGGATCCTGCGGAGACTGCAAAACAATTAGCAGCTGTGTTAAATATGTCAGAAGAAAAGGCTTATAAACACATTACCAATAAAGTCTCGATTGAAAGAATCAACCCTGAGGGTAGGAAGATATCGCATGAAAAGGCAAATGAGGTTAGAGAATTAGATTTAAAAGGTGTATATATAGCAGAGGATTCAATTCGCTATTATCCGTTTGGTAGTTATTTATCGCATGTACTCGGTTTTGCTGGGATTGATAATCAAGGCTTGTTGGGCTTAGAGGCGTATTATGATGAGCAATTAAAGGGCGAAAAAGGATATGTGAAATTTTTTTCTGATGCAAAAGGGCAAAGAATGCCTGATGAAGCAGATGATTTCACTGCTCCTGTTGATGGCAACAATTTAAAACTTACAATTGATTCTCGGGTTCAAACAATTGTTGAACGCGAATTAGATAATGTACAAGCAACGTATAATCCAGATGGAATTATAGCCATTGCGATGAATCCAAATAACGGTGAAATTTTAGCGATGTCAAGTCGTCCAGATTTTGATCCAGCAAATTTTCAAGAGGTTGATCCAACAGTTTACAATCGTAATTTACCTGTTTGGAGTTCGTATGAACCGGGTTCTACATTTAAAATTATTACGTTAGCTGCAGCGCTTGAAGAAAATAAGGTAGATTTAGAAAAGGAAAAGTTTAACGACACTGGCTCAGTTAAAGTTGAAGGTGCTACTTTACGTTGTTGGAAAAGGGGAGGACATGGACTTCAAACCTTTTTAGAGGTTGTTCAAAATTCATGTAACCCAGGTTTTGTTGAACTCGGACAACGACTTGGTGAAGAAAAACTCTTTAAGTACATTAGTGATTTTGGATTTGGGCAAAAAACAGGAATTGACTTGCAGGGAGAAGGACGAGGGATTTTATTTAATCCAGAAAAAGTAGGCCCAGTGGAACTTGCCACAACTGCGTTTGGTCAAGGTGTATCTGTAACCCCGATTCAACAGGTAGCTGCAGTTTCTGCTGCAGTTAATGGTGGTATATTATATACTCCATACATTGCAAAGGAATGGGTGAATCCTGTTACAAATGAAATTATAAGCAAACATACTCCTGAAGCGAAAAAAAGGGTGATATCAGAAGAAACGTCAAAAGAAGTTCGTTACGCCCTTGAAACGGTTGTTGCACTTGGGACCGGTGGTAATGCATATGTAGACGGCTATCGTGTCGGCGGAAAAACTGGAACTGCGCAAAAGGTTAAAGACGGAAGGTATATGGAAAACAATCATATTGTATCATTTATTGGGTTCGCGCCTGCAGATGACCCGCAAATTGTTGTATATGTCGCTGTTGATAATCCAAAAGGAACAATACAATTCGGGGGAACAGTTGCTGCACCGATTGTCGGTAATATCATGCGTGATGCTTTGCCAGAATTAGGTGTAAAGCCTAGAAAAGACCAAATAGAAAAAGAATATAAATGGCTGGACACAAAATTAGTTGAGGTACCGAATATTTTAGGGTTATCGAAACAGGAGCTGGCGGAGCAATTAGTTAATTTGAAACTTGATGTAGCAGGTGAAGGAGATGTTGTCGTTCAGCAGTCTCCTAGTGTTGGTGTGAAGGTGAAAGAAGGTTCTACATTACGTGTTTACTTAGGTGAAAATGAAAAGAATAACAATGAAACAAAAGAATAAACAAGGAGGAAGCATGGCATTCGCTCTAAAAAGGCTATGCCATGCTTTCTTGCTGCTTTATAAATTTGTATTGGTCTTAAAATGTAAAAAAACACGTTATATAATGGCTTTTTTAAAAGAAAATGAAACGAATGATAGCTCTTTTTTTATAAGTAAGATAAAATAAGGACGGAGAACCTTTCAAAGAAAAAAACATAACCGATTACAACATAGAAGCGATGGTTTAATGCTCTTTTTGCGTTTACGTGTGATGAAAAGGTGATGGTAATCCTTTTCAACTTTTGTTTTAAATAATCGGGCGAAACCTTGCAATGAAAGTAGGAAGAAAAAATGAAATTGAACGAATTACTTACATATTTACATGAGAAATCACTTGAGTTTAAAGACAATCCTACGATCACATCGATTGAGATGGATTCTAGAGAAGTCAAAGAAGGTAGCTTGTTTATTTGTATTAATGGCTATACAGTTGACGGTCATGACTTTGCTAAAAAAGCTGAAGAGAGCGGAGCAGCGGCCATACTTGCTGAAAGACAATTAAACGTAGAAATACCAGTGATTATCGTCAAAGATACAAAAAGAGCAATGGCTGTACTGGCGGATATCTTTTATGGTCAACCGACACATGACTTGCATCTAATCGGTGTCACTGGAACGAATGGGAAAACGACTACGACTCATATCATCGAAAAAATATTAAATGAAGCAAATAAAAAGACAGGTCTTATTGGGACAATGTACATAAAAATAGCTGAGGAGCAAAGGGATGTAAAAAATACGACCCCCGAAAGTTTGACGCTGCAAAAAACATTCCGTGAAATGAGAGATAAAGACGTTTCACATGCAGTTATGGAAGTTTCCTCACATGCACTCCATTTAGGTAGAATTCATGGTTGCGATTTTGATGTTGCTGTTTTTACAAACTTAACGCAAGATCATTTGGATTATCATCAAACAATGGAAGCCTATAAACATGCAAAAGGTCTCTTGTTTGCACAACTGGGTAATCGCTTTGATCATAATCATGTGAAAATAGCAGTCTTAAATGAGGACGAGGAAGCATCAGAAGAGTATAAAAAAATGACTTCTGCAAAAATTATCACCTACGGTATAGAAAAGAATGCTGACGTGATGGCAAAGTCTATAAAAATGACTTCAAAAGGTACTGAGTTTAGCTTAATCACACCAGTAGGTACTAAAACAGTTACGATGAATATGGTAGGTAAATTTAGTGTTTATAATGTTTTAGCAGCAGTAACAGCATGTCTTGCATCTTCGATTGATTTAGATACAATTATGAAAGCAATTGAAGATATGGAAGGAGTTCGCGGGCGCTTTGAACTTGTCGATGGCGGACAAGAATTTACTGTAATCGTTGACTATGCCCATACGTCCGATAGTCTAGAAAATGTCCTTAAAACGATTAAGCAATTCGCTGAAGGAAGGATTTTCTGTGTTGTGGGTTGTGGTGGCGATCGAGATAAAACGAAAAGACCACTCATGGCAAAAATCGCGACGACATATAGTGATCAGCCAATCTTTACAGCTGATAATCCTAGAAGTGAAGATCCACAAGAAATTCTTCGTGATATGGAGACAGGTGTGGCAGGAGAACAATATCTGACGATTCCTGATCGTAAAGATGCAATCTTTTATGCTGTTAAGAATGCAACAAAAGGTGATGTCATATTAATTGCTGGGAAAGGCCATGAAACGTATCAATTAATAGGGAATGAAGTCCTTGATTTTGATGATAAAGCAGTGGCTTTAGAGGCAATAAATCAAGGAAGATAAAAGTGAAGATTCATGTGGTTTTATCCTATGTTATTCAGGAAGTAAAACACTTACCATTGGGAGTCTAATGCTAAAAGCAAGTGTACGCTGAAAAGCGGCGCAACGATAATGGTAACAAGAACAAAGCATGCGTTATCCCAAAATACTGAAGAAAAACTAGTCTATTTTGAAATGGGATTGCAATACGAAATAAATTTCAGTCGTTCAGTCCCGATTTCCATCATAGAATAGGTATCATAAAGAAAGAGAAGTTGATAAAATGAATGAAATTAGAATAGGTAGATATAGGAAGAAAGATAGCACATATGATAATGTTGTAAAATACATGGACAATGACATCGTTGTAGCGACGAAAGAGGGGAGGGAGAAGTTATGCTAGAGCAAGTCATAATTATTACTCTCGTGATGGGATTTTTAATAAGTGTTTTACTATCCCCTATTATCATTCCATTTTTAAGAAGATTAAAATTTGGCCAAAGTATAAGAGAAGAAGGGCCAAAATCACATCAAAAAAAATCAGGGACGCCAACAATGGGTGGCGTTATGATCATTGTTTCCATCATTATAACGACCATTGTGATGACAGGGAAATTCTCGCAATTGAGTGTTGAAATGTATCTCTTATTATTTGTAACTTTTGGTTATGGTTTATTAGGATTTTTAGATGATTTTATTAAGGTCGTCATGAAAAGAAACCTTGGGTTAACTTCAAGACAAAAGCTACTTGGTCAGGTGATTATTGCCGTCATTTTTTATCTTGTCTTTACTCAATATGGGTTTTCGACAGAGGTGGGGATTCCAGGTACATCATTGTCATTTGATTTAGGATGGGGTTATGTCGTACTGGTCATTTTTATGCTCGTCGGTGGTTCAAATGCTGTTAACTTAACAGATGGCTTAGATGGCTTACTATCTGGGACAGCGGCAATTGCATTTGGTGCCTTTGCCGTATTAGCCTGGAATCAATCTCAATATGATGTTGCGATTTTTGCAGTTGCTGTAGTGGGTGCTGTTTTAGGATTTTTAGTGTTTAACGCTCACCCTGCGAAAGTATTTATGGGTGATACGGGTTCCCTTGCTTTGGGGGGAGCAATTGTCACGATTGCTATTTTAACAAAGCTTGAGATTTTGCTTGTCTTGATTGGCGGTGTATTCGTTATTGAGACTTTATCTGTCATCATTCAAGTAATTTCATTTAAAGTAACTGGTAAAAGAGTATTCAAAATGAGCCCCCTACATCATCATTATGAATTAGTAGGTTGGTCAGAATGGCGAGTAGTTGTAACGTTCTGGTCAATTGGACTTATCTTAGCAGTGTTAGGAATTTATATCGAGGTGTGGTTATAAATGAAAAAGATTGATGATTACTTACATAAAGAAGTATTAGTGTTAGGCTTAGCAAAAAGTGGCTTAGCAGCAGCTAAATTATTACATCAGCTTGGTGCAATTGTCACTGTGAACGACATAAAGGCAACAGATGATGATTTAGTTGTTCAGGAGCTAAGGGTGCTTGGCATTCAGGTTGTCTGTGGAGATCATCCCCTTTCTTTAATCAAAGACAGCCAGGTTGATTTGGTTGTGAAAAACCCAGGTATTCCTTATTCAAATCCTTTAATTACTCTTGCTGTAGAACGAAATATCCCTGTCATAACAGAAGTGGAGCTAGCTTATAAAATATCTGAAGCAGACATTATTGCAATTACTGGATCGAATGGAAAAACGACAACAACTACATTAATTTATGAAATGCTAAAAGAGGACAAAAAGCAACCTTTAATAGCCGGAAATATCGGGAAAGTTGCTTGTGAAGTTGTGCAGAATGCTACGAACGAAAATGTCATCGTAATGGAGTTATCATCTTTTCAGCTGTTAGGAACCATTGAATTTAAACCGTCGATTGCCCTGATATTAAATATTTATGATGCTCATCTAGACTACCACGGAACTAGAGATGAATATGTACGTGCAAAAGGTAAAATTTATGAGAATCAATTAAAATCGGATAAAGCAATCATTAATTTTGATGATAAGGACGTTTGTGAGCGTTCAGAAATATCTCAAGCTGAAAAAATATTTTTCTCTACAACTACAGAGCTTGAAGGTGGTACCTATATAAAAGATGGAAGTGTTTGGTATAAAAACGAACGAATTATCTCTATAAAGGAGATCGTATTACCAGGTGCTCATAATCTTGAGAATATATTAGCAGCAATCACAGCAGTGAAATTAAGAGGGGTTTCGAATGAATCAATCGTTAAAGTGCTTACTACATTTAAAGGTGTAAAGCATAGACTGCAATTTGTTGAGATAATTGACAATCGTCGTTTTTATAATGATTCTAAGGCTACAAATATTTTCGCTACAAGCAAAGCTCTACAAGCGTTTACCGTGCCAACTATTTTACTAGCCGGTGGTCTTGATCGTGGAAATGAATTTGATGAATTAAAGCCTTCTTTAAAATATGTAAAGGCAATGATTCTATTTGGTGAATCAGCACCTAAGTTGGAAAGAATAGCAATCGAAAGTGGAATAGAAGTGATCAAATGTGTCGATAATGTGGAACAAGCAGTATCTACGGCATTTGAAGTTTCCGAAAAAGATGATGTTATTTTATTGTCCCCTGCATGTGCGAGCTGGGATCAATTTAAAACTTTTGAGGAAAGAGGAGACATGTTTGTTCAAGCCGTGCATAAGCTTAAGTAAGGGCTTGTACGATCTTTTTTAGACTTGGAATAAGGCCATGTGCTGTATTCTCAGTCTAGGAATGATAAAATTCTTATACTCTAGATATGCGCTTCGACATCCTTTAGCCTAGCTACGATGAAATGATGGGAAAGAACAGCTTCATTTCAAACGGATATTATGTTAGGCCAAAGAAAGATTGAGCAATGTTCTTGCGCTTTCGTTCAAGTATCAGAATAAATAATTTTTGTACTTCGTTTTGGTGTCTAGCGCAAATTTCTAGCCTCTAGGGTGAGATAAATTACTTGCGCTTTTCAAAATAGCCAGACAGCCCTTAAAAATTTTAGTACAGGGGTGTTTTCGGCATTGACTACAAAACGGTCTACACCAGACTTTATATTAGTGATCCTTACGTTGCTATTATTAACAATCGGTCTCATAATGGTTTACAGTGCTAGTGCGGTGTGGGCAACGTATAAATTTGATGATTCATTCTTTTTTGCAAAACGGCAGCTGTTATTTGCTGGTGTTGGCGTCATCGCGATGTTTTTTCTAATGAATGTTGATTATTGGACATGGCGATCTTGGGCTAAGGTGCTCATTATTGTGTGCTTTATCCTCTTAATTGCTGTGTTAATTCCAGGCATCGGGATGGAAAGAAACGGATCAAGAAGCTGGATAGGTGTCGGGGCATTTTCAATTCAACCATCTGAGTTTATGAAGCTAGCAATGATTGCTTTTCTGGCAAAGTTTCTATCTGAAAATCAAAAGAAAATTACATCATTTAAAAAGGGATTAGTACCTTCCTTAGGACTTGTTTTTACTGCGTTTGGAATCATCATGTTACAGCCAGATTTAGGGACTGGAACAGTTATGGTCGGAACATGTATTGTCATGATTTTCGTATCAGGGGCGAGGATTAGTCATTTTGGATGGCTAGGTTTGTTAGGTGTCGCTGGTTTTGTCGGATTAGTTATATCGGCACCCTACCGTATCAAACGAATTACCTCTTTTTTAGATCCTTGGGAAGATCCACTTGGCAGTGGGTTTCAGATTATCCAATCACTTTATGCAATTGGACCAGGTGGACTAGTTGGATTAGGTCTCGGTCAGAGTAGACAAAAGTTTTTTTATTTACCTGAGCCACAAACAGACTTTATCTTTGCTATTTTAGCTGAAGAGCTTGGATTTATTGGAGGGTCACTCGTTCTATTGCTGTTTGGTTTACTCCTTTGGCGGGGAGTTCGAATTGCCCTAGGAGCTCCCGATTTATATGGCAGCTTTTTAGCAATCGGCATTATCTCGATGGTTGCGATCCAAGTGATGATAAATGTAGGAGTTGTAACAGGGTTGATGCCGGTTACTGGAATTACCTTACCGTTTTTAAGTTACGGAGGTTCTTCGCTCACTTTAATGTTAATGGCAATTGGTGTTTTATTGAATGTAAGTAGGTATTCAAAGTATTAATTTTTAAAAATGACATAGTGAGGCTGACGATCAGGACAAGGGTGACTTTAGGCGAGGATAATATGCCTAACAACAGTCCTCAACAGTCAGCCTTAATCACGTTTTACATATGATATTATCGGTTGAAATTGGGGGAACTATTATGAAGATAGTTGTTAGTGGTGGAGGAACAGGAGGACATATTTATCCTGCACTTGCATTAATAAATGAAATTAAAAAACATCATGATCATGTCGAGTTTCTATATATTGGAACTGAAAATGGCTTGGAAAATACGATTGTAAAGCGAGCAGGAATTCCATTTAAGGCAATTGAAATTACAGGCTTTAAACGGAAGCTATCACTTGATAATGTGAAAACTGTAACCCGCTTCTTAAAGGGCGTTTCACTTAGTAAAAAATATCTAAAGGATTTCAGACCAGATGTTGTGATAGGAACAGGAGGATATGTTTGTGGTCCTGTTGTGTATGCCGCATCAAAGCTAAAGATTCCGACAGTTATTCATGAACAAAATAGCCTGCCAGGAATCACGAATAAATTTTTAGCTCGCTATGTTGATAAAGTCGCAATTTGCTTCGATGATGCGAGGAAATTTTTCCCTGAACAAAAAGTAGTTTTAACAGGTAATCCACGTGCTTCGGAGGTTCTTGGTCAGGATGCAGAAAATGGAAGACGCTCACTCGGGCTAAAAGATAACTTGAAGACGGTATTGATTTTTGGTGGTAGTCGTGGTGCTCGAGCAATTAATGAAGCAGTATTACAAATGATCCCATTACTAAAGGATAAACCATACCAAGTTATTTATGTAACTGGTGAAGTTCATTACGAAAATGTTATGAAGGAAATGAAAGCATTAAATGATTCGACACACGTCATAATAAAACCTTTTATTCATAATATGCCAGAAGTTTTGGCAGCAGTTGATTTAATCGTTTCGCGAGCAGGGGCTACATCTCTTGCTGAAATTACAGCATTAGGACTACCAAGTATTTTGATTCCAAGCCCATATGTCACAGCAAATCACCAAGAAAAAAATGCAAGATCGTTAAGTGATCATCATGCAGCAATCATGATCCAAGAACAAGGATTAAATGGTGATTCTTTACTTTCGCAAATTGAGGAAATCCTTTTAAACGAAACGAAATTAGCAGATATGAAGAAGGCATCAAAAGATTTAGGCATACCAGATGCAGCGTTAAGACTATATCAGGTGATGAAAGAAATTGCAAAGAAATAAGAAAAGTTTTTTCTTCCAAGCCGCTCAATTGAAAGTGAAGAACGTCATCACTTGAGCGGCTTGTTTACTCTAGGCTTATTTGGGTACTTCCAAATTTCAGAATTAGGAGGATATTATGTCTAATCTATTTATGGATTTAAAAAAAGCCGATATTGGAAAAGTAAAAGAAAATGAACCATTATCAAAACACACAACGATGAAAATTGGTGGACCAGCGGATTTATTTTTTGAACCGAACAATCAAGAAGCTTTATCTAAGGCTTTGCGAATTATTAATAATTATGGAGTAAAGTGGCGAGCCATTGGAAGAGGGTCGAATCTTCTCGTTGCAGATAAAGGAATTGAAGATGTTGTAATAAAGCTTGGCTCAGGAATGGATGATTTTGAATTAAGCGGGGAAACACTAACAGTTGGTGGAGGATACTCCATCGTCAGGCTCGCCACAACGATAAGTAAAATGGGTTTTTCAGGATTAGAGTTCGCTAGTGGTATTCCTGGCTCAATAGGCGGTGCTGTGTATATGAATGCGGGTGCTCATGGATCTGACATGTCTAAAATACTTGTAAAGGCACATATCTTGTTTGCAGATGGAACGATCGAATGGTTAACGAATGAAGAGATGGAATTTTCTTATCGTATGTCAATTTTACAAGAAAAAAAACCAGGTATATGTATCGGTGCGGTATTGAAATTGGAAAAAGGTGAAAGAGCAGATATTGTAGCTGTTATGCAAAAAAATAAAGATTATCGAAAAGATACACAACCATGGAATTTTCCATGTGCAGGCAGTATTTTCCGAAATCCATTACCGAAATATGCAGGCCAGCTAGTAGAAGATGCAGGCTTGAAAGGCTATCAAATCGGTGGTGCGAAAATTTCAGATATGCATGGTAATTTTATTGTAAATGCAGGTGGTGCAACATCCAAAGATGTACTAGATCTAATTGATTTCATAAAAAAAACTATTTATGACAAATATGCGATTATGTTAGAGACAGAAGTTGAAATAATCGGTCGTAATTAGTCATAAACCTCCCCATTATTTCCTTTTATTGTGTTATAATAACATAGTGAAATTTGTTTTTTTGTAATGAAAGGCATTCTTTATTACTAGTAACAAACGGCATCATAGTATGCCGTTTGTTTTATCGTTAATCATTACGAGGTTAATAAATTATATGCGAAAAATGCGAAAAATAAGGACAAAGGTTTACTTAAAGAAAAGCTAAAGAACATCGTATGTTTACGAAAAAAAATAACATGAATAGTTAGTTGTTTTTTTCCGCAATCAAAACGAATGTCTTTTCATTCTCTAACCGAAAATTTCCTGTAATTAAGAAGAAACTAAGTCTAAATTGAAATGAATGTAGATTATCTAGGGAAACTCTACTAGGGTGGGGTGAAAATGATTGGAGAAAAAAGTTGTTTCGTTAGAAGACCGCATACCAAAATTACAACAACAGCGAAAACAAAAAACTAATCGCAGACTTATTTCGTTTTTATCTGTGTTTTTTTTCCTTGTTTTACTCGTTATTTACTTTCAATCTCCCTTAAGTAAAGTAGCTAGTATTTCAGTACAAGGAAATGAAACACTTGATTCAAATAAAATGATTGAAATGAGTGGTATTACTACATCAACGGGTTTTTGGAGCATCAATGCCGAAAAAATAAAGAATGCTTTTGGAAATCAATTACAAATCAAAGAAGTAACAGTACAGAGGAAATTGCCAAACCATATCGTATTAGTTATAGAGGAACATGAGAGTATCGCTTATCTTGAAAGCGATGGATCGTATTTACCTATTCTTGAAAGTGGACAAGTATTAAAGGATCGAAAAGAAAATGTTCCCGCGGACGCTCCACTGTTAATAAATTGGAAGAAAGAAGAAGATATTAAAGAAATGATTAGTGAGTTGAAAAAATTATCTCCGGGTATTTTTAATTCTATTTCTGAGATCCACCATACTCCTACTAAAACTGATCCTTGGTTGGTTCGACTCTATATGAATGACGGTTTTGAAGTGATTGCCACAGTTCGAACTTTTTCTAAGAAAATGGACTCGTATCCAGCGATTATTAGCCAGCTTGATAATCATGATACGGGGGTTATTCACCTAGAAGTAGGATCGTATTTTGAAGCAGTTGATACAATTGAAACAAAGGGGGAGCAGAATGAGGACGAAAATGAAATTGAGGGGTAGATATGTTATTTTATCCCTTGTCCTCCTAGTTTTAGGTTTTTTAATCTCTTATTCCTACCAGCTTACAAGTGAACGAAACCTAGATCATGCAATTTCTAGTGAACAATGGAAAAAAGAGTTTGAAACAAGATCTCTGCTCATTGAAAAAGAAGAAAAAAACAGTGATCTACAAAAGATATTATTTGAAAAACAAGAAGAAGTTAAGGAAATTGAGCGATCTTTAAAGGATCAAAAACAAGTTTATTATAATCTTGTTGAAGATGTGGAAAAGTTTCGTATGTATGTAGGAGATCTTCCCGTTGCCGGAAATGGTGTGCGAGTGACATTAGAGGATGCATCTTATATTCCTGATGGTGAAAATGTCAATAATTATATTGTGCATGAGAGTCATATATTCAATTTGATAAACGAATTAAATATATCAGGTGCAGAAGCGATATCGATTAATGGCCAAAGAATATCAAGTGATTCTTATATTCATTGTAATGGACCCGTTATAACTGTCGACGGGAAGCAGTTTCCAGCCCCATTTGTTATTTCTGCTATTGGAGATCCAAATGTCCTCACACCAGCCTTGAATATTGCTGGTGGAATTATTGACCAACTAGCCTATGATAATATTGTAGTGACTGTTGAAAATAAAGCAGAAATTAAAATGGATCCATTATTTCATGATCAACGCGTATCTTCTTAAATAGAAGAATACCCAAATAGGTTACTTAAGAATAATTGGAAAGACAGATAGGTGGTTTTAGTTGAGGCAAACAAATTGGAAAAAGGGGATAAGTTTTTCAGGTTTAGCCCTTATTTTTGGACTGATGCTAGCGATACAATATCAAACGATAAAAGAACCGGTTATTAGAGATACACGTGATATGTGGCAACTTAGGGAAGACTTAAAAACTGAGCAGCAATTACAAGTTGAGTTACTATCCGAAATTAGAAAATATAATGATATCATCCAAACCTACAAGACGGAAGAAAATCAAAATCCGGAAGCCGCTCTAAAAGAAACTTTGAATGTGCTAAAAAAAGAGGCTGGGCTTACTGAGGTTACTGGTCAAGGAATTATTATCACAATTGACACTTTATTTTCCGAAGAATTAATTGGTTCTCCTATCCCAAAAATTTCACCTGGTCTATTAAACCGATTAATTAATGAATTAAACTCCTATGATGCCGAAGAAATTTCAATTCAAGGGAGACGAATTATTAATTCTTCAGTCATAAGAGATATTAATGGTCAAACGAAATTGGATAACTACAACTTACATACGTTTCCAATCGAGATTAAAGTGATTTCAGAAGATGCTCATAAGATTTATAATCGAATGAGTGCATCGACAACAGATGAGGACTTTGCGATAGATAACTTACGACTTGCAGTTTCTAACCCGATTGAACATGTGACGATACCCGCTTATGACGGCACAATTCGTGTAAAGAATATGAAGCCATTAGAATTAAATGAAGGGGGAAAGTAAGATGTGGCTTCCTATACTAGGTCTATTATTGGGTGTTCTTTTGGGTTTAATGTCTGAGTTACGTATTCCCCCTGAATATTCGAATTATTTATCGATTGCTATTTTAGCTGCGCTTGATACACTATTAGGTGGTATTCGAGCACATTTACAAAATATTTACGATGAAGTCGTATTTGTTTCAGGCTTTTTCTTTAACATCATTTTAGCTGCAAGTTTAGCTTTTCTCGGTGTTCATCTTGGTGTAGACTTATATTTAGTCGCTTTATTTGCTTTTGGAGTAAGGCTTTTCCAAAACATTGCGGTGATTAGAAGGATTTTAATATCGAAATGGTCATCGAGAGAAAAAAAATTAAAAAAATGAATTTTAAAAAGGGTATATCAAGTGTTTGACGAATAAACACTAGTAAAGAAAAAATCAAGTGAATAATAAAAATGTTATGAATATGTATAACTAGATTCATTGTCATGTTGATCTTCAACGAATAAAATAGAAAGTAATGATAGATGAGGAGGTGCCTTAGAATGAACAGCAATGAACTATTTGTAAGTCTTGACATCGGTACATCCAGTGTTAAAGTAATTATTGGTGAAATGTCAAAAGATACTTTAAACATTATAGGTGTAGGTAATGTAAAATCAGAAGGATTAAGAAAAGGATCTATAGTCGATATAGATGAAACAGTTCATTCTATAAAGAAGGCCGTAGAGCAAGCCGAAAGAATGGTTGGAATCTCCTTGAAACGGGTAGTCGTTGGTGTAACCGGTAATCATGTTCATTTACAGCCTTGCCATGGAGTAGTCGCCGTTTCAAGTGAAAATCGAGAAATTTCTAATGAAGATGTAAGAAGAGTGATTGATGCAGCACAAGTCATTTCAATTCCACCTGAACGCGAAATAATTGATGTCATTCCTAGGCAATTTATTGTTGATGGTTTAGATGAGATTAACGATCCGCGGGGGATGTTAGGTGTTCGCCTTGAAATGGAAGGGACCATTATTACAGGCTCTAAAACGATTTTACATAATTTATTACGATGTGTTGAGCGTGCTGGTTTAGAAATCACTGATATTTGCTTACAACCTCTAGCTGCCGGTTCTGTTGCATTGTCTAAGGACGAGAAGAATTTAGGAGTAGCGCTAATTGACATAGGTGGTGGATCAACGACGATTTCTGTTTTTGAGCAAAATCATCTTTATGCAACTAGTGTCCTTCCAATTGGTGGAGAGCATATTACAAAGGATTTATCAGTAGGTCTCAGAACAACAACAGATGAAGCTGAACGTATTAAAGTCAAATATGGACATGCCTATTATGATCATGCATCTGAAGACGAGATTTTTGAAGCTTCAATTATAGGCTCTGATCAAAAAAAATCATTTAACCAATTAGAAATTGCTGATATTATTGAAGCAAGACTTGAAGAAGTGTATGAACTTATTTTATATGAATTAAAAAGACTCGGTGTTGGCGAGCTACCAGGAGGGTTTGTTTTAACAGGTGGGACTGTTAAAATGGCTGGTGTTCTTGAGCTCGGACAAGCCGTCTTACAAAATAGTGTGAGAATTGCAAGTCCAGACTATATTGGTGTGAGAGAACCTCAGTATATGACTGGTGTAGGTTTAATCCAATTTGCACATAAAAACGCTAAAATTCAAGGTAGAACAATTAGTTCAAATGTTTCAGTAAATGCTGTGGAAGTAGCTGCAACAAAAGAAACGCAACATCAACGAACAAAACCACAGCAAAAACAACAAGAGGATAAAAAAGTAAATAAAGTAAAGAAGTTCTTTGGCTACTTCTTTGAATAGTTCACATCATTTAGTCATTTGATGGATTAGGAGGATTTCGCATGTTGGAGTTTGATACAAATATTGACGGCTTAGCTACCATAAAAGTAATTGGGGTAGGTGGCGGTGGAAATAACGCTGTTAATCGAATGATAGAGCACGGTGTTCAAGGGGTTGAATTTATTGCTGTCAACACAGATGCACAGGCGTTAAATTTATCTAAAGCAGAAGTAAAAATGCAAATTGGTTCAAAGCTTACACGTGGATTAGGTGCAGGTGCAAATCCTGAGGTTGGTAAAAAAGCTGCTGAGGAAAGTAGAGAGCAGATTGAAGAAGCATTAAGCGGTGCTGATATGGTATTCGTAACAGCTGGAATGGGTGGAGGAACAGGTACTGGTGCAGCACCTGTCATCGCTCAAATTGCAAAGGATTTAGGGGCTTTAACGGTTGGTGTTGTAACGAGACCATTTACGTTTGAAGGCCGAAAACGTGCAATGCAAGCTGCTAACGGTATTTCTGCAACGAAGGAATCAGTTGACACACTTATCGTGATTCCAAATGATCGCTTGCTTGAAATTGTCGACAAAAATACACCAATGCTTGAAGCATTTAGAGAAGCAGATAACGTATTACGTCAAGGTGTTCAAGGTATTTCTGAATTGATCGCTGTTCCAGGATTAATAAACCTTGACTTCGCTGACGTAAAAACGATTATGTTTAATAAAGGTTCTGCATCGATGGGAATTGGGATTGCAACAGGGGAAAACCGCGCTGCTGAAGCTGCTAAAAAGGCTATTTCAAGTCCATTACTTGAAACATCAATTGATGGCGCTCAAGGTGTTCTTTTGAATATAACCGGGGGATCCAACTTAAGCCTTTATGAAGTTCAAGAAGCGGCAGATATCGTCGCAACTGCATCAGATCAAGAGGTTAACATGATCTTTGGTTCTGTCATTAATGAAAACCTTAAGGATGAAATCGTTGTAACTGTGATTGCTACAGGGTTCACAGAGCATGAAATTAACCCTTTAAAGCAGCCATCACGACAATTCGGTACAAGCAGTAGTAATACTACTAGTACAAAACCACCTGCACCTAAACGTGAGGTTAAGCGCGAAGAAACAACTCAAGAAGTCCCAACACGTAACAATGTTCAATCATCAGATGATGCGTTAGATATACCGACATTCTTAAGAAATCGGAATAAGCGTCGATAATAATCAAAAGATAAAGCGAGCCTTCCGTTAGTGGGGCTTCTTTGTTCCCCACTGATCTTCTTTTGTTTCAATTTTATCTTTTTGGTAGAGGTTTTACTGCCGTTAAAAATGGAATAAGATATAACAAAAAAGTACTAAATCATTCATGATTTAGTACTTTTTTGTTATATCAGCATTTATAAATTTTGCTTCGAGAATTGTTCAGTGCAAGCGTCCGACCCCTCTTGGGTCTACAGCCACTCAGGAATTGAAAGTAAGAACACACCATATCTATTCCTGAGCGTCTTATTTGCCCGAGGCTGAACAAGGTGCTTGCGCTTTTCTTAATCGTTTAGGAAAATTTTTTTACTATGGATAAGCGCACATTCTACAATTTTTAGGGTGGGTATTACCTGGTTGTATTCCGATTGAAAACAAAGTTTAAGATAGTACTAGATCTGACTTCATTCATGGCCACGCAGAAATACCCTTTAGAACTCGACAAAAATTCTAATATTCCTTCAAAAATACTTACATTTTCACGGCAGTAAGTGACAGACTTCCTAACTTTGACAGCTTATACTAAATGCTAATGGATCTTCAATAATTTACGATTTAAATTCGTCACAGCAAATTGGTTTTTCATTTCGTGTGACATAGAAGCGGAGGTTGTGGATATGAACCCTCAAAAGATGGTAGATAAATATAGAGGCTGTTCTAGTTGCCGCAGAATTTGACATTACCAAGGGAAAGGGGTAACAGATGACTATCTATTTAGACGTTATTTGGCTCTTAAACTTTTCCTTTGATTTGTTCCTACTCTTATTAACTGCGATTGCATTGAAAAGGAAAATTGTCAAGATCCGACTTCTCTTAGCAGCTCTTTTGGGCTCAAGTATTGTTCTCTTAATGTTTACACCACTAGTTTTTACTGTAAGTCATCCAATTGGGAAAATGATCTTTTCGATGATGATGGTTTGGATTGCTTTTGGTTTTTATCGATTTAGCTACTATTTTCAAAGTTTGCTAACCTTTTATTTTGTCACCTTTATGGTAGGAGGTGGAATGATTGGTGTTCATTATTTATTGCAAGTGGAAATGAGTTACTTAGATGGAGTTCTGATGACAAATACGAATGGTTTTGGACACCCAATAAGTTGGTTATTTGTTCTAATAGGCTTTCCGCTTTTATGGATATTTTCGAGAAATCGACTAGAGGGTGTAGTTGCAAAAAAAATCCACTTTGATCAATTGGTGACTGTGTCAATAAGAGTGGATACAACTGAGTTTACGTTAACAGGATTGGTTGATAGTGGGAATCAGTTATTTGATCCGATCACGAGAAGTCCAGTTATGATTATAGATACATTGAAGGCCCAGAACTATATACCGGATCAGCTTGTAAATCAAGCCATTCAAGATGATGTAATGAAATCAATAAGTGAAAGTGCTAACGAAAGTCACCCTTGGGAGCATCGAGTCCGCATTATACCATATCGAGTTGTTGGAAGTGAACATCAATTTTTATTAGGATTTAAACCTGATGAAGTGTGGATAGATACGAAAAGTGAAAAAATCAAGGTGCAAAAAACGATTGTAGGTTTGAATCGGACGAATTTATCCTCGGAAGATGAATATGAATGTATTGTCCACCCAAAGATGCTTCAAGGTCAGTCAATCGGGTATGTATCTTAACGTATGCTTACTATTATCTTACTCCGATAACATTTTTTTAGAAGTCAAGAATAGAGAAGTTTGTTACCATTTTTTTGCCTACGGTGACTAGTAAGTTGAGGGGAGAGAACATCTTCCATTATTATGTCCGTCTTTGTTATATCTCTAGCTAACCAGCATATGTGCATTTTTTATTGTATAGGATTATAAAATTATTGAACTGTGGATAAGCGCACGACATCCAGCGCAAGCGTCCGGCTCCAAGGTCTAGCCACGCATGAATTGAAGACAAAAGTACGTCTTTCTATTCATTCGCGTCTTATGCCTGCCTTAGGCTGATCAAGGCGCTTCTGCTTTTGTTCGAAGGGGGAGGAAAATGAAAAAATTAAAATTACATCTTACTTACCTATGGTATAAGCTATTAATCAAGTTAGGAATCAAATCTGATGAGATTTATTATATTGGTGGAAGTGAAGCATTACCACCACCGCTCTCAAAGGATGAAGAGGAAGTATTATTACAAAAACTCCCTACTGGTGATAAGGCGGCTAGGTCGATATTAATTGAACGAAATTTACGTTTAGTCGTCTATATTGCCCGTAAATTTGAGAATACAGGAATTAATATTGAAGATTTAATTAGTATTGGCACAATTGGCTTAATCAAAGCTGTTAATACATTTAATCCGGAAAAGAAAATTAAGCTAGCTACATATGCTTCACGCTGTATTGAAAATGAAATTCTTATGTATTTACGTCGAAATAATAAATTACGATCTGAGGTTTCCTTTGATGAACCGTTAAATATTGATTGGGATGGGAATGAGTTACTTTTATCAGATGTATTAGGTACAGAGGATGATATCATTACGAAGGATCTTGAGGCAAATGTTGATCGTAAGTTACTAATGAAGGCCCTTCAGCAGCTGAATGATCGAGAGAAACAGATAATGGAACTTCGCTTCGGATTGCAGGGGGGAGAAGAAAAAACGCAAAAAGATGTAGCAGATTTGCTGGGTATTTCGCAATCGTATATTTCTAGACTTGAAAAGCGGATTATTAAAAGATTACAAAAAGAATTTAACAAAATGGTTTAAAAAATTTTTTTTTAGGATGTACATTCCGTATTGTATCAATAAAATTTAGCATTTTACCCTTTCAATCAAGAATAGCTTGTGCATATTTTTTCCTCCTGAGGAGATACTTAACTCTGTACAGCAACTCCTGTTAGGAGGGAAAGATGTGACTAGAAATAAAGTCGAAATTTGTGGAGTAGATACCTCTAAACTTCCAGTCCTTAAGAATGAGAAAATGAGAGAGTTATTTAAGCAATTACAAAGTGGAGACTTATCAGCAAGAGAAGAGCTGGTGAACGGCAACTTAAGATTGGTACTCAGTGTAATCCAGCGATTTAACAACCGAGGAGAATTTGTTGACGATCTGTTTCAAGTTGGATGTATTGGACTAATGAAATCTATCGATAATTTTGACTTAGGTCAGAACGTCAAATTTTCAACATATGCTGTACCAATGATCATCGGTGAAATTCGTAGATACTTAAGAGACAACAATCCAATTCGTGTCTCACGTTCACTGCGAGATATCGCTTATAAGGCACTCCAGGTTAGAGAACGTCTTATGAGTGAAACATCACGGGAGCCAACTGCTGAAGAAATCTCAAAGGTGTTAGACATTCCACATGAAGAGATTGTTTTTGCACTAGACGCCATTCAAGATCCTGTTTCATTATTTGAGCCCATCTATAATGATGGTGGAGATCCGATTTTTGTCTTGGATCAGCTTAGTGATGAAAAGAATCGAGATATTCAATGGATTGAAGAATTAGCTTTAAAAGAAGGCATGAGACGTCTTAATAGTCGAGAAAAACTCATTCTTAGAAAACGGTTTTTTCAAGGAAAGACTCAGATGGAAGTGGCTGAAGAAATTGGAATTTCTCAAGCACAAGTGTCACGTTTAGAAAAAGCTGCAATCAAACAAATGAATAAAAATATTCAAAATTAAGGCTACTCCTCGTGAGTAGTCTTTTTTCGTCCATAAAAAGGAATAAACTTTAAAACTTACTTTTAAAAAATATTTAAAATCAACGGGATAGTTTCTTCTAACTCATACATAGATATGTTATATGAGTCATGAATAAAGTTTCAAAAGTGAAACGACATCTTGAAATAGGAGGCGGTATTATGTTTATTTCAGAATTTCAAACAAAGGATGTTGTAAATGTGTCTGATGGGAAAAAGATGGGGATGATTGGGGACTTTGATATAAATGTTACCACAGGTAAAGTTCAGGCAATTATTATTAATGGTCAAGGGAAAATGTTGGGCTTTTTCGGAAAAGACGAGGAATTCGTCATTCCGTGGCGAAATATAGTGAAGATAGGAAAAGATGTCATTCTTGTTAGAATAAATCGACAAAACGAGATTCAAGATGAATAAATTGTCATTCTAACTAAACCTTATGGGGAAGATGTGTTAAAATAAGTGCGATAGCTTTATTTTAATGTCGAAAACAAAGGGTTGAATAATCAATGACTGTAGAACCATTTAAACAAAAAGAAACGACCTTCTTGTCTCTCACACATTGGGAAGGGCTTTTAAAAGATTTAACTGTAGGATTCACGACAAAAAATGGTGGAGTTAGCAGCGAAGAATTTTCTACATTAAACCTCGGACTACATGTTCATGATCAAACACAAAATGTTGTGAATAACAGAGAAATCCTAGCCCGCAAATCTTCTTTTTCAATTGAAAATTGGGTGTTTGCTGAACAAATTCATTCAACTCATATAGAGAAAGTGACACATAAAGAACGTGGCAAAGGTTTACATTCATATGATGAAGGGCTTTCAAAAAGTGATGGACTTTATACGAATGAATCAGGAGTTATGCTGGCATTATGTTTTGCAGATTGTGTACCACTCTATTTCATTGCTCCTAATGAGTCATTAATTGGTGTTGCTCATGCTGGCTGGAAAGGTACAGTAAACGATATTGCTGGAGAGATGATAGGGAGATGGAAGAATGATGAAGGCGTCAATCCTCATGATGTTAAAGTTACCATTGGTCCAGCAATTGGACCATGTTGTTACGTTGTAGATCAGCGGGTAATATCGTCGATTAACAAGGATGCCATTAAACATTACCCATTACCATATAGCACTGTATCTGAAGGACAATATAAACTAGACTTAAAATCGCTTAACAAGTACTTACTTCTTAATGCAGGAGTAAAGGAAGAAAATATCACAATTTCACAGCATTGTACAAGCTGTGAAAATGATACGTTTTTCTCTCATCGACGAGATGGAGGAAAAACAGGTCGAATGTTAAGCTTTATTGGTATAAATAAGGAGGCTTAACTTTGTAATGAACGTGCAGGGAAATTATCAAGAGATACGCAAAAAGATTACAGCTATTTGTGAACGAACTGGAAGAAATACAGAAGATGTTAAAGTGATTGCTGTGACTAAATATGTTAGTATCGAACGTGCAAAAGAGGCAATTGATGTTGGTGTCCAACATTTAGGAGAAAATCGTGATGAAGGACTAAATAGTAAATATCAAGAGATTGGTGAAAAGGCAATTTGGCATTTTATTGGATCGCTTCAAACAAGAAAAGTGAAAACAATCATCGATAAGGTAGAATACATACACTCTTTAGATCGCCTTTCATTGGCACAAGAAATTAATAAACGTGCAAGCAGACCAATCAAGTGTTTTTTACAAGTAAATGTATCTGGAGAAGAATCGAAGCATGGTTGCTCACCAGATGAGGTGGAAGGTTTAGTAACAGAAATGGAACCATTATCAAACATTGAAATCGTTGGCTTAATGACGATGGCTCCATTTACAGATAATAAGGAACATATTCGAACCTGTTTTAAACAATTAAAAGTACTCCAACAAAAAGTCCAAGCATTACAACTTTCCAAAGCACCGTGTCAGGAACTATCTATGGGGATGTCTAATGATTATGAAATTGCCATTGAAGAGGGAGCGACCTTTATTCGAATAGGAACCTCACTCGTTGGAAATGAAAACGGAGGTGTATAATGTGTCGATTAAAAATCGGTTTAAAAGCTTTTTTGCTTTAGATGATGAGGAGTATGAATATGTTGAAAATGATGAGATGCGCGATGTAGAGGAGGAACAAAAGGTAGTACAACAAACACATAAACCACAATCACAATCACAGAAACAAAATGTTGTAAGTTTACAAAGCATCCAAAAATCCTCTAAAGTCATTTTAAGTGAACCAAGAGTTTATGCAGAAGCTCAGGAAATTGCAGATCAACTAAAAAATCGTCGAGCTGTTGTCGTGAATCTTCAAAGTATTCAAAAAGACCAAGCGAAACGCATTGTTGATTTTCTTAGTGGAACTGTTTATGCAATTGGTGGTGATATTCAAAAAATCGGTATGAATATCTTTTTATGCACACCTGATAATGTGGATGTATCAGGATCGATTTCCGAGCTATTATCAGAACAAGAACCTCAAAGGTGGTAGACAAAATATGGACATTCTGTTTAGTTTGCTTAGCACATTGCTAAGGTTTTACTCGTATGCGATCATCGTATACATTTTACTTTCATGGTTCCCAGGTGCAAGAGAATCTGGTTTTGGCCAATTTTTGGCTAGAATAACTGAACCATATTTAGAACCATTTCGAAAAATTATTCCACCGTTAGGAATGATTGATATCTCGCCAATCGTCGCTATTTTGGCATTGAATTTTGCGCAATATGGTATTGCAGCACTTTTTAAAATGATTAGCTAAGGGACTTTAGTAGGTCCCTCTTTTTATTCTCATACAATAGGAAATACGCATTAATGGAGTTGGGTCAATGGAACAATTATACCAACACTTTCGTGGTGAAGAACGCCATTTTATCGATCAAGTTCTAGAATGGAAGGAAAGTGTACTCAATCAATATAGCCCAAAGCTAATAGATTTTTTAGATCCCCGCGAACAAGAAATTGTCTCGAGTGTGATTGGTGAAAATACAGATGTGAAAGTATCCTTTTTAGGTGGTGTTGATGAAACAGAACGTAAAAGGGCTTTATTATATCCTGAATATTTTCAACCTGAAAAGGAGGATTTTAAGTTAACTCTTTTTGAGGTGCAGTATGCTAGTAAATTTGTCAACCTTGACCATAGACAAGTTCTTGGTTCATTAATGAGCTTAGGATTAAAGCGTTCAAAATTTGGTGATATCCGTTTCTTTCAAGATGTTGTACAGCTAGTTTGTGCAAGTGAAATTGCTGATTACTTAAGAGCTAATTTCCAAGAAATTGGTCGTGCGAAAATTAGCCTGAAAGAAAAGGATCTTAATGACTTAATCCCACTGGTAGAAGAATTGCAGGAACTCGTTACTACGGTCTCATCGTTGCGCCTCGATGTAGTAGGTGCAGCAATTCATAATATTTCACGACAAAAAATGCAACCACTTATTACGAATGGACATGTAAAAGTGAATTGGAAAACGGTAGAATCGGTGTCCTTTGAATGTCGCGAAGGTGATACACTTTCTGTACGTGGTTACGGTCGCAGTAAGGTGGCAGTAATTGAAGGTAAGACAAAGAAAGATAAATGGAGAATTGTTGTACATAAACAAAAATAAATTTGTCGCAAATGAACTGGTAGTAAAACCCGACCTCATGTCGAAGAAGTATAAGTGGAAGTCAAGCTGTTCATTAAGGCATAGGTAATTTTTGATTCCCGTCAGTTTTATCTAGAAAACTAAGGGGAGGGGAATTCTCAGTTTATCCCGCATTAACGGACAGTAATACCCCCACCTTAGAGCTTTTAGTGAATCAAAGAAGCGAAGGTGAGGGATAACTGCCCGTAAAAGCTAAGGTAAGTCTCGCTAACCATCAGTGGGGATAGAGAAAACCCCTACTGATGGAAGTCTCGCTTTATCGTCAGAAAATTGTAGAAAACAGACCCATATATCTTATGAAAATAAAAATATTTCAACGAATTAAAGGGATTTTCAACAAACCTGTCGAAATATGATTTATAATGTTGTCAAGGATTAACTATTTCACTACATATTGGAGGTGGCATCCGTGCCTTTAACACCGTTAGATATCCATAATAAGGAATTTAATAAAGGGTTTCGTGGATATGATGAAGATGAAGTAAATGAATTTTTAGATCAAGTAATTAAAGATTACGAAATGATTATCCGCGAAAAGAAAGAACTTGAATCAATAGTAACTGAACTAACTGAAAAATTAGGTCACTTTACAAATATTGAAGATACTTTGAATAAATCAATTATTATTGCCCAAGAAGCGGGAGAAGAAGTAAGACGTAGTGCCCAAAAAGAATCAAAGCTGATTATTAAAGAAGCTGAGAAGAACGCTGATCGTATTATTAACGAATCATTAGTAAAATCTCGAAAAATTGCAATGGAGATTGAAGAGCTTAAGAAACAATCAAAAGTTTTCAGAACTCGTTTCCAAATGCTTATCGAAGCACAGTTGGACTTGCTTAAAAACGATGATTGGGATCATTTATTAGAATATGAAGTAGAGCCTATTTTTGAAGAAGCGGAAGAATCTAAAAGCTAGACTTGACTTTATGAATTTCATTCGCATATAATACGAAAACGAACATAATTTTTTCATTTATTTAAAAACAGTGACAGGGAAAAGTAATCCTTTTCAAACCTTATTTAGCGAATCGAGGATGGTGGAAGCTCGATATGAGGAAAAAGGATGAAGATCACCCTAGAGTTCCAAGCTGAACAATGATTTAAGTAAGCTATGGCGATTCATTCTCGTTACGAATGATAGAGTGGATTAATGTTATTTTTTATTAATCTAATAGGGTGGTACCGCGAGATAAACCTTCTCGTCCCTTTTGGGATGAGGGGTTTTTTGTGTTTTTAAAAGATTTTTTATGAAAGATGGAGGAATGAAAATGGAATATAAAGATACTCTTCTAATGCCAAAAACGGAATTTCCAATGCGTGGAAATCTACCGAACAGAGAACCACTAATGCAAGAAAAATGGAAAGAGATGGATATTTATAAAAAGGTACAAGAGCATACAAAGGATCGCCCTCTTTTTATTTTGCATGATGGTCCTCCATATGCAAATGGAGACATCCATATGGGGCATGCGCTAAATAAAATCTTAAAAGATTTTATTGTCCGTTACAAATCAATGAGTGGCTATTGTGCCCCATATGTTCCAGGTTGGGATACACATGGTTTGCCAATTGAAACAGCTCTTACGAAAAATAAAAAAGTAAAAAGAAAAGAAATGTCAGTAGCAGACTTCCGTAAGCTTTGTGAAGAGTATGCTTGGCAGCAAATTAATGGTCAACGTGAGCAATTCAAGCGTTTAGGTGTTCGTGCTGATTGGGATAATCCGTATGTGACGTTAACTCCAGCTTATGAAGCACAACAAATTAAAGTTTTCGGTGACATGGCTAAAAAAGGCTATATTTATAAAGGTCTAAAACCTGTATACTGGTCACCTTCAAGTGAATCAGCATTAGCAGAGGCAGAAATTGAATATGCAGACAAACGTTCAGCATCTATTTATGTTGCATTCCCTGTAAAAGATGGAAAAGGTGTGTTATCTACTGATGAAAAAATCATCATTTGGACAACAACACCTTGGACCATTCCGGCAAACCTTGGGATCTCGGTTCATCCAGAATTAGAATATAGTGTTATTGCAGTAGATGGGGAAAAATTCGTCGTTGCCTCAGCGCTAGTTGAATCCGTGGCAAAAACGATCGAATGGGAAAACTATGAGGTCGTTCGAACAATTAAAGGCGTCGAACTTGATCGAGTTGTTGCAAAACACCCATTATATGACCGTGATGCACTAGTTATGCTTGGCGAACATGTAACGAGTGATGGCGGTACTGGATGTGTTCATACTGCACCTGGTCATGGTGAAGACGACTTTATCATTGGTCAGAAATATGGTTTAGATGTTTTATGTCCAGTTGATGAAAAGGGATATATGACAAAAGAGGCTGAAGGCTTTGAGGGATTGTTTTATGATGAAGCAAACAAGCCAATAACTGAAAAATTAGAAGAAGTAGGAGCACTATTAAAACTTCAATTTATTACCCATTCTTATCCGCATGACTGGAGAACAAAAAAACCGACGATTTTCCGTGCGACAGCTCAATGGTTTGCATCGATTAAAGATTTCCGTGAAGATCTGTTAACGGCTATTAAAGAGACAAAGTGGGTTCCAGCTTGGGGGGAAACAAGACTTTATAACATGGTTCGTGATCGTGGTGACTGGTGTATTTCACGACAACGTGCTTGGGGTGTACCAATTCCAGTATTTTATGCAGAAAATGGAGAGCCAATTATTACAGATGAAACAATTGAACATGTTTCAAACTTATTCCGTGAACATGGATCAAACGTTTGGTTCGAGCGTGAGGCAAAAGAACTTTTACCAGAAGGTTTTACTCATGAAGGAAGTCCAAATGGTATCTTTACGAAAGAGACAGATATTATGGATGTTTGGTTTGACTCTGGATCATCTCACCAAGCGGTTCTTTTAGAGCGAGATGATTTACAAAGACCAGCAGATTTATATCTTGAGGGATCTGACCAATATCGTGGTTGGTTTAACTCTTCGTTATCTACTGCTGTTGCCGTGACGGGTAAAGCACCATATAAAGGCGTGTTAAGTCATGGTTTTGCACTTGATGGTCAAGGTCGAAAAATGAGTAAATCAATAGGAAATACGGTTATACCTGAGAAAGTTATGAAACAACTAGGCGGAGATATTTTACGCTTATGGGTAGCATCTGTTGATTACCAAGCGGATGTAAGAGTATCGGATGCCATTTTAAAACAAGTTGCAGAGGTTTACCGTAAAATTCGTAACACATTCCGTTTCCTACTTGGAAATCTTGCGGACTTTAATCCTGCAACAGATACAGTAAGCTTAGAAAACCTTCGCGATGTTGATCGTTATATGCTTGTTAAGCTAAATAACCTTACAAAGCGTGTAAAAGAAGCTTATGATCAATATGAGTTTGCAGCAATTTATCATGCTGTCCATAATTTCTGTACAATTGAATTGAGTGCATTCTACTTAGATTTTGCGAAAGATGTATTGTATATCGAATCAAAAGAAAATCAAGAAAGACGTGCAATTCAAACTGTACTACATGAAACATTATTGTCACTTGTTAAATTGGTTGCACCAATTCTTCCACATACTGCTGATGAAGTGTGGGAACACATTGATTCTGTGCAGGAAGAAAGTGTTCAGTTAGTTGATATGCCAGAAGTGAAAACATATTCACAAGCTGATGAGTTAGAGAAAAAATGGGATGCATTTATGTCATTACGAGATGACGTATTAAAAGCACTAGAAGTTGCTCGTAATGAAAAAGTGATTGGAAAATCATTAACAGCAAGTATTTCACTTTATCCAAATCATGATGCAAAAGTATTGCTTGAATCAGTTGAAGAAGATTTAAAACAATTATTTATTGTTTCAGGATTTGAAATTGCTGGTGAATATGATTCAGCCCCAGAAAATGCGCAGAGCTTCGAATCCGTTAAAATCGTTATCACTCAAGCTGAAGGTGAAACATGTGAACGTTGTTGGATTGTTACACCTGAAGTCGGCCAAGTAGCAGAACATCCGACATTGTGTCAACGTTGTGCTTCAATCGTTAGTGAACACTATACAGTATAATAACTAAGTTAAGAGCGAGGGTCAGACCCCTATAGAGTGTAAAGTTAAGTAATTAGCTAACACTTTGTAGGGGTCTGACCCTTTTAAGGAAAAATCTGAAAAGGGTGAGTAGCGGATCCTCGGGATAAACTATGGTTACATCATGAGAATGATAAGGAGTTGTCCATCTTGAGTAAATTTTATGGAATCCGCTATGAATTGCAAGTGATGAAGGAAGAACTGCGAACAAGGTTATTTGATCACAGTTTGTTTGAGATGACTTGTGAAGACCATCAAGGTAAGAGTAGTACTTTGATGAATCATATTAAAGAGGAACTTCAAGATGTAGAACGAGCCTTAGTGAAAATTGATAAAGGAATTTATGGGTATTGTGAAGATACAGGTGAAGAAATTCCTTTTGAAAAATTAAGGGTACTCCCAACAGCTAGAACAATAGGTGATTTTTATTTTCAGGATTTATATGAACGAAAATCTCTTCCACAATACGATTATACTCATGAAGAAACGTTTATTACAGGTAGTGATTTTTAAGATGAATAATACGGTCAATTCTATATTATTGGCTCAAATGAATTCTCTTTTAAGGAGGTTGATTTGGGCTTACTTTAGCTTGTGCAAAAGAATAACCTAGAAACTTAGCCAGGAATTGTCCGTATAGATTAAGATATGTCGCGCTTTATAAACTTTACGCGATTCTTTCCGATATGGTACAATTCAAAAGGATAAATATCGAAGTATACTAATAGAATAAAGGAAAGTTGGGGAAGTTTGTGCTTTATTACATAATTGCAGTAATTATTATTGGGATTGACCAAGTGACGAAATGGCTAATTGTTAAAAACATGGAGCTTGGAGAAAGCATAACGGTAATCGAGAATTTCATCTATATTACTTCCCATCGTAATCGAGGAGCGGCCTGGGGGATTTTGCAAGGTCAAATGTGGTTTTTCTATATCATCACAACGGTCGTTATTATTGGAATTATCTATTATATTCAAAAATATACGAAGGAAAATAAGGTAATGGGAATTGCCCTTGGATTAATGCTAGGTGGGGCAATTGGTAATTTCATTGACCGTTTATTCCGTAAAGAAGTTGTCGACTTTATTAATACATACATTTTTTCATACGACTTTCCTATTTTTAATGTTGCTGATTCTGCGTTATGTGTGGGAGTTGTATTGTTATTTATTCAAATGTTGCTTGAAGGGAAACAAGAGAAGGAGAAAGCATAAATGGACATCATTGAATTACAAGTAAGTGAAGAACTTAAAGGTGAACGGATTGACAAATTTTTATCAACTTATAATGAAGAGTGGTCACGGTCACAAGTACAGCTTTGGATAAAAGATGGTTCTGTTAAAGTAAATGATCAGACTATCAAGACGAATTATAAATGTCAATCTGAAGATAAAATCGTTATCTCCATTCCTGACCCAGAACCATTAGATGTAGTGGCCGAACATATGGATCTTGATATATATTATGAAGATCAGGATGTTCTTGTTGTAAATAAACCAAAAGGGATGGTTGTTCATCCAGCACCAGGACATTTGAATGGGACACTTGTGAATGGCTTAATGGCACATTGCGATGACTTATCTGGAATTAATGGTGTATTAAGACCAGGGATTGTTCATCGCATTGACAAGGATACATCAGGCTTACTAATGGTTGCAAAAAATGATATGGCGCATGAATCACTAGTCGGACAGCTTGTTAACAAGACCGTAACAAGAAGATACAAAGCAATTGTTCATGGTACTATTCCACATGATAATGGAACAATTAACGCGCCTATTGGTCGTGATAAGGTTGATCGTCAAAGTATGACGGTTACGAATGTGAGTAGTAAAGATGCCGTGACACACTTTCATGTCATAGATCGTTTTGAAAATTTCACATTTATTGAATGTCAGCTTGAAACAGGAAGAACACATCAAATCCGTGTTCATATGAAATATATTGGCTATCCGCTAGCCGGGGATCCAAAATATGGCCCGAAAAAGACGTTACCTTTAAACGGACAAGCATTACATGCTGGAGTATTAGGCTTTATGCACCCTCGGACAAACGAGTATCTAGAGTTTGAAGCTCCTTTACCAGCGGAATTCGAGCAAGTGTTAGAACAAATGAAAAAAAATCGTTGACATAATGCTACAGGTTTGTCATAATTACTTTAATTAAATTAGAACCTTTAACACAGTCCCGAGAGACTGAGAAGGAAAACGGATAATAAGACAATAGTTTTTTAATGCTATGTTATTTTAACTATGTCTGCTTCGTAAGCCCTCTTATCTTTATCGGTGAGAGGGCTTTTCGTTTTTTAAAGGTAATTTTTATTCTAAAATTAGTTGGAGATTCTAGTCATGAAGGGAGATTCAATTATGTCACAAAAAGCAGTTGTATTAGATGAGCAAGCAATACGTCGGGCATTGACAAGAATTGCTCATGAAATCATTGAAAGAAATAAAGGAATTGAAAACAGTGTGCTAGTTGGAATTAAGACTCGTGGTATCCATTTAGCTCAAAGACTTGCAGAACGTATTGAACAAATTGAGGGAAAACAAATTGCAATCGGTGAACTTGATATTACTTTATATCGTGACGATCTGTCCAAAAAAACTAACGATCAAGAACCACTTGTAAAAGGTTCAGATATCCCTGTTGATGTAACAAATCAAAAAGTTATTTTAGTAGATGATGTTTTATATACAGGAAGAACAGTGAGAGCAGCAATGGACGCCCTAGTTGATATTGGTAGGCCAGCAAATATCCAGTTAGCAGTCTTAGTTGACAGAGGACACCGTGAGTTACCAATACGCGCTGACTATGTCGGAAAAAACATTCCAACATCGAGTTCAGAAAAAATAGTTGTTGAACTTCAAGAAGCAGACGGTCAAGATCAAGTAACAATATACGAAAAAGAATAGTACCTTTTAAGAATAGTCCAGAGAGGCTGCAAAGGGTAACATAAAGGCTCAATCGTGATGCGATTGACAGTCTTCATGTACCTCTTTGCGGCATAATTGGCAAAGAGGTTTTTTACATTTAATGGAGATTATCGGGCAGTAACCCCCTAACTGATGGAGGTTTCAATCTATCCAGAGTCGTGCTCCCTCTATGCAATCTAAACGTAATCAAAGAAGCGTAAGTAGGGGAAACTACTAGTATAAGGTGGATAGGTACAATTAAACATCCTACAGTTGGACGAAAAAACTCCACACACATGCACACTTAACTAACAGGAGCATCATAACGGAGGATCTAACATGAAAAAAGAACAAATCATACTAGATATAAATGATACACCGAAACCATTGACGTGGTTAACATTAAGCTTTCAGCACTTATTCGCGATGTTTGGAGCAACAATATTAGTACCATTTCTTGTCGGATTAGATCCAGCAGTTGCACTTATCTCCAGTGGTCTAGGAACAATTGCATTCTTAGTCATAACAAAAGGGCAAGTACCAGCTTACCTCGGATCATCGTTTGCCTTTATTACTCCGATCATCGTCGCAAAGGCCGCGGGTGGTCCTGGGGCAGCGATGGTAGGTAGCTTCATAGTAGGTCTGGTTTATGGAATTGTTGCATTAATTATTAAGGGTACAGGTCATAAATGGATTATGAAAATCCTTCCACCAGTCGTTGTTGGTCCGGTAATAATTGTTATCGGTCTAGGTCTCGCAGGTACAGCCGTAGATATGGCAACGTTGAATGGGGAAGAATATAGTTTACAGTACTTTTCAGTAGCATTAATCACATTGTTAATCACGATCCTATGCTCAATCTTTTTAAAGGGATTTTTCAACCTAATACCTGTACTAATTGGGATTGCAGGAGGCTATATTTATTCATTAGCAATTGGCATTATTGATTTTTCAACTGTAATAGCTGCTCCTTTATTTCAAATGCCTGAATTCATTATTCCATTTGTCGATTATTCACCTTCGATATCGCTTGAGATTATCTTATTGATGGTACCAGTAGTTGTCGTCACCATTTCAGAACATATCGGACATCAGTTAGTATTAGGAAAGATTGTAGGAAGAGACTATATTGAAAAGCCTGGTCTACACCGATCTCTATTAGGTGACGGTGTTGCATCTATGATCGCTGCACTAATAGGAGGCCCGCCAAATACGACGTATGGTGAAAACATCGGCGTATTAGCAATAACAAGAGTTTATAGTGTGTATGTTCTTTCAGGTGCAGCAGTTTTAGCGGTTATCTTTGGATTCATTGGAAAAATATCAGCATTTATTAGTACGATTCCAACACCAGTTATGGGTGGTGTATCCATCCTCCTATTCGGAATTATCGCATCATCAGGTCTTAGAATGATGATTGATAACAATATTGACTTAGGAAATAAACGCAATCTAATCATTTCATCAGTAATCTTAGTTATCGGAATTGGAGAAGCTACACTTAAGGTTGGTAATTTTGATTTACACGGTATGGCATTAGCAGCAATCATTGGAATCATCTTAAACCTTGTTTTACCAAATGAAAAAGAAATCAGTTAACAAGTAAATAAGATTTGCTTAAATCTTTTAATAAAAGTCCAGAGAGGCTTGAAAGGGTGTAAGGCAAAGATTAGGTATTCTAATACCTAATCTTTGCTCTACCATTAAACACCCTGATTATTACTAATTAGGGTGTTTTTTTAATAAAAAGGAATTTAAAGGAGTGGTTAATGGATGACAAACTTACTCACAATGAACCAGCTTACAATAGAGGAAATTCAATCGATACTAGAAGATGCTGAGCAGTATAGACTAGGTAAAGGTTGGATACCATCAGATATGAGGTTTGTCTCAAATCTTTTCTTTGAACCAAGTACAAGAACACGATTCAGCTTTGAAGTTGCGGAGAAAAAATTAGGCCTTCAAGTGCTGAATTTTACAGCTGAACAATCAAGTGTTCAAAAAGGTGAAACGTTATATGATACAGTGAAAACGTTAGAATCTATTGGTGCCAATGCTGTTGTCATCAGACACCAAGAAGATCACTATTTTGAGGATTTGATTGATAAGGTATCGATACCAATTATTAATGCAGGTGATGGCTGCGGTCACCATCCAACACAATCACTCCTGGACTTATTAACAATGAAACAAGAATTCGGTGGATTTCAAGGATTGACGGTCTCTATACATGGTGATGTAAGACATAGTCGTGTTGCGCGTTCAAATGCTGAGGTGCTTACAAGACTTGGTGCAACCGTCTTGTTCTCGGGTCCTCCAGAGTGGCAGGATTCTCTAAATCCAGTTGGAACGTATGTAGACGTTGAAGAAGCAATTGAAAAATCAGATGTCGTCATGCTGCTTCGAATTCAGCATGAAAGACACGATCAGAAAACAAATGCTGAAAATTACTTGAACGAATATGGACTGACAAAAGAAAGAGAAAAACGAATGAAAAAAGATGCAATCATTATGCATCCTGCTCCAGTCAATCGAGGGGTTGAAATTGACGGCGACTTAATCGAGTGCGAGCGCTCACGGATTTTTAAACAAATGGAAAATGGCGTTTTCATTCGAATGGCAGTATTAAAGAAAGTTTTACAACAAACCGAACAAAATCAGGAGGTAATTAAACATGGCATTTATTCTTAAAAACGGATTTATAGTTGATGAGTTAGGTGAGCTGAAACAGGCAGATATAAAAGTAGAAAACGGAACAATTAAGGAAATGGGGGAAATTCTTTCAACTGATGGGTGCGATGTAATTTCGATTGATGGACAGCTTGTTTCTTCTGGATTTATTGATTTACACGTACATTTAAGAGAGCCTGGTGGCGAGCATAAGGAGACGATTGCAACTGGAACCCAGAGTGCAGCTAAAGGCGGGTTTACAACAATCGCACCGATGCCAAATACGCGTCCAGTTCCTGACACAAAGGAACAAATGGAATGGCTCCAAAATCGTATTAAAGAAACAGCGGTTGTTAATGTCTTACCATATGCCTCGATTACAACGAATCAGCTTGGTGAAGAATTAACAAACTTTCAAGCATTAAAAGAAGCTGGTGCATTTGCATTTACTGATGATGGTGTAGGCGTTCAATCTGCGGGTAAAATGTTAGAAGCGATGAAACAAGCAGCAGCGATTGGCGCAGCGATTGTAGCCCATTGTGAAGAAAATACATTAATTAATAATGGTTCAGTCCATGAAGGTGAATTTTCAAAAGAACAAGGGATCAATGGAATTCCTTCAGTCTGTGAGTCTGTACATATTGCAAGGGATATCCTACTGGCTGAAGCAGCAGGATGCCATTACCATGTTTGTCATATTAGCACGAAGGAATCTGTACGTGTAGTGAGAGATGCGAAACGAGCTGGTATTAACGTCACAGCTGAGGTCACACCACATCATTTATTATTATGTGAAGATGATATTCCAGGTCTAGATACAAACTATAAAATGAACCCGCCTTTAAGAGGGAAAGCAGATCAAGCAGCGTTAATAGAAGGTTTACTTGACGGAACAATTGATTTTATCGCAACAGACCATGCTCCACATGCCATAGAGGAAAAAGATAAGGGTATGCAGTTAGCGCCATTTGGCATCGTTGGATTAGAAACGGCATTTCCATTGCTTTATACACACTTAGTTCTAACTGAAAAACTAACACTTAAACAACTTATCGATTTTTTAACAATTGAACCAGCAAAAGCATTTGGTTTAATAGGTGGAAAATTACAAGTAGGCGAGCGTGCGGATTTAACCGTTGTTGATTTAGAAACAGAAACAAAAATTGATCCAGAAACGTTCTTATCAAAAGGGAAAAATACACCATTTACAGACTGGGCTTGTAAAGGCTGGCCAACACTGACAATCGTAAACGGAAAGATTGTTTGGAGTAAAGAAGGAGGCATCACAGAATGAAAAGACAGTTAATTTTAGAAGATGGAACAATATTCTTAGGGGAAGCATTCGGAAGTGACGAAGAAAAAGTAGGAGAAGTTGTATTTAATACAGGAATGACAGGTTATCAAGAACTTCTTTCAGATCCGTCATATTGTGGTCAGATCGTGACATTAACATATCCATTAATTGGGAATTACGGAATTAATCGCGACGATTTTGAATCAATCACACCTTTTATTAATGGGTTTGTCGTAAAAGAATACTGCGATTTCCCTTCAAACTGGAGAAATGATTATTCTATCGATGAATATTTTAAAATGAAAAACATTCCAGGAATAGCAGGAATCGATACTCGTAAATTAACAAGGATTATAAGAATGCATGGAACCTTGAAAGGGGCAATTTGTTCTGCGGATGCAAATCCTGAAGAAATTATAGTTAAGCTTAAAGGAATGGAATTACCAACAAATCAAGTTGAGGTTGTTTCAACAAAGACTGCTTATCCAAGTCCTGGCCGGGGTTACCGTGTTGTTTTAGTTGATTATGGGATGAAGCACGGTATTTTAAGAGAATTAAATAAACGCAATTGCGATATCGTTGTTGTTCCTCATACTGTGACAGCGGAAGAAATCTTACAGCTAAAACCTGATGGAATTATGCTTTCTAACGGTCCTGGAGATCCAAAGGATGTACCTGAAGCAATTGAAATGTTAAAAGGTATTATTGGGGAAATTCCGTTGTTTGGAATTTGTTTAGGCCATCAATTATTTGCGCTAGCTTGTGGAGCTAACACGGAAAAAATGAAATTTGGACACCGTGGCTCAAACCATCCTGTAAAAGAACTTAGTACAGGTAGAGTCGATATCACATCTCAAAATCATGGTTATACAGTAAATGAGGAATCAATTGAAAAGACCGAATTAGAAATTACTCATGTAGCGTTAAATGATGGAACAGTAGAAGGTTTAAAACATAAACATGCTCCGGCATTTACAGTGCAATATCATCCAGAGGCTTCACCTGGTCCAGAGGATGCGAACGGATTATTCGATCAGTTTTTAGATATGATTAGAGTTAACAAGAAAGAAGGGGTTCTATAATGCCAAAACGTACAGACATTAATAAAATTTTAGTTATCGGTTCAGGTCCAATCGTCATTGGTCAAGCAGCAGAATTTGACTATGCAGGAACACAAGCATGTATCGCTCTTAAAGAAGAGGGATATGAAGTTGTGTTAGTCAACTCAAACCCAGCAACAATTATGACCGATACGGAAATTGCCGACAAAGTTTATATCGAGCCCCTTACTGTTGAATTTTTAAGTAATATTATCAGAAAAGAGCGCCCAGATGCCCTAGTTCCTACACTTGGAGGCCAAACAGGTCTAAATTTGGCTGTTGAGCTTGCTGAATCAGGTGTTTTAGAAGAATGTGGTGTTGAAATTCTTGGAACGAAGCTTTCTGCTATTAGGAAAGCTGAGGACCGCGATCTTTTCAAAACATTAATGAATGAATTAAATGAGCCAGTACCTGAAAGTGATATTATTCACAACCTAGAAGAGGCATTTGCTTTTGTTGAGCAAATTGGTTACCCAGTCATCGTTAGACCAGCTTACACATTAGGTGGAACTGGTGGTGGAATATGTGAAAACGAAGAAGAGCTAATTGAAATTGTGACAAGTGGTTTGAAAAACAGCCCAGTTACACAATGTCTCCTAGAAAAAAGCATTGCTGGATTTAAAGAGATTGAATATGAAGTTATGCGTGATTCTAGCGACCATGCCATCGTCGTATGTAATATGGAAAACTTTGATCCAGTAGGTGTGCATACGGGTGATTCCATCGTTTTTGCACCGAGTCAAACCTTAAGTGATCGGGAATACCAAATGCTACGTAATGTATCGTTAAAAATTATCCGTGCTTTAAAAATTGAAGGTGGCTGTAATGTTCAGCTCGCTCTTGATCCAAATAGTTTTCAATATTACATCATTGAGGTAAATCCTCGTGTAAGTCGTTCTTCAGCGTTAGCTTCAAAAGCAACTGGCTATCCAATTGCAAAGCTTGCAGCGAAAATAGCGGTTGGATTGACATTAGATGAAATGGAAAACCCTGTTACAGGAAAAACGTATGCATGTTTTGAGCCTGCACTTGATTACATCGTATCAAAAATTCCTCGTTGGCCTTTTGATAAGTTTGAGTCAGGGAATCGTCATTTAGGTACGCAAATGAAGGCAACCGGAGAAGTTATGGCAATCGGCCGTACACTTGAAGAATCATTCCTTAAAGCGGTGCGTTCACTAGAATCAGATGTTGATTATTTACGTCTTAAAGATGCACAAACCTTCACAGATGAATTGATTGAAAAACGAATTCGTAAAGCAGGGGACGAACGATTATTTTATATCGCAGAAGCACTAAGAAGAGGTGTGACAAAAGAAACGATTCATGAGTGGAGCAAAATTGATTTGTTCTTCCTAATGAAAATTGAAAAAATTATCACGTTTGAGAAAACGATTAAAGAAAATCCTTATGAACTAACAACTTTACAAAAAGCGAAGGAAATGGGATTTGCAGATAGTGAAATTGCCAACCTTTGGAACACGAAAGAGCGTGAAGTATACGATCTTAGAAAGCAAGCAAATATTATACCTGTATACAAAATGGTTGATACATGTGCAGCAGAATTCGAATCAGCAACACCATATTTCTATGGTACGTTCGAAGATGAAAATGAATCAATCGTAACTGATAGAGAAAGCGTCATTGTATTAGGATCAGGACCAATCCGAATTGGTCAAGGTGTAGAGTTTGATTACGCAACGGTTCATTCGGTGTGGGCGATTAAGGAAGCAGGATATGAAGCAATTATTATCAACAACAATCCAGAAACTGTCTCAACTGACTTCAGTATTTCTGATAAGTTATATTTTGAGCCATTAACGGTTGAAGATGTCATGCACATCATCGATTTAGAAAAACCAAAAGGTGTAGTCGTTCAATTCGGTGGACAAACGGCGATAAATCTAGCGAGTGAGTTGCAAGCTAGGGGCGTTAAAATTCTTGGAACTACTCTTGAAGATCTTGATCGTGCCGAAGATCGTGATAAATTCGAGCAAACGCTTGAAACATTGGGAGTACCACAGCCACTTGGAAAAACGGCAACGTCTGTAGAGCAAGCGATAAAAATCGCCAACAAAATTGGCTATCCAGTATTAGTACGCCCATCATACGTATTAGGTGGTCGTGCAATGGAGATCGTGTACCAAGAATCAGAACTTTTACACTACATGGAAAATGCCGTAAAAATCAACCCACAGCATCCTGTGTTAATCGATAAATATTTAACAGGGAAAGAAATTGAGGTGGATGCAATTTCTGATGGAGATACTGTTCTGATTCCGGGGATTATGGAGCATATTGAACGCGCTGGTGTGCATTCTGGTGACTCGATTGCTGTGTATCCGCCACAATCTTTATCTGAAGAAATAAAGAATAAAATCGTTGATTATACAATTAAATTAGCAAAAGGGTTAAATATTATTGGACTTTTAAATATTCAATTTGTATTATCTAAAGGTGAAGTTTACGTACTTGAAGTAAACCCACGTTCAAGCAGAACGGTACCATTTTTAAGTAAGATTACTGGTATCCCAATGGCGAATCTAGCCACAAAAGTAATCTTAGATGCAAAACTTGAAGAGTTAGGTTATGAAACTGGCCTATATCCTGAAAGGGAAGGTGTATTTGTAAAAGCACCTGTGTTCTCATTTGCAAAGCTTCGTAATGTTGATATCACATTAGGACCTGAAATGAAATCAACTGGTGAGGTTATGGGTAAAGATATAACGTTAGAAAAAGCTCTTTACAAAGCATTAGTCGCATCAGGAATTCAAATTAAAAAACATGGTTCAGTTCTCCTTACGGTTGCGGATAAAGATAAAGAAGAGGGACTAGAAATTGCAAGAAGATTCCATCATATTGGCTATCAAATTCTAGCAACGACTGGAACAGCGGATTATTTAAAATCATTCAATATTCCAGCGAAAGTTGTCAATAAAATTGGTGCTGAAGAACCAAATTTATTGGATGTCATTCGCAAAGGTGAAGCACAGTTTGTTATTAACACTCTAACAAAAGGTAAACAACCTGCAAGAGACGGTTTTAAAATTCGCCGTGAATCAGTTGAAAATGGCATTCCATGTTTAACATCATTAGACACAGCAGATGCAATCTTACGAGTTCTTGAATCAATGAATTTCTCAACAGACACAATGCCTAAGAAAAAAGAAAATCTTGAGGTGAGCTTAACATAATGAAAAAAGAAATGATGACCGTTACGGCACATCAAGAAATCGCTAACCACATTTTTCAACTAACGCTACAAGGTAATCTTGTAGCGTTAATGGGAAACCCTGGTCAATTTGTTCATCTAAAGGTATCTGAAGGTACGACACCATTACTTAGAAGACCAATTAGTATATCTGAAATTAATCAAGAAAAAAAACAATTCACGATGATCTACAGAGCAGAGGGAGCTGGAACACAGCTCCTCTCTAAAAAGAAAGTTGATGAGTTTGTCGATGTTTTAGGACCATTGGGAAATGGATTTCCAGTTAGTGAAATCGAAAGTGGGCAAACAGCGTTATTAGTTGGTGGTGGTATTGGTGTTCCACCATTACTAGAATTATCGACTCAACTAGTTGCTAAAGGTGTTCATGTTCAGCATGTATTAGGATTTCAAACGAAAAGTGCCGTATTTTTGGAGCAGGAATTTTCTGCGCTCGGAAAGACAATTATTACGACAGATGATGGATCCTATGGATATCAAGGCTTTGTAACGAATGCAATAAAAGATCATGAGCTTCAATTTGATACAATGTATACGTGTGGTCCAACACCAATGTTAAGAGCGCTAGAAAAGCTACATGGACATAAACCATTATTTTTATCGCTTGAGGAAAGAATGGGATGTGGCATTGGTGCTTGCTTTGCTTGTGTTTGTCACACAGGAGATGATCCAACTGGTACAAGCTATAAAAAAGTATGTAGTGATGGTCCTGTGTTCAAGGCCGGAGAGGTGGTTTTATAATCATGTTACAAGTTGAATTACCTGGATTATCACTAAAAAATCCGATTATGCCAGCATCCGGTTGTTTTGGTTTTGGAAGAGAATATAGTAAGTTTTATGATTTAAGTAAGCTTGGTTCCATCATGATTAAAGCGAGCACGCAGGAACCGCGGTTTGGAAATCCAACTCCACGTGTAGCGGAAACCGAAGCAGGGATGCTTAATGCAATTGGGCTCCAAAACCCAGGAGTTGAAAAAGTAGTCTCTGAAGAGCTTGTCTGGCTTGAACAATTTGATGTACCTATTATCGCAAATGTCGCCGGTTCACAAATTGATGACTATGTATTTGTCGCCGAAAAAATCAGTCAGTCGAAAAATGTTCATGCGCTTGAATTAAATATTTCTTGCCCAAATGTTAAAACAGGAGGGATTGCGTTCGGAACAATTCCAGAAGTTGCTGCTGAATTGACTAGAGCTGTAAAAGAGGTATCAGCAGTACCTGTTTATGTAAAGCTTTCACCAAATGTTGCAAATATAGTTGATATGGCAAAAGCAATTGAACAAGCTGGTGCTGATGGTTTAACAATGATTAATACACTGATTGGAATGAGACTTGACATAAAAACAGGTAAACCTGTTATTGCAAATAAAACGGGTGGGTTATCAGGTCCAGCGATTAAACCTGTTGCGATTAGAATGATTTATGAAGTAAGCCAGGTTGTGAATATTCCAATTATTGGGATGGGCGGCGTTCAATCAGTCGACGATGTGATTGAGTTTTTATATGCTGGTGCAAGTGCTGTTGCTGTAGGGACAGCAAATTTTGTCAACCCATTTGTCTGTCCAGAAATTATTGACCAACTACCTAGCAGATTAAAAGAACTTGGATTTCAGCATGTTACAGAATGTATCGGAAGGAGTTGGAAATAATGATTGAAAGACCTCTTATCATTGCCCTTGATTTTAAGGATCGTACAGAAGTTGATGATTTTTTAAATCATTTTCATGATGAAAAATTGTTTGTGAAAGTAGGAATGGAGCTTTTTTATCAAGAAGGCCCAGCGATTATTTCACATATTAAACAACTCGGTCATGCTATTTTTCTTGATTTGAAACTGCACGATATTCCAAATACGGTCAAACAAGCAATGCGTGGTTTGGCTAAATTAGAAGTTGATCTTGTCAATGTTCACGCAGCAGGTGGTAAAAAAATGATGGCAGCTGCGATTGAAGGCTTAGAGGCGGGAACACCAGAAGGAAAACAGCGTCCAGCATGTATTGCAGTAACGCAGCTGACAAGTACATCACAAGAAATGGTGGAAGACGAACTTTTAATAAACGAAAATTTAGATCATGTTGTACTTCATTATGCTAAAATAGCTAAAGAAAGTGGCTTAGATGGTGTTGTTTGTTCAACACATGAAGTTGAAGTACTAAATGAAAATCTCGGAGTGTCGTTTATTACGGTTACACCAGGAATCCGAATGAAGGACGATTCTGCAGATGATCAAACGCGAATTGCAACTCCTGAACAAGCCCGTCGTCTTGGTTCGACTGCAATCGTTGTTGGTCGCAGTATTACGAAGCAGGCAAATCCATATGAAGCATATATGAATGTGAAAAAAGCTTGGGAGGACACAGTAGAATGAAACAAACAATTGCAAAACATCTATTAGAAATCAAGGCGGTCTATCTACAACCAAATGAACCATTTACATGGTCAAGCGGAATGAAGTCACCAATCTATTGTGATAATCGCTTAACATTATCCTATCCGGACATTCGCACTCAAATAGCAGAAGGTCTTTCAAGTTTAATCAAAGAACACTTCTCTGACGTTGATGTTATTGCAGGTACAGCTACAGCAGGGATTCCACATGCGGCTTGGGTGAGTGACAAATTAAATTTGCCAATGTGTTATGTACGAAGCAAAGCAAAAGGACACGGAAAAGGCAATCAAATTGAAGGTCAAGTAAAAGAAAACCAAAAGGTCGTTGTAATTGAAGATCTTATCTCAACTGGAGGAAGTGCTATTACAGCAGTAGACGCGCTTCGTGCAGCAGGGTGTGATGTACTCGGCATCGTCTCCATTTTCACTTACGGCCTTGCAGCTGGCGAAGAAAAGCTAAAAGAGGCAAATGTTGCTTCAAAATCATTATGTGATTATGATACATTAATTGAAGTAGCTGCTAAAGAGGGCTATGTAAGTGAGCAAGATCTTAACAAGCTCAAAATGTGGAGAGAGAATCCTTCATCAGAGGCTTGGTTAGCAAACTAGACATATTATAAGCAAGATTAATTGTTTCGGATAAATTACGTAAAGTCAACATTACATACAAGGGAAGCCACTTTCAAAAAATACAAAGGGTTCCTAACAAAAAGACGTGTGAATTGACATACGTCTTTTTGTTATTTATGAAGGATTATCGGATATATTGACATTTATTATATTGCAAAAATTTTAAAGGCTGTTAATCAAAATGATGTTTGTTGTCTTATAAAAATACTATGCAATTATTTGTGCCAATTCCAATGTATCCGAAAACCACCGAAAAGAGAGAAAACGGTAACGAAAGAGTCGTAAATGTGCCCGATACTGCTGCTAAAGAGAGAAAATGGTAACGAAAGAGTCCCAAATATGTGCTCGATACCGTCGCTAAAATACGATAACGGGTAACCAAAGGTAATTACTGTAATAAAAGGTCCTCAATTGCTACTGAAATAAAGATTTCACGAGACCACATATTCCTAACGATTCTTTATCAATTGATGAATACTCCCGCCACTTAATTTCTAACGAAAATTTGAAGTGGGGGTTTCTAATGTATCGAACATTTCTGAACGCTTAACGTTAGTGGAGTTGACACAATGGTGTGCGATAAACCCCCAACCCCTCTATCCCATTGGTCTTGCCGCTGCGACTTCTTTTACAGCTTATTGGGTTCACACAATTGTATGCCTCGGCTGTTATATTTGGCTTGAACATTTTACGTGAAAGAGCTTTTTTTTCTTCCACAACCTTCTATGTTCAGTTGTCAATGAACAATCTGTACAGGAATATTGCACCATGCGAACGAATGTTTCTCTACATAAAAAGGCAATTCACCCCCTCCCTACTCATTGGGCTACGCCCTTCACATTCCTTGAGGAAGGGGGACTCTTGTCTGAAACTGATAGAAAGGAGAAAATTACTTCACGTTAAGGTGCGGTAAATTAGTAGCCAGTATTACGAAGGAAATGATTGCTACTGACAAGAAGCATCCTATATATACAGGATAAAACCACTTGTCCGGAATTTTTACTTTTTCTAATGCACTCCACATGCCAATTCCGAGTAAGGCAAATAGGTAGGAACTTTTCATCGTTTTTAATTCAAATAGTAAAACCTTGTTAGGCTTATCAATGAATACATGGGTCATACAAAGACAAAATAGATAAAATTCACAAATGATTCCAAAAATATGTATGAGAAATGTTCCCATCTCATCACCCCCTTAAATTCTTTCACAATAGTACTAGTTTACGAGAGAGGAACGAAATAATTCCTCTAGTTTCATTTGCTAAAGGGATTTGTAAAGAATCGCGTACCATTTTAAAAAAACTGAATATGTATAACATGTGAAAAGCTCAATAAATAAAGTAGGAATTAGTTGTATAATTTGGTAATTATAGAATTAAAAAATAATTAATCCTATAAGCAAAGTCGGGTTGACTTTTGGTCGAATTGTGTTAAAATTTTGAATTAATAGCGAAATATAAGTCAAGAAATGTGAAAGGAAAAACCTTGAGAAACTCTGAAGCACACTAACAGATACAGTTCTAGTTTCAGTGAAATTGTCACCAATTTAGTAAAAGAAGGGGACTGGTCGTCATTGAGTATGGAGGCATTTACCTGAACTAGGATCAAGTTAAATGAACCGAGGGGTTTGGTTGTAAATCGCAATTTTTTGGCAATATTTTAGTTTATCCTAAAAAGAATTCAGTTTTAAATTCAAACTAAAAGGTTCATTATGGGGGTTATTCCGACTATTAACCTGCGAATAAATGGGTTTTAATCTGGATTTTCTACTCCAAAAGAAAGAGGTGAGTATTTTGCTAACTTATGATAGTTGGACTGATTCGATTGAAGATTTTGCTGTAGATGATACGTATAAAGGTGCACTGAATGCTCTTAAGTGGGCATATGACGAGTATGGTGAAGAAGTTGTTTATGCATGTAGCTTTGGAATTGAAGGGATTGTTTTAATCGATTTAATTTCGAAAGTAAAGCCTGATGCGAAAATTGTTTTTTTAGATACGGATGTTCATTTTAAAGAAACGTATGAGTTAATCGATAAAGTGAAGGGGAAATATCCTGCACTAAATATTGAATTAAAAAAACCAAAGCTTACGTTGGAAGAGCAAGCTAAAACATTTGGTGATAAGCTTTGGGAAACAGCTCCAAATAAATGCTGTGACATCCGAAAAATCATACCTTTAAACGAAACTTTACAAGGAAGTGCAGCATGGATTTCTGGATTAAGACGTGAACAATCAGAAACGAGAAAACATGTGAATTTTATAAATAAGGATGAACGCTTTCATTCTGTCAAGGTGTGCCCACTAATTCATTGGACGTGGAAGGATGTTTGGAGATACGTTCATAAAAATGACTTAATCTATAATCCTTTACATGACAGAGGATATCCAAGCATCGGTTGTTTTCATTGCACAAAGCCTGCTATTGATGAAAATGATTTAAGATCTGGCAGATGGTCTGGGCAAGGGAAAACAGAATGTGGCCTCCATCAATAAGGGGGAGAATCGATGTTTGAAATTGTTGCAATTGTCATTAGTTTCTTCTTTGCGATGAATATTGGTGCAAGTGGGGCTGCTGCTTCGATGGGAGTTGCTTATGGATCAGGGGCGATTTTACGACCTAGAAATGCCTTGATTTTATGTGCGATAGGGGTTATTTTAGGAGCAGTAATCGGCGGAGGAGAAGTTGTCAAAACGATAAGTTCAGGAATCATTCCACCGTCACTTATGTCAATCAAAATTGTTGTTATCATCCTCTTTTCAGCAACTTTTTCGCTTTTTTTAGCAAATTTATTAGGAATACCTCTTTCGACGAGTGAGGTAACGGTCGGTTCAGTAGTTGGTATAGGTATTGCCTATCAAACTTTATATGTGAACAATTTATTATGGATTGTTATGTTTTGGGTAATCGTACCAATTGTTGCCTTTGTCATTGCCTTTATTTTTATTAAAGTATTTCATTCTTTAAAGTTATCAGAAAAGTATTCATTCCAAGGGAAGGTTATTACCTATCTACTTGTGTTTGCGGGTTTTTTTGAAGCATTCTCAGCAGGAATGAATAACGTGGCAAATGCAGTTGGTCCGTTAGTGAGCGCTGGACTTATGACTGTTTCCAATGGAACGTTATATGGTGGCATTTTTGTTGCACTAGGTGCACTTACCTTAGGCCGTCGTGTGCTTGAGACAAACGGTAAGAAGATTACAAGTTTTTCTAAAATCGAAGGAATACTCATTTCAGGTACAGGTGCAACACTCGTAACGATTGCATCGATTTTTGGAATCCCAGTGCCACTTACGCAAATTACAACCTCTTCTATATTAGGTATTGGAATTGCCAAATCAGGCACAAATGTGCTCCAACAAAAAATCGTAAAAAAGATGTTAATGGTTTGGATGATTTCCCCGTTAATATCGCTAACAATGTCATATACATTAGTTAAGTTGTTTATCGAAACAGACCTCTATACGATTATTGTTTTAGGTAGTCTTTTACTAGCGACAATCGGCGCACTTTATTTAATGAAGGTAAGTAAACAAGAAAGACGTGTAGTGCACGAAGAGGGTGGGGGAATTTAATTTTAATTCCTATTTCATTTAGTGTATTTATAAGATTAGGAGGAAATATAGATGAGCTTACTTCCACATGGGGGAACATTAATTCAAAAATTAACTTTAGGGGCAAATGTTTCACATATTCAAAAGGAAATTGAACTTGATGCAATCGCATTAAGTGATTTAGAGTTAATCGCGATTGGTGCGTATAGTCCAATTGAAGGCTTTTTAACAAAAGAAGATTATGAATCTGTTGTCGAAAATATGAAATTGAAAAATGGTTCTGTTTGGAGCATACCGATTACTTTACCTGTAACAGAGGAAAAAGCTTCAACTTTATCGATCGGTGAAGAGGTTCGACTTGTAGCAGACAATGTTACATATGGGACAATCATTGTAGCAGATATTTTCACACCTGATAAGCAAAAAGAGGCAGTAAATGTATATCGTACAGATGACCTTGCGCATCCAGGTGTGAAGAAAATGTTTGAGCGCGGTGATGTGTATGTTGGTGGCGAGATAACACTAGTTCATCGTCCAGAAAAGAAATTTGCAGATTACTATTTTGATCCAAAAGAATCAAGAGCGAAATTTGCAGAGCTAAATTGGAAAACAATCGTTGGATTCCAAACGCGAAATCCAGTTCACCGTGCACATGAATATATCCAAAAAACAGCTTTAGAAACTGTTGATGGATTATTCTTAAATCCACTCGTTGGGGAAACAAAGTCTGATGATATTCCAGCACATATTCGGATGGAAAGCTATGAAATTTTATTGGAAAATTATTACCCAGAAGACCGAGTTCATCTTGCAGTATTTCCTGCTGCAATGCGTTATGCAGGACCACGAGAAGCAATCTTTCATGCAATGGTTCGTAAAAACTACGGCTGTACACATTTCATTGTCGGAAGAGACCATGCGGGTGTTGGTGATTATTATGGTACGTACGATGCACAGGAAATTTTCTCAAACTTTACAGCTGATGAACTAGGAATTACACCTATGTTTTTTGAACATAGCTTTTATTGCACAAAATGTGAAGCAATGGCATCTTCAAAAACATGCCCACATGGTAAAGAGGATCGCGTGATTTTATCTGGTACAAAGGTTCGAGAAATGCTTCGTAACGGGGAATTACCTCCAAGTACGTTTAGTCGTAAGGAAGTTGTCGAAGTGTTAATTAGAGGGATGAAAGAAACAGTTAACTCATAAGGAGGTCATAGTTATGGCGACGAATAATATCGTGTGGCACGATACTTCTGTTACAAAAGAAGAGAGAAGAACGAAAAATAACTATCAAAGCTATGTGTTATGGTTTACAGGCCTTTCAGGATCAGGGAAATCAACATTAGCAAATGCACTTGCAAGATATTTCTTTGAAGCTGACATTCAAACATATGTACTTGATGGAGATAATATCAGACATGGTTTAAATAAAGACTTAGGTTTTACTGATGAAGACCGTAAAGAAAACATCCGTCGTATTGGTGAAGTATCAAAGCTATTTGTTGATAGTGGTCAAATCGTTTTAACTGCATTTATTTCACCGTTTCGTGAAGATAGACAACAAGTGAAAGACATTCTTTCAGATAATGAATTTTTTGAAGTATATGTGAAATGTTCATTAGATGAGTGTGAAGTCCGCGATCCAAAAGGGTTGTATAAAAAAGCTCGAAACAATGAAATAAAACATTTCACTGGAATTGATTCTCCGTATGAGGAACCAGTAAATCCTGCTATAATAGTAGATACAGAAACACAAACAGTTGAAGAATCTATTAAACAAATAGTTAATTTTTTAGTTAATAAGGGATTAATTAAGGAACTTTCCTAATGATATTCGAGCGTGGCATAGTTTTTAGAACATAGCAAAAAATAGAGAAGGGGGGCGAAGTCGATGGCGAAGGTTTTTCTAGTAGGAGCAGGCCCTGGCGATGAAGATTTATTGACAATCAAGGCGTTAAAATGTATCCAAAAAGCCGATGTGATTCTTTACGATCGATTAGTAAATAAAGAGATTTTAAAACATGCGAAAAAAGATTGTGACTTAATTTATTGTGGGAAATTGCCAAACTTTCATATGATGAAGCAAGAAACGATTAATCATTTTTTAGTCAAGTATGCGAAGAATGGCAAAATTGTAACAAGGCTTAAAGGTGGAGACCCATTCATATTTGGCCGGGGTGGAGAAGAAGCTGAAGCCTTGGCTATAAACAAGATCCCCTATGAAATTGTACCAGGTGTAACAGCAGGAGTAGCAGCATCTGCATATGCTGGTATTCCTGTCACACATCGTGACTTAAGTGCAAGTGTAGCCTTCGTAACAGGTCATCGGAGGGAAGGTGCTGACGAAGAAACCAAATGGGAATCGTTAGCAAATGGAATTGACACATTAGCGATCTATATGGGTGTAAGCAATCTCCCGTATATTCAACAAATGCTTGTGAAGTATGGTAAGGATCCGAACACTCCAGTAGCAGTTATTCACTGGGGTACGACAGATGTCCAAAGAACTGTTACCGGTACACTGGAGAATATCTATGATCGAGTAAATGAACAAAATATTTCCAATCCTAGTATGATTATTGTTGGTGAGGTTGTAAGATTAAGGGATAAGCTTAGCTGGTATGAGGAATTGTTAATGGAAGATACTCATGAAGAGGTACTTTCTATATGAAACAAGCAGTATTATATATTTGTCATGGTAGCCGTGTTCCAGAGGCTCGCACGGAAGCGATACATTTTATTGATAAAGTAAAGCCAAAAGTACATGCTTCTATACAAGAAGTGAGTTTTTTGGAATTGGCTGATCCATCAATTGAGGTTAGTTTTTCAAGATGTGTGGAGCAAGGAGCAACACATATTGCGGTGGTACCTTTGCTTCTTTTAACTGCATCACATGCAAAAAGAGATATTCCGAAAGAGTTAGCACATATTATGGAGAAGTATCCTGATATTAGGGTAACATACGGTAAACCAATTGGGGTCGACAACAAGCTAGCGTATATGCTCCAAGATAAAATGAATGAAAAATCTGAAATTCAACCTTCATCGATAGCAATCCTTGTCGGAAGAGGAAGTAGTGATCAAGATGTGGTTCGTGATCTAAATGAAATTTCATCGATCCTTTATAAAAAATCGAACCTAGGACAAGTTTATCCTTGCTTTCTAACGGCTGCAACTCCTAAGTTTGATCAACTAATAGAGGATATTTTTCATTCGAATGAAAAATCAATTTATGTGATACCTTATTTAATTTTTACTGGATTATTAAAAAGAGAAATCGATCAAACAATTAAAAAATATGATTGGGGAAATCGTCACATCGAAGTGTGTTCATATCTTGGGCCACACCCGATCTTGCTTGATTTATTTTTAGAACGAGTAAACGAAGCCATTCTTAATAAGGATGATAAGTTTACTTTTCGTAAAGGATTGAATGATGCTTCCACTACATTTTAAAGTAAAAGATAAAAACGTACTTGTTGTTGGGGGCGGTAAGATTGCTCTCAGAAGACTTCGTCTATTTTTAGAGGAAGGTGCAAGAATAACAGTAATTAGTCCAGATGTGGTCCCAGAAATAGCGGAATTATCGAAAGCAGATAAGCTTAATTGGCAGGCAAAAAAGGTAGAGTTAGCAGATTTGAAAGATGCCCTTTTCATCATAGCTGCAACCAACGATTCAGCAGTAAATGAATGGATTGCTGAAAATGCAAGTGAAAATCAACTTGTGAACGTGGCTAGCAATGCGAATAAAGGAAATGTAATAGTTCCAAAATCGGTAAAGAAGGGAAGGCTAACCTTGTCTGTTTCAACTAATGGAGCAAGCCCAACACTGGCTAAGCAAATTTGTGAGCAACTTTCTAAGCAATTTGATGAGCAGTTTGTCAATGAATTGGAACAAATGTATGAAAATCGTGCGAACAGGAAACGAAATAAGTAAAAATGGATGAACTCATTTTGAGTTCATCCATTTTTCATTTTTATATTGATTCTTCCTAATTTCAACAAAGTTTACCAATTTTACTTACAATATATGATAAGATAAATTTAATCATACTTTTATAGGTTGATAGAGTGTGAAAATACATAAAATAGTAAAAATTTATTAGTCAGGAGGAAGGTATGAAAAGGGTATTATTACCTACTTTTTGTTTTGCAGTATTGTCTACAGTCGCATTTGAAGAAGAAGCATTTGCGACACAAACTGAAACTGTTGCAAGTGAAAAGGCGTTTAAAACAACAGTTAAATATGTAAATATTAGTAGTGGATTTCTAAACTTACGAGCAAGTACTTCAACGAGTGCAAATGTTTTGGCAACTTTAATAAAAGGAACCGAAGTAACAGTGTATTCAGAAGCAAATGGCTGGTCAAAAATAAAGGTAAATGGAAAAGAAGGCTATGTGAGTTCAAGTTATTTAACGTCAACAAAACCTCGAACAAGCACGGCTTCACCATCGACACCACCAGCACCAACTC